>NZ_SEHL01000002.1:0-469717 GCF_004151355.1 Dermacoccus sp. 147Ba
GGGGTTCTCGAACGATCTGAACGTGTCACACGTGTGACGGCCTTGTAGCCCAACGGCTCGGCCCACACCGACAACGGTTCAGGTTCGAGAACCCCCTTTTCTCGCATACCCAAAAGTCTTTGCTTCGACGTGTTGGTACTCGGCTCCATAGCCTGCCGGGCCGCGGTTGTCGGAGGCCTGTGCGACGATGAAATCGTCGTACCAACCGAGAGGAAACCATGTCCGAAGAGCGCAACGACAACGCATCCTCAGAGGGCGCCGAGCGCCAGCGAAGCCAGCGTTGGTCCAGCGCTCGTTCGGATCGTCGTGACGCTCCGCGGCGCGACGGTTCTCGTGATCAGCGTCGGGGTGACGACACCTACCGTTCGGATCGCCGCGACGAATCGCGTGGTGAAGGTCAGCCACGCGGGGACGGCTTCCGTGAGTCGTCCCGTGGTGCCTCCCGAGGCGACGACCGCCGCGGGGGATATGGCGATCGTGGGGGCTACGGTCGCTTCGATGACCGTGGTCCCCGCGATGACGAGCGCCGCGGTGGTTTCGATCGACGTGAAGTCCGTGGCGGTGCGCGTCGCGGGGAGTCTCGGGAGGTTCGGGGTGGCTACCGCCGACAGGACTCGCGTGATGGTGAGCGTCGCTTCGAACGCCGCGATGGCGGTTTCTCGCGTGGGGCGCAGGGTGAGCGCGGAGGTTACGGCCGTCGCGAAGACCGTGAGTATCAGGGGCGTCGTGACGATCGGCCGCAGCGCGGAGGCTACGGCAACCGCGACGAGCCCAATGGTCGTGGCGGCTACGGTGGCCGTGATGATCGCGGCGGCCATGGCCGGCGCGATGAACGATCCGACCGGGGCGGCTATGGGCGTCGCGACGAGCGCTCTGAGCGCGGTGGCTTTCGCGGACGTGACGAGCGGGGCGGGGCCGGACGTGACGGAGAGCGCCGGGGCTTCGGAGACCGCGACGGCGCGCGCTCGGGTGGGCGCAGCGTTGGTTCCTCCGACCGCGGGCGTGGTTTCGATTCCCGCGACCGACGGGACGGCTTCGAGCGTGGGGGACGCGACGGCGGACGTGATCGCGGCCGCGGGTTCGAGCGTCGCGGCGGGTTCGACGGTCGCGGTGACCGCGGCGCCGGCTGGTCGGACGAGCAGAGCCAGATCCGCGGCCCGCGCAGCTGGGACGCGAAGGCGACCGGTGACGAGCGTCCCCGTCGTCGTCCCGAGCCGATGCTTCCGGAGGAGATCACGGGCTACGAGCTCGACAAGTCGGTGCGTCAGCAGTTGCGCACGCTGAGCAAGGACAACGCAGAAGGCGTGGCGCGTCACCTCGTGGCCGCAGCCGAACTGCTAGAGGAGAACCCGGAGAAGGCTCTGGACCACGCGCAGCACGCGGTGTCGCGTGCCGGCCGAGTTCCGGCGGCCCGCGAGGCCCTCGGTCTCGTGCTCTACCGCACGGGTGAGTACGCCGAGGCGTTGCGGGAGTTCCGCACGGCTCGCCGTCTGTCGGGTTCGGATCACCTGCTGCCGTACATGGTCGATTGTGAGCGCGGCCTCGGCCGCTACGAGCGTGCTCTCGAACTCGCCAACTCGACGGAGGCTCAGCGTCTGCCGGAGGCGGACAACATCGAACTGGCCATCGTCGTGTCGGGCGTCCGGCGCGACATGGGCCAGGCGCGTGCGGCGGTCGTGGGCCTGCGTCTTCCGGCGCTGCAGAAGGCCACGACCCAGCCGTGGGCAGCCCGTCTGTTCTACGCGTACGCCGATGCCCTCATGGACCTCGGCGAGTCGGACGAGGCGCGCGAGTGGTTCGTCAAGGCCGGCGAGGCCGACCGGGACGGTGAGACGGACGCGGGTGACCGCATCGACCAGATCGACGGCTTCGAGCTGACCGACCTCACGCCCGACGACGAGGACGAGCAGGACCCGCGCCTTGCCGAGATCGACCTGTCCGAGTACGGGGCGGTGCAGCCGCAGCGCCCGGAGGCCATATCTGCTGAGCCGACGACCGAGGCATACGCAGATGCTGCGGCCAACGAGCATGCGGTGAGCGACAACATCGTGGAGTCTGACGCCCCGGAGGCGGAGTCCTCCGGAGAGCGCAGCGTTCCTCGCGCGACGTTCGACGACGGCAGCTCTCGTGGCTGATGCGTTGATCGCTCGGTACGCGGCGATCGTCTGCGATCTCGACGGGGTCGTGTACGCCGGTCCCGAGCCGATCGAGCACGCTGTCGAGGCGTTGACGGCGGCATCAGACAACGGTGCCCACGTCGTCTATGCGACGAACAACGCGTCGCGTACCCCGGCCGAGGTCGCGGGGCACCTGCGTGAGTTCGGCCTCGTGGTTGACGACGCCGACGTCGTCAACTCCTCGGCAGCGGGTGCCTACCTCCTGGCGGGGTCGCTCACGGCGAAAGCTCGGGTGCTCGCCGTCGGGGGCGCCGGTGTGGGTGTCGCGCTCACCGAGGCGGGCTTGACGCCGGTGTCGCCCCAGGAGGCCCGGGACGGCACGCCGGTCGAGGCTGTGCTCCAGGGGTACGGCGCGGACGTGCGTGCGAGTGACCTCGCGGAGGCGGGTTTCGCCGTCGCCGGCGGGGCACGCTGGATGGCGACGAACACCGATCTCACCCTCCCCACCGACCGTGGAGTCGCGCCGGGCAACGGTTCGCTCGTGGGCGCGGTACGCAACGCCGTCGGCGTGGACCCGGAGGTGGCAGGCAAGCCGATGCCCACGATGTACGAGATGGCAGCGCGACGCAGCGGCATCGACGCGCACCAGGTACTGGCCATCGGCGACCGGCTTGAGACCGACATCGAGGGCGCCGTGCGTGCGGGTATGGATTCCGTGCTCGTCCTCACCGGCGTGCACGATCTTGCCGATGCGGCGGCTGCGGCCCCAGAGCGTCGGCCCACGTTCGTGGTCGAAGACCTGCGGTCCCTGGCGAAGCCCTACGACGAGGACCCTTCCGCCCCCGGCACCTCGCACGACGCCCTGACCTGGTCCCAGGCGCGCGCGCTGCTGCGCGCGACGTGGGCCGAGGTCGACGCCGGCGAGCTCGACGCGGACGGCGCCCGTCATCGGTTCACGGACCTCACGGTGCGCTCGGCATGACGGCCGTTCCTTCCCCGCGCGACCTCAATCGCGCAGGCGGTCCCGCGGGCGGTGGGGAAACGCAGCACGACGGGGCTGTCGATGCGGCGCTCGAGACGCTGTCGAAGTCCACCGAGGAGTTCGTCGACGGTGCGCGCGAGGACGCCGGCGGCGTCATCGAGGCCGCCGAGGCGGTGCACGAACAGTTGCAGCGTCGCCTGCAGGAGGCCGGATCGTGAGCGGCCAGACCCGGCTCGACGCGGCGCTCGTCGAGCGGGGTCTCGTGCGTTCGCGGGCCCAGGCCAAGGAGGCTCTCGCACGCGGCAGTGTCGCCGTCAACGGGCAGATCGAACGCAAGGCCTCCACCAAGGTCGCAGATGCGGACGTCGTCACGACGAGCGAGGAGCGTGACCCCTACGTCGGGCGCGCAGCGCGCAAGCTCCTTGCCGCGCTCGAGGCCTTCCCGGACTTCGCGGGCGCCGTTTCCGGTGCACGTGCCGTGGACGTCGGTGCCTCGACGGGTGGCTTCACCCAGGTGCTGCTCGAGCGTGGTGCGACGCATGTCGTGGCGCTCGACGTGGGCCACGGACAACTGGCCGAACCAGTCAAGAGCGACCCTCGCGTCACCGATCTCGAGGGCCTCAACATCCGCGACGTCGTCTCGCGCGACAAGGTGGACGGCTCTCCTTTCGATCTTGTCGTGAGTGACCTGTCCTTCATCTCGCTCACTTTGGCGCTACCGCACATGAACTTCCTCCTGGCGGAGGCCGGGCATCTCGTCGTGCTCGTCAAGCCGCAGTTCGAGGTCGGCCGCGAACGTCTGGGGCGCACCGGCGTCGTCACGTCGCGCGATCAGCGCCGTGAGAGTCTCGAACGCGTTCTCGCCACGGCCACCGGGCTTTCGCTCGTCGTCCATGGCATAGCGTGGAGCCCCATGGTGGGTACGCACGGCAACCACGAATACCTCGTGTGGTTGCGCCGTGAGAACCAAGGCAGCGGCCTCGACGACGAGACCCTGCGCGCCACCATCGACCAGCTCACCGGGAGGGACGACACATGAGCCGCCGCATCCTGCTCATCGGCCATTCGCGACGTCCTGAGGCCTTCGACGTGGCCGAGCGGCTCGTGTCCGCTCTCACCGAGCAGGGCATCACCGTCGTCGGATTCGCCGACGAATTGACGGCCTTTGGCATCCGAGAGCGTGACCACGTCGTCACGCTCGCCGAAGGTACGTTGCCGCAGGGATGCGAGTTGGCCGTCGTCCTCGGTGGCGACGGAACGATCCTTCGTGCAGCAGAGATCTGCCGTGACACCGGCATGCCGCTGCTCGGCATCAACCTCGGCCACGTCGGCTTTCTCGCAGAAGCCGAGATGGAGGACGTCGACCGCATCGCCGGCGGCATCATCGAACGCAGCTGGAGCGTGGAGGAGCGGGCGACGCTCGAGGTCGTCGCCTCGTCCGGCGGGAACGACCCCACCGAGCTGTACCGCGGCTGGGCTCTCAACGAAGCCAGTGTGGAGAAAGCCGAACGCGAGCGAATGCTCGAACTGACGGTCGAGATCGACGGCCGGCCGCTGTCGACATGGGGAGCGGACGGCGTCGTCATCGCGACCCCCACGGGCTCGACTGCCTATGCCTTCAGCGCCGGGGGGCCCGTTGTGTGGCCCGACACCGAGGCCATCCTGCTCGTGCCGATCTCCGCCCACGCGCTCTTCGCGCGCCCCCTCGTGCTCAGCCCGGCCGCTCGGCTCGCGGTCGAACTGGTGCCGGGGGCGCAGGGGAAGGCAGTGTTGTGGTGTGACGGGCGACGTTCGTTCGATCTGCCCGACGGTGCGCGGATCGACGTCGTGGCGAGTGCCAAGCCGGTACGCCTGGCGCGTCTCAGCTCCGCTCCGTTCACGGATCGTCTCGTGCGCAAGTTCGACCTCTCGGTCTCGGGGTGGCGCGGCTCGCGCGCCTGAGATCGTTCGCCAGGAGCGAAATCTCCAATCGAATGCGTGTTCGAACGACGATCGGTCGGTCGGCTCCCTAGAGTGGTCTCGTGCTCAAGGAGATCCGCATTCGCAACATGGGTGTCATCGCCGACGCCACGTTGGAGCTGAGCCCGGGCCTCAACGTCGTCACCGGTGAGACCGGCGCAGGCAAGACGATGGTCGTCTCCGGCCTGGGGTTGCTCCTCGGCGAGCGCGCCGACGCCGATCGTGTACGCACGGGGGAGAAGCGTGCCGTGGTCGAGGGCTTCCTCGACCTGCCTGACGACCACGCTGCCCTCGCGACGCTGCGCGACGAGTTCGAGTTCGACGGCGACGAGGAACTCATCCTCTCGCGCACGGTGGCTGCGGGAGGCCGGTCCAGAGCTCATGTCGCCGGGCGCAGCGTGCCGGCGTCGGTGTTGGCCCAGGTCGGCCACGACCTCGTTGCCGTGCACGGTCAGGCCGATCAGTGGCGTCTCAAGCGTCCCGAGGAACACCGTGAGGTGCTCGACTCGTTCGCGGGTGCCGAGTTGGCCGCTCTCGCCGAGCAGTACCGCGAAGGCTTCGTCCGGTTGAAGGCTCTTCGGGCCGAACGGCGTGAACTGACGCAGAAGGCTCAAGAGCGCGCGCAGCGTCTCACGATGCTCGAGGCCGGCATCGCACGGATCGACGAGCTCGAGCCCGTGGAGGGGGAAGACGTCGAACTCGCCGCGGAGAGCGAGCGGCTCACCCACGCCGAGGATCTCCTCGCGGCGGGCACGGGGGCCGCCGGCGCACTTGCCGGTGACGAGACGGACCCTGACCAGCCCAACGCTCTTGCGCTGCTCGCGCACGCACGAAGTGTGCTCGACTCGGCGGTGTCGCTGGACGCCTCACTGGGCGAGTACGTCACCCGGCTCAAGGAGATCCAGACGTTGACCGCCGACCTCGCGGCCGACGTCTCGGGGTACGCCTCCGGTATTGACATGGATCCGGCGCGGCTTGCCGACGTGCACCAGCGTCGCGCGGCCCTCACGGCCCTCATGAAGGCGTTCGGTCCCGAGCTCTCCGATGTCGTCGCCTGGCGCACGGCAGCGGGAGTCGAGGCCGAGGAGTTGGCAGGCTCCGACGACCGTGTCTCGGCCATCGACGCCGAGATCGCCTCGCTCACGCCGAAGGTGGCCGACCTCGCGCTTCGTCTGCACGATGCGCGCGTTGAGGCCGCTACCAAGCTCGGCCAAGATGTCACCGCCGAGCTTGCCCACCTTGCCATGGGCTCCGCGCGCCTCGAAGTCGCCGTCACGCTCAACGCGGCCGAAGCCGGCCTCGAGCTGGGGGACGGGCGCATCGTGAAGCCCACCGAACACGGCATCGACGACGTCGCGCTCCTGCTCGCGGCGAACAAGGGCATGGCTCCGAAGCCGGTGACGAAGGCTGCCTCCGGTGGTGAGCTCTCCCGCGTCATGCTCGCGCTCGAGGTCGTGAGCAGCACGGGCGAGGTGCCGACGTTCGTCTTCGACGAGGTCGATGCCGGTGTCGGCGGTGAGGCGGCGGTCGACATCGGCGCGCGTCTGGCCAAACTGTCCGAACAGGCACAGGTCATCGTCGTCACGCACCTCGCCCAGGTCGCGGCGTTCGCCGACAACCACCTCGTCGTGCACAAGTCGCACGACGGCGCCGTGACGGAAAGTGGTGTCACGAGCGTCACAGGTGAGGCCCGGCACGAAGAGCTGGCGCGAATGCTGGGCGGCGATGCCTCCAGCGCGGTTGCGGTGGAGCACGCGAAGCAACTCCTTGCCTCCTCCGACGCGATTCGTCGCGAGGCGATGTCGCCCGCCCCCGTTCGATGACGTAGGCTGGCATTCCGTGGTGGATCAGACGACGAAGCAGATTTTTGTCACCGGAGGCGTTGCCTCTTCCCTCGGAAAAGGCCTGACGGCATCGAGCCTCGGCCGACTCCTTCGCGCACGTGGCCTCAGCGTCACGATGCAGAAGCTCGACCCGTACCTCAACGTCGACCCGGGAACGATGAACCCGTTCCAGCACGGTGAGGTGTTCGTCACCGAAGACGGTGCGGAGACCGACCTCGACATCGGGCACTACGAGCGGTTCCTCGACGTCAACCTGCACGGTCGCGCCAATGTGACGACCGGCCAGGTGTACTCCGACGTCATCGCCAAGGAGCGTCGCGGCGAGTACCTCGGCGACACCGTGCAGGTGATCCCGCACATCACGAACGAGATCATGGACCGCATGCGCGCCGAGGCCAACGGCCCCGACGCTCCGGACATCATCATCACCGAGATCGGCGGCACCGTCGGCGACATCGAGTCGCTGCCGTTCCTCGAGGCCGCTCGCCAGGTCCGCCACGCCGTGGGCCGCGACAACGTCTTCTTCCTCCACGTCTCCCTCGTGCCCTACATCGGACCGAGCGGCGAGCTCAAGACGAAGCCCACGCAGCACTCCGTCGCGGCACTGCGTCAGGTCGGTATCCAGCCCGACGGCCTCGTGCTGCGCGCGGACCGCGAGATTCCCGAGGGCATCAAGCGCAAGATCTCCCTCATGTGCGACGTCGACTCCGAGGCAGTCGCCGCTGCCGTCGACGCGCCGAGCATCTACGACATCCCGAAGGTCGTGCACGCCGAGGGCCTCGACGCCTACGTCATCCGCCGTCTCGGCCTGCCGTTCCGTGATGTCGACTGGGCCCAGTGGGACACGCTGCTCGGCCACGTTCACTCGCCGGCCCACGAGGTGGAGCTCGCGCTCGTCGGCAAGTACATCGACCTGCCCGACGCCTACCTGTCGGTGACCGAGGCCATGCGTGCCGGTGGCTTCCACCACGACACCAAGGTGAAGATCCGCTGGGTCGCCTCCGACACCTGCCAGACCGAGGCCGGCGCGCAGAAGGCGCTCGGGGGAGTGGACGGCATCCTCGTCCCCGGCGGCTTCGGCGTGCGCGGCATCGAGGGCAAGCTCGGCGCTCTGCGCTGGGCACGTGAGAACAAGGTGCCCACCCTGGGCATCTGCCTCGGTTTGCAGTGCATGGTCATCGAGTACGCCCGCAACGTCGCCGGTATCGCGGACGCCTCGTCGTCGGAGTTCGACCCGAACACGAGCCACCCCGTCATCGCGACGATGGAGGAGCAGAAGTCCTACGTCCAGGGCGAGGGCGACCTCGGCGGCACGATGCGTCTCGGTGCCTACCCCGCGAAGCTCGCGGAGGGTTCTATCGTAGCGACGGCCTATGGCGCCACGGACGTCAGCGAGCGTCACCGTCACCGTTTCGAGGTCAACAACGACTACCGCGACGACATCGCGCAGGCGGGTCTCGTCTTCTCCGGCACCTCGCCCGAGGGCACCCTCGTCGAGTTCGTGGAGCTGCCGAAGGACGTCCACCCGTACTACGTGTCGACGCAGGCGCACCCCGAGTTCAAGTCGCGCCCGCACCGGGCGCACCCGCTTTTCGCCGGTCTCGTGGAGGCGGCGCTCGAGCGCAAGAAGGGCTGAGCCGCAAGCGAACCGGTCGGTGCCTGCCCCTGGACACATGGGGCGGGCACCGACCGTTCTGTGAGAAAATCCCCTCATGACGAGCGAGCACGGACGGATGACCCGCGACGACCTCGTCGACGAGTACGCCAAGGCGCCCGTCACGCATAGCGAGTGCGTCTACGAAGGCCGGGTCTGGAACGTCCTGTCCGAGGAGGCCGACCTCGGCGACGCCGGTCGCGTCACCCGCGACTTCGTCGACCACCCTGGCGCCGTCGCTGTTCTCGCCCTGCGTGGTGAAGCCGGCGCCGAAGAGGTGCTCGTCATTCAGCAGTACCGCCACCCGATCGGTGCCCGCGAGTGGGAGATTCCTGCGGGTCTGCTCGACGTCGACGGCGAACCTCCGCACGAAGCGGCACTGCGCGAACTCTACGAAGAGGCCGACCTGCGAGCCGGGCGCCTCGACCTGCTCATCGACTACGCCTCCTCGCCGGGCGGTCTGTCGGAGCAGTTGCGTATCTACCTCGCCCGGGACGTGAGCGAGGTCGCTGCCGACGACCGTTTCGAGCGCGAGGACGAAGAGCTCGACATGCCGACGGCCTGGGTGTCGCTCGACGATGTCGTCGCCGCGGCCATGGCGGGCCGCATCCACAATCCGACCCTCCTCATGGGAGCGTTCGCCGCGAATGTCGCACGCGCGAACGGGTGGAACGACCTGCGACCCGCCGACTCACCGTGGGAGGTCCACCCGAAGGTCTCCTGACGCCGCGGGTGCCTGAGTGCGGCCCGCATGGCCGCGGTTCCTCGCATCCCGACCCAAGAAGTCCCTTCCGCTCCACCCACCCGCCGGCCCTCCCGAACGTCGTCTCGAGGTTCTCGCGTGATCCTTCTCATCTCCGTTTATCTCCTGGCTGCGCTCGCCGCGCCGGCGATGGCGCGCGCCCTCGGGCGCAAGGTTTTCATGGCCCTTGCGATCGTGCCGCTCGCCACCTTCGTCTGGGCCGTGCTCAATGCGCCGGGCGCCGCCCCCGTCACCCAGACCGTCTCGTGGATTCCCTCACTCGGAACCGATCTGGCGTTCCGGATGGGTGCCCTGCAGTGGCTGCTGACCCTCGTTGTGGCCGGCGTGGGTGCCCTCGTCCTCTTCTACTGCGCCTCCTACTTCCATGACGACGACCGTGTCGGCTCGTTCGCGGCCACCTTCATCGCGTTCGCCGGTTCGATGCTCGGCCTCGTCCTGGCCGACGACCTGCTCATGGTCTACGTCTTCTGGGAGATGACGACGGTCTTCTCCTACCTGCTCATCGGTTACGACATGACCAAGCGCTCGGCGCGCCTGGCAGCCATGCAAGCGCTGATCGTCACGACGTTCGGCGGGCTCGCGATGCTCGTCGGCATGCTCATGCTCGGTCACCTCGCCGGCACGATGCGTATCTCCGAGATCCTCGCCGACCCGCCGGCTGCCAGCGGCCTGCTGACGGCGGCCGTGATGCTCGTGCTCGTCGGCGCTCTGAGCAAGTCGGCCATCGTGCCGTTCCACTTCTGGTTGCCCGGTGCCATGTCGGCCCCGACCCCGGTGAGTGCCTACCTGCACGCCGCCTCGATGGTGAAGGCGGGCGTCTACCTCGTGGCCCTGCTCGCCCCGACGTTCGCGGGTGTGCCCGGCTGGCGCGCCGGCATCCTCACCCTCGGTGTGCTCACCATGCTCGTCGGCGGCTGGCGTTCACTCGTGCAGTGCGACGTCAAGCTGATCCTCGCCTACGGCACCGTGAGCCAGTTGGGGTTCCTCCTCGTCGTCCTCAGTGTCGGCACCCGCGCGGCGGCTCTGGCCGGTGTGGCGTTGCTCCTGGCCCACGCGCTGTTCAAGTCCTGCTTGTTCCTCGTCGTCGGCATCATCGACCACAACGCTGGAAACCGTGACCTGCGCACCCTCTCGGGCCTCGGGCGCCGTTCGCCGGTGCTGTTCGCCGCGGCCGCGATCGCCGGCGCATCGATGGTCGGCTTCCCGCCCCTGCTGGGCTTCGTGGCCAAGGAGAGCGTTCTCACCGCCCTCGTCGACGTGACGGCCGGTGGCGACGGAACCGGCCTCGGACCGGTGGCGGCCTGGACCGTGCTCGCCGGAGTCGTCCTGGGCTCGATCATCACCACGGCCTACACGTTGCGATTCCTCTGGGGCGCTTTCGCCGACAAGCCTGGCGTCGAGGCCACGGACTTCAAGACTCCCAGCCCCGCTTTCCTCGCCTCACCCGTCGTCCTCGCCGTCCTCAGCCTCGGTGTCGCGTTCTTCGGCGGGCCGCTGACAAAGTCGCTCGAGGGGTACACCCACCAGTTCCCGCCGGGGGCCCACGAGGCGAAGCTGGCTCTCTGGCACGGGCTCGGCCTTCCGCTCGCACTGTCGGTCCTCGCCCTGGTCGGTGGTGCGCTCATGTTCGTCGCGCGCCGCCCCATCGCTCATGCGCAGGCGAAGGTCGCCCAGCCGTGGAGTGCGCAGCGCGCCTACCTCTCGCTCATGCACGGCGTCGACCGCCTCTCCGTCGAGGTCACCGGTTTCATGCAGCGTGGTTCGGTGAGCGCCTACCTCGCGGTGACGCTGGTCGTCCTTCTCGCGTTCCCCGGTGTCGCCATGCTCATGGCGTGGACGCCGGACGTCCAGGTCCACGTGTGGGACACGCCGGCCCAGGCGGCGGCCGGACTCGTCGTCGTCCTCGCGGCCATCATGACCGCCCGCGCGCGTCGGCGCCTTCGCGCTGCGCTGCTCGTCGGTGTGACGGGGTACGGCTGCGCCGTCCTCTTCGTCCTGCAGGGCGCACCCGACCTCGCCCTCACCCAAGTGCTCGTCGAGACGGCCAGCGTCATCGCCTTCGTGCTCGTCCTGCGCCGTCTGCCCACCTACTTCACCGATCGGCCGCTGTCGGCGCAGCGTTACGTGCGCGCCCTGCTCGGCCTCGCCGTCGGTGCCGCGGTCGCAGGCATCATGATCGTCGCGACGAACGCCCGCACCGCGCAGCCCGTCTCCGTCGGCTTCCCCGAGGCGAGCGTCGACTTCGGCGGCGGCAAGAACATCGTCAGCGTCACCCTCGTCGACATCCGTGCGTGGGACACGATGGGGGAGATCTCCGTGCTCGTGGCAGCGGCCACCGGTGTGGCGAGCCTGCTCTTCATCGGAACGCGCCGCTCAACGATTCGCCGCGTCGGGGACCTGCCCCAGCACCACGCGGCGGAACCGAAGACGAGCGGCTCGTGGCTCTCCGGGCCGAGCACACTCGCGCCGGAGAAGCGTTCCATCATCTTCGAGGTCGTCACGCGTCTCGTGTTCCCAGCCATGGTCATGGTCGGTGTGTACCTGCTGTTCGCAGGCCACAACTTCACCGGTGGCGGGTTCGCCGGCGGCATCGTCACGGGGCTCGCCCTCGTCGTGCGCTACCTCGCGGGCGGCCGGTACGAGCTCGACGAGGCTGCGCCGATCGACGCGGGCACACTCCTGGGCGTCGGTCTCGTCATCGCGGCGGGCTCGGGCCTCGCGCCGCTGGCGTTCGGCGGCGCTGTGCTGGAGAGCTACCAGTACGACGTCCACCTGCCGCTCCTCGGTGACCACCACCTCGTGACGTCGCTGTTCTTCGACATCGGTGTCTACCTCGTCGTCGTCGGGCTCATCCTCGATCTGCTGCGCACGTTCGGTTCGCGGATCGACCGTCAGATCATCTCCGAGGAACGCGACAACGACGCGGCGAACGCGGAGGTGGCTCGATGAGCGCGAACCTGACCCTCATCATCACGGCGGCGAGCCTCATCGGCGTCAGTGTCTACCTGCTGCTCGAGCGCAGCCTGACGCGCGTCCTCGTCGGGCTGCTCATGCTCGGCAACGGGGTGAACCTTCTGTTCATGGTCGCTGCGGGGCCCTCGGGGCATCCGCCGGTCGCCGGCAAGGTGTCGGCCGAGGACATGACCGACCCGCTTCCGCAGGCACTCGTCCTCACCGCCATCGTCATCGCTCTCGGTACGACGGCGTTCGCCCTGGCCATGGCCTACCGCAGTTGGCAGCTCAACGGGCACGACGACGTCCAGGACGACGTCGAGGACGCCGCGATCCGTCGTCGCGCCCTGCGTGACGAGGCCTCCGACAGCTACGACCTCACGACCGGTGGTCCGGACGACGACGACTCCGCACCCGAGGAGAAGGCATGAATTACGTCGTCCCCCTTCCCGTTCTGCTGCCGCTGTTCGGCTGCGGCGCCGCACTGATGTTCTCGCGTCGCCCCCGGGTACAGCGCGCCATTACGGTGAGCGTCCTCGTCGCCGTCGTGGCCATCGCCTCGATGCTCCTCGTCGCCGCCGACCGGCACGGACCGCAGGTCGCGTGGCTCGGTTCGTGGCCGCGGCCCCTCGGCCTGGCACTCGTGGCCGACCGCGTGTCGGCGCTCATGCTGCTCGTGTCGGCCATCGTCACCCTCGCGGTCCTCGTGTACTCGTTGGCCCAGGGCGGCGCGAGCGAGGACGACGAGAGCACTCCGGTCTCGATCTATCACCCGACGTTCATGGTGCTCGTCGCCGGCGTCTCGAACGCCTTCCTCGCGGGTGACCTGTTCAACCTGTTCGTCAGCTTCGAGATGCTGCTCTTCGCGAGCTATGTCCTGCTCACCCTCGGTGGTACCGAGAGCCGGATCCGGGCGGGCACGATCTACGTCGTCATCAACATGGTGTCGTCGGCGTTGTTCCTCATCGCCATCGCAGCGGTTTACGCCGCGACGGGGTCGCTCAACTTCGCGCAGCTCTCCGAGCGCCTCGGCGACCTGCCGGACGGCGTGGCCCTCACGTTGCAACTGCTGCTGCTCACGGTATTCGCCATCAAGGCCGCTGTGTTCCCGCTGTCGTTCTGGCTCCCGGACAGCTACCCGACGGCGCCCGCGCCGGTGACGGCCGTCTTCGCCGGCTTGCTGACGAAGGTGGGTGTCTACGCCATCCTGCGCACCCAGACACTGCTGTTCCCCGACAGCCCGCTGTCGAACCTGCTGCTGTGGACGGCGTTCGCCACGATGCTCGTCGGCATCCTCGGCGCGGTCGCGCAGTCGGACGTCAAGCGAATGCTCTCGTTCACGCTCGTCAGTCACATCGGCTACATGATCCTGGGCATCGCTCTCGGTTCGGCCGAGGGCCTCGCGGGGGCCACGTTCTACGTCGTGCACCACATCACGATCCAGACCGTGCTGTTCCTCGTCGTGGGGCTCATCGAATACCGCACGGGAACAACGAGCCTGCTGCGCCTCGGCGGCTTGGCGAAGACCGCGCCGTTCATCGCGATCCTCTTCTTCATTCCGGCGATGAACCTCGCGGGCATCCCGCCGCTGTCGGGCTACCTCGGCAAGATCGGACTCCTGCAGGCGGCCGTCGCAGACGGCTCGGCCACGGCCTACGTCCTCGTCGGCGGCGCCGTCGTGACGAGCCTTCTCACGCTCTACGCTATGGCGAAGGCGTGGGCGCTCGCCTTCTGGCGCAGTGAGGAACAGGCGCGCGAAATGTCCAAGGCGCTCAACGAGGCAGCGGCCGAACACGACGAGCCGTCCCTTCGACACATCACGAAGCGGGCCGTCGAGAAGAACGCCAGTGAGGCGGACCGGGTCATGCCGACGGACGTCGCGCTCGCTGCCGGCGCGACGGAGGAGGACGAAGAGGTGGACGACCTCTACGACAAACCGCTCCACGCCCGTGAAGGCGCGACTCCGCGCACGCTCATGTGGCCGACGACGGCGCTCGTCGCCTTCTCGATCGCGCTCACCGTCGTGGCTGGACCGCTTTTCGGCCTCACCGAACGTGCCTCTGTCGACATGAAGGCGCGTACGCCGTACGTCAACGCGGTGTTGGGAGACGACCGATGAGTGATCGACAGTCGCCGTCCGGGCGTCGTCGCCGAGTGCGCTCGGTCTGGCCCTCCATGGTGCCGCTGGCCGTCGTGTGGTGTCTGCTCTGGGGCGAGTTCAGCCTGTTCAACATCCTCGCGGGCGCGCTCGTAGGTGCCGTCGTCGTCATCGCTTTCCCGATGCCGCCATTGCACCTGCATCTGCGGCCGCGCCCCGTGGCTCTGGCCGTGCTCGTCGGAAAGTTCGTCGTCGACGTCGTCGTCTCGAGCGTGCGGGTCGCGTGGACGGCCCTTCGCCCCGGGGCGTCCTCGCTGACGAACGCCATCGTGCGGGTGGAACTCGCGACGCCGTCGGACTTCGTCCTCACGGTGGTCGCGCAGATGACCTCGCTCATCCCCGGAAGCATCGTCGTCGACGTCCACCGCGCGCGGCACACGCTCTACCTGCACGTCCTCGACGTGAACAGCGCCGAGGAAGCGGACGAGTTCCGTCAGCGGGTGCTCGAGCAGGAAGAGCGCGTGGTCGCGGCCATCGGTGGGTACGCCCACGACATCGACGAACGGAGCGACCGACCGGTCCGTGAGGGAGGAACCGAGCGATGAACGCCGTCTACCTGGTGTGCGTGGTCGTCCTCACGGCTGCAGCCGTGCTCACGCTCGCCCGCGTCACGATGGGCCCGACGATGCTCGACCGCAGCGTCGCGCTCGACGTGCTCATCTCGATCGTCATCTGTGGCCTCGCGGTTGAAGCCGCCTGGAACCAGCACCTGTTCACCCTGCCAACCCTCCTCGTGCTCGCGCTGCTCGGTTTCACCGGTTCGGTTTCCGTGGCGCGCTACATCCGAGGGTTCGACGACATCGAGGACGAGGAGGACGGAGCATGACCACGTTCTTCGACGTCGTTGCCGCCATCTGCATGATCACGGGCTCGCTGCTGGCGCTCGTGGCCGCGATCGGGCAGGTCCGGATGCCGGATCTGCTCAGCCGCACTCACCCCGCGACGAAGCCTCAGGTGCTGGGGCTCGGCCTCGTCCTGCTCGGCGTCGCGCTGCGGCTGCGTGAGCCGGAAGCTTTCGGGCTGCTCGCCCTCGTCATCATCTTCCAGCTCGTCACCTCACCGGTCGCGAGCCACATGATCGGGCGTGCCGCGGTGCGTACCGACAACCGCGGGGAAGAACGCCTCGTCGTGGACGAGCTGTCCGAGGACCGCCCGCAGGGGCGAGCCGACGAAGGGGACGTTCCGGATCAGCGGTAGCCGCCCTGCCGACGCACGGCCGCTTCGATCTGCTCACGGTCTGTGCCCGCGGCCAGTAGCACGCTGACGAGCAGGCGCGCCTTGAGTGCATCGAGATAGCCGCCCATGACGACGCCGCGCTGCTGGAGATCGACCTCCGCCCCGACGGCGCCGTACGTCTCGACGAGGGCCGGGCCGGAGTGCGTACGGCTCGTCATGATGACGGGCATGCGCTCGGCGATGGCGCCGACCGCCTCGGCCCACCACCCCGGAACGTGGCCCGCGCCGAAGCCGGCCAGGACGAGGGCATCGGCACCGTCAGCGACGGCCTCCAGCGTGCGGACCGACTGCCCGAAGCCGGTGACGAGGACGGGTACCTCGACGTCCATCGTCGTCACGTTCGACACGTCGGCGCCGAGCGCAGAGCGCGCGCCCGGCGGAGAGAAGAAGTGGACGTGCCCCTCGAGCACGCGACCGGCGGGGCCGGTGTTGGGGGAGCGGAAGGTAGAGATGGACGCGGTGTCCGATTTGGTGACGTGGCGCGCCGCGTGGATCTCGTCGGCGAAGACGACGAAGGCGCCCCTTTCGCGCGCCTCGGGGGAAGCTGCGACACGCACGGCCGCGAGGAGGTTCGCTGCGCCGTCGGCGCCGGCCATCGTCGGGTTTCGCATGGCGCCTGTGGCGACGAAGGGTCGCGGGTCGTCCCAGAGAAGATCAAGCAGGTAGGCCGACTCTTCGAGGGTGTCGGTTCCCTGAACGAGAACGAATCCGCCAGCATCGCTCGATCGGGCGCGCTCGAAAACCGTGAGCAGGTGAGTGTAGGTGAGTGAGCCGCTTTGTTCGCGAGCGACCTGCTCGGCCGTGACCTCGGCGTCCACCTGATCGAGGCCTGGAACGGCGGCGAGCAGGTCGTCTCCGCTCAGCGTCGGCCGTACCGAGTGACCGTCCGCGGAGGACATGCTGATCGTGCCGCCGAGAAAGTACATCGTCACCCGTGCCGTCATGGGCGTCAGGCTACCGGCCCGTGTCGCGGCCCATCGATGGGGCCGGGTCAGCCGGCCCGAACAACACGACCGGGCAGGACAACTAGGCTCGAACGCATGAATGCCGAGGAGCTATGCCCCTGCGGTGGCTTCGCCGCCGAGACCTCCTACGCGCGTTGCTGCGCACCCTTCGTCGACGACGGCGAGCCCGCCCCGACGTGCGAGCAGCTCATGCGATCGCGGTACACGGCGTTCGCCCGTCGGAATGCCGACCACCTGTGGCGGACATGGCACCCGCGTACCCGGCCGGAGCAGGTGGCCGACCTCGACGGCGTGACGTGGTTGGGTCTCGAGGTGCTGGGCACCGAAGCAGGAGGGCCTGACGACAGCGAAGGCACCGTCGACTTCGCCGCCCACTTCCGTACGGACGCGGGGGAGCGAGGCGCCGTTCGCGAACACTCAGGCTTCGCTCGCCGCGGCGGGCGCTGGTTCTACGTCGACGGCGACGAACTCGGCTGACTCGCGAGAGCGACAACTCGCTCCCGGCCGAGGTCGACGAACCCGACCCGCGTGAGGATCGGGGCGCTCGTCGTCACCCGCCCCTTGACGACGGCATGTGCATACCCGAGTTCGTGTGCGCGCCGAAGACGGGCGAGAAGGTTCGCGCGGTAGGCCCCGCGCCCGCGCGCCGCCTTCGTCGACGATCCTCCCCACAGGAGAACGAGGCGATCGTCGGGGTAGAACGTCATGCCGCCGGAGGCAGCCGGTCGGCCGTCGAGCACCGTGACGAAGACGCCGCCGCGCCCCTGGTCGTACTCCTCCTGGCACGCCCGAGCCCTCACGTCGGGGTCCTCGTCGTTCGGGGTCTCGTTCTCGAACGCCTCATCGCTCACGGCATCCCAGGCCTTCACGAGGTCGGGTGTGGTGACGGGCTCGGTGGACACGTCGTCCGGCACCGGTACGTCCGGCACGCCCTCGCTCAGATCGAGTGCGAGCACGGACAACGTCTCGGCCACATGCCCGCCCCGCTCGAGGAGCCTGGGCTCGAGTGAAGGGTTCGGGGTGGCGCTGCTCAGGCCGCAGAACCACACCGTGTCGCGGCTCCAGGACCGCGCCTGCGCCAACGCGGCGTCGATGACGTCGTCAGCGGGGGAGCGCGAGGTGAGGCGGTGGGCCTGGCAGTGCTGCTGCAGCCACATCGGGTACTTCACCAGGGTGAAGGCGTCGGTGCGAACCACCTCCGCGAAGTCGGGCTCCCACACGATGGCCGCAGCGGCCCGGCGCACTACGTCGACGTCCATGACGCCAGACTAGGCCGGGCGGAATCACGGGTGCGGCCATCGCCGCGCGTCACCTAGAATGAGAAGCGTTGTTCGTGGTGGCGTGACGACCCACCGGAGCCTCTTCGAAGACTCGGCGAACAGCACGCGCGTCCGGCGACACCGACGAGAGGCCGAAGTTCTTTCGGCGAAGGTGTGGTGGCACCGCGACCTGGCCCCCGCCCACACCTCCCGGGCTGCCCCCACGTGGGCGCACCCGGTCGCAGGTATCGCAAGCATCTTTCCGGGTGAACCCGTCGTGGACCGACCCGAAAGGAACATCATGCTTCGTACCCATGAAGCCGGAACCCTGCGCCAGTCGAACGTCGGTGACACCGTCACCCTCACCGGCTGGGTGGCCAAGCGACGCGACCACGGTGGCGTGGCCTTCGTCGACCTGCGTGACGCCTCGGGCGTCGTCCAGGTCGTCGCGCGCGACGAGGTGCTCACCGGCGCCGCGCACGGCCTGCGCTCCGAGTACTGCATCAAGGTGACCGGCAAGGTCACCGCGCGCGAGGCGAAGGACGTCAACCCGAACCTGCCGACCGGTGAGGTCGACGTCGTTGCCGACGAGATCGAGGTTCTCTCCGAGGCTGCTGCCTTGCCGTTCCAGATCGACGAGCGCATCACCGTCGGCGAAGAGGCCCGCCTCAAGTACCGCTACCTCGACCTGCGCCGTCAGGCTCCTGGCGACGCGCTCCGTCTGCGCTCGAAGGTGTCGCAGGCCGCGCGTTCCGTGCTCGGCGAGCGCGACTTCGTCGAGATCGAGACCCCGACGCTCACCCGTTCCACGCCCGAGGGCGCTCGCGACTTCCTCGTGCCCGCACGTCTCGCGCCGGGCAGCTGGTACGCCCTGCCGCAGAGCCCGCAGCTGTTCAAGCAGCTGCTCATGGTGGCCGGCATGGAGCGCTACTACCAGATCGCGCGTTGTTACCGCGACGAGGACTTCCGCGCCGACCGTCAGCCCGAGTTCACGCAGCTCGACATCGAGATGAGCTTCGTCGAGCAGGACGACGTCATCGAGCTCGGTGAGTCGATCGCCAAGGCGGTGTGGAAGACGATCGGTGTCGACCTGCCGACGCCGTTCCCGCGCATGACGTACGCCGACGCCATGGCGAAGTACGGCTCGGACAAGCCTGACCTGCGCTTCGCCAACGAGCTCACCGACTGCACCGAGTTCTTCTCCGACACGACGTTCCGTGTGTTCCAGGCAGAGTACGTCGGCGCCGTCGTCATGCCGGGCGGCGCGAGCCAGCCGCGTCGACAGCTCGACGCGTGGCAGGAATGGGCCAAGCAGCGCGGCGCCAAGGGTCTCGCGTACGTCCTCGTCGCCGAGGACGGTTCGCTCACCGGGCCCGTGGCGAAGAACCTCTCCGAGACCGAGACGTCCGGCTTGGCCGAGCACGTCGGCGCGAAGCCGGGCGACTGCATCTTCTTCGCCGCCGGCGCCACGAAGGCCTCGCGGGCTCTGCTCGGTGCGGCGCGCCTCGAGATCGGCAAGCGTTGCGAGCTCATCGACGAGAACGCGTGGAGCTTCCTGTGGGTCGTCGACGCACCGCTGTTCGAGCCGGCCGCTGACGCTGTCGCCTCGGGCGACGTGGCCGTCGGTGCGGGTAAGTGGACCGCCGTGCACCACGCCTTCACCATGCCGAAGGCCGAGTACCTCGACACGTTCGACACGAACCCGGGCGAGGCGCTCGCCTACGCCTACGACATGGTGTGCAACGGCAACGAGATCGGCGGCGGGTCGATCCGTATCCACCGCCGCGACATCCAGGAGCGCGTGTTCAAGGTCATGGGCCTGTCGCAGGAGGACGCACAGGAGAAGTTCGGCTTCCTCCTCGAGGCCTTCAGCTTCGGCGCCCCGCCGCACGGCGGTATCGCGTTCGGCTGGGACCGCATCGTGTCGCTGCTCGCGGGTGTCGACTCGATCCGTGAGGTCATCGCCTTCCCGAAGAGCGGTGGCGGTTACGACCCGTTGACGGCTGCGCCCGCCCCGATTACTGCGCAGCAGCGCAAGGAGGCCGGCATCGACGCGAAGCCCGAGCCGAAGAAGGAAGCAGCTTCCCCGGCTGCACCGGACGAGGTTTCGCCCACGCAGTCCTGATCGACGGCCGCTCGTGCCCCGTCATCCCCTGTGGGTGGCGGGGCACGCCCCTTTTCCGGGCGATAGTTTGGGTCGCATGACTTCATCCCCGCGAGCTGTCCTTCTCGACGCCGACGGCGTGCTGCAGCACCCGTCCCACGACTGGGAGGCCGCCCTGGCCGACGTCGGGGGAGCGGCCTTCCCCGCGGCCGTCTTCGAGCACGAGCGGCCCGCCATGCGCGGGGAGATGACGATGCGTGAGGCGCTCCTCGCCGCGGCGCAGGCGGTCGGCAGCGACATCGATGTCGACGACACCCTGACGCTGTGGGGACGCTTCGACCTCGACGAGGAGGCTCTGTCCGTGGTCGACGAGCTACGCGCGCTCGGGTACCGGTGCTACCTCACGACCAACCAGCAGGACGTCCGGGTTGCGGCAATGCGTGAACGCTACGCGAACCGCCTCGACGGCTACTTCTTCTCCTGCGAGGTGGGAGAAGCCAAACCGGCGGGGCAGTACTTCGTCCGCGTCCTCGAGACCCTCGGCCTGCAGCCGGGTGACTGCGTCTTCGTCGACGACTCACCGGCCAACGTCCGCTCCGCGTCCGGCGTGGGTCTGCGCTCGCACCTCGTGGACGCGAGTGACAACGTCGCGAGCCTTCGAGCTGCGCTGCGCAATGAAGGGCTCCTGCCCGACTGATTTTCGCCAACGCACCACCCGATGAGTCCGCATCGCGACTCATCTGGTGGTTTCCGTCGGTCAGTGAGTGAAGCCGAACCTGGCGTGCCAGCGCTTGAGGAACGCCGGCGCCCACCAGTTCCACCGGCCCATGAGCGTCATCGTCGCGGGGACGAGGATCATGCGCACGAGCGTCGCATCGAGCGCGATCGACAGCGCGAGTCCGACGCCGAGCTGCTTGACGACGATCATCTTGGCCGCGGCGAAGCCGAGCATGACGATGATCATGAGCAGAGCGGCGCTCGTCACGATCCGGCCGCATCGCTGGATGCCGACGGCCACGGCTCGCGCGTCGTCGTCGCCCTGTTCGTGCGCCTCGACGATGCGTGACAGGAGAAAGACCTCGTAGTCCATGGCGAGGCCGAACCCGAACGCCAAGAGAATGACGGGCACGGTGGATTCGACGGCGTCGTTGCTCGTGTAGCCGAGCAGGGTTTCGAAGTGCCCGTTCTGGAAGATCCACGTCATGGCGCCGAGGCTCGCTGCCAGTGACAGCGCGTTGAAGATCAACGCCTTGAGCGGGAGCACGAGCGAACCGGTCATGAGGAAGAGCAGGACGAGCGTCGCGAGTGCGACGACGAGTGCTACGAGAGGAGCGCGGGCGGTGATGGCCTTGCTGTAGTCGTCGAGTTTCGCCTGTTGACCCGTCACCCAGGTGTCGAACTCAGGGCGGTCTGAGCGCAGGGCATCGACGACTTGGCCGGTTCGCCCGTTGGACGGCGTCGCACCGGCGACGCGAACACCGACTGCGACATAGCCGTCGCCGAGATCGCGCGTCGGGTTGATCCCGCTCACGTGCTCAACCTTCGCAACGTCCCGTGTGGCCCAGGCGCTCGCGGTCGCGACGTCGGTCTTCGCGACGACGGTGACCGCGGGCTCGGCGAGTGCGGGAAAGTCCTGGCGCAGATCGGCGAGGAGCACCCGCTGCGTGTCCTCCTTGGGCAGCATGGCGCCGGTGGAACTGACCTGACGCAGGCCGGCGAGGGGAGTGGCGAGCAGCACGAGCACGGCCACGACAGCGGCGATGGAGACCCAGATGTGACGTTGCACCCCGTGGGCGAGCGAGGCGAAACGACCCGTGTCCGCGTCCGGCGCGACACGCTTGCGAGCGAGTCGGCGTGCCGCGAGGCGGGCGCATGCGGGGACGAGAGTGAGGGAAGCAAAGCACGCGACGACAACGACGGACAGGCCTGCGAGACCGACCGCCTTCGTCACCGAGGCCGGGAAGAGGAGCAGACCCGACACGGAGATGGCGACTGTCAGGCCACTGAACAGGACGGTACGTCCCGCTGTGGAGAGCGTGCGAGCCGTCGCGAGATCGAGCTCCGCGTCGCTCAGGTCCCGAGCCTCACGCTCGTCACCACCCACGCGTGACAGTTCCTCGCGGAATCGCCCGACGATGAGCAGGCCGTAGTCGATGGACAGGCCGAGGCCCAGGATCGTCACGATGTTGACGACGGTGGCGTCGAGTTCGGTGAACTGGGCGAATCCGAAGAGGGCGAGCAGACCGCCACCGATGGAGGAGATCGCACCCGCGAGAGGCAGGCCCGCTGCGATGAAGCCGCCGAAGACAATGACCATGACGACGAGGGTCAGCGGGAAGGCGATTCCCTCCCCGGTGCGCAGATCCTCCTGGACCTGGTCGGTGATGCGCTTGAGCACCTCGACCGAACCACCGGTGCGGACGGTGCCGGCATCGCCGACGACGGCCTTCGCGCGGCGAGTGACCTCGCTGGAGGCCCTCTCCTGATCGGCCTTGGCCAAACCCGGCTCGAGGTTCGCGACGAAAACGACCGATTGTGGGGCGGACTTCGAGGTGTACACCGCGGCCACTCGCGGATCCCGAGCCGCGGGGGTGAAGGCCGACTCGACGGACCTCGTGCGCGGGGCAGCGTCGATCTCCTTCTGCAGGGGCGGGCCGAGGGAGCGTTGCTCGGATCGGTCGAGACCGTCGATGCGCACGAGGACGCTGCCGCCGGCCCTGTCACCGGTGAGGAGCTTGTCGTTGCCGAAGTGGGACTCACCGGGGACGTACGGCTCCTTCTGCTGCAGTTGCCCGAAGAGTCCGCCCCCGCCGAAGGCTCCGCTCGTGCCGGCGAAAGCGAGCACGACGCCGACTAGCCACGCGAGTGCGATCCACTTCGCGCGACGGGCGACGAAGTGTCCGTAGCGCCCGCCCTGGGGGGTTCGGGTGGTCACGCAAGAATCCCGACGACGACGCAGACAACGGCAAGAACCATGAGTGCGGTCGGGAGCGGGAGGAAACGCACGGACTTGCCCGACGGGGTGCCGGTGGGGTTGTCGACGGTCTCTGCATTGAGGGCCTCGCGCAACGCACGTGACGATGTCGGCAATTCCACCAGGGATCCGGGTTCGGGGCGCCACGAGCCCGCGGCGCCGGAGGTCTGCATGTCACGGTCACTGCGTGCCTTCTGGGAGCCGATTGCCCAGACGGTCGTGCGGCCACCGTCGTTGTCGTGGATGACGAGGCTTCCCCGCGAATCCGTGTGGGAGATGCCCTCCCACGGAAGAGTGACCTCACGCACGACGTTGCTCACGATCACGGCGTCCGCGGTGAAGCGCAGGCTCGGACGCGCCATGACGCAGAACGAGAGCGCGGCGAACGCGGCGCCGAAGTACAGCATCGGGCGTCCGCTGTGGGAGAAGGCCCCGGCCACGGCAAGGAGCGCTCCGATGACGACCCCGATCCAGCCGATGTAGACGTTGAAGCGCTGCCTGGTCGCATTGACCCCGCTCGGTTGGGACATGGTGCATCTCCGCTCTCGTTCTGGCGGCCCAACTCTAGCGGGGTGCTGCCGGGTCCACCTGATTGACTGGGCGCATGAGCGATGACCTGTTCTCGAACCAACTCGACGGTGAACGTCGCGACGGTACGGCAGCCAGCGGGGCCATGGCGCCCTTGGCCGTTCGAATGCGTCCGCGGACGCTCGAGGAAGTGCGTGGGCAGGGTGACGTCCTCAAGCCCGGTTCGCCGCTCCGTCGACTCATCGAAGGTCAATCGGGGGCTGCCGGTCCGATGAGCGCGATCCTCTGGGGTCCTCCGGGAACAGGGAAAACGACGCTGGCGCACCTGGCCGCGGGCAGCGCCGACCGACGCTTCGTCGAGCTCTCCGCGATTACCGCCGGCGTGAAGGACGTGAGGCAGGCGATGGAGGAGGCTGGCCGTCACCTCGCGATGTACGGACGCTCGACCGTGCTGTTCCTCGACGAGATCCACCGCTTCTCCAAGGCACAGCAGGACGCGCTCCTGCCGGGAGTGGAGAACCGCACCGTCATCCTCGTCGCGGCCACGACGGAGAACCCCAGCTTTAGCGTCATCGCGCCCCTGTTGTCACGCTCCGTCCTCGTGACGCTCAAGTCGCTAGACGACGAGCAGGTTGCCGCCGTCATCGCCAGTGCCCTCGCCGACGAGCGGGGTTTCGCAGGCGCGTTCACGCTCGCGGACGACGCGCGCGACCATCTCGTGCGCATGGCCGGGGGTGACGCCCGGCGAGCTCTGACGGCACTCGAAGCTGCCGCCGGCGTCACCACGGACGCAGGGGGGAGCGAGATCTCGTTGGCCTCGGTGGAACAGGCCATGGCTGCGGCCGCTGTTCGTTACGACCGTGCCGGCGACCAGCACTACGACGTCTCGTCGGCCCTCATCAAGTCGATGCGCGGTTCGGACGTCGATGCCGCACTTCACTACCTCGCGCGCATGCTCGAGGCGGGGGAGGACCCGCGCTTCATCGCACGCCGCATCGTCATCGCGGCCAGTGAAGACATTGGCATGGCAGATCCGACGGCTTTGCAGACCGCAGTGGCCGCCATGCACGCCGTGGCGCAGATCGGCATGCCCGAGGCTCGGATCATCCTCGGCCAGGCCGTCGTCCACAACTGTCTCGCTCCGAAGTCGAACGCCGCCTACTCGGCGATCAACGCCGCCATCGCCGATGTCCGTGCCGGGCGCGGAGGCGCCGTGCCACCTCATCTGCGCGGTACCGGCTACGCCGGGGCGACGCAGCTCGGCCACGGGGCCGGATATCGATACACGCACGACGAACCGTCCGGTGTCGGGCCGCAACAGTTCCTACCGGACGATCTGGTGGCGGACGCGGACTACTACGCGCCGACGGCACGCGGCTGGGAGGAACGGCTGGGCGAGCGGTGGCGCTCGCTGCGCGCGACAATTCGCGGCCGTTGAGCGTGCAAGGCGATGCACCGCGCTGAGAAACGTTGCGAGAGTTTCCGCCCCTGGCCGTGTTTTGTTAACCCCTCGTCTCATGGGCTGAGAAAAGTAACGATCTGGTGACCGTGCCTCGATAAGGCTTGCATCACACCTTCGCTGAGGCATGATCTGTGGGTGCGCACAGCGGGACACCTTCCCGCAACAGGTTTTTCGCGCGCGGACCGAAGCGCCCCACAGGGCGTCGCTACCGAAAGGGCAGAGCCTTGACGATGGTCACCGGCGATCCGAACGTCGAGAACTTCTCTCCCGACGGCGCGGAGTCCGAGAGCCCCAAGAAGATCGAAGGACGTTCGCTTCGGCAGATCGCCCTCGGTCGCCTGAAGAAGGACAAGGGCACCCTCGCCGCCATGATGATCGCGGCTCTGTTCATCCTGTGCGCGATCGCCTCGCCGATCCTCGACAAGATGGGCGTCATCGACCCCTTCACGAACCACCGCGAGTTGATCGACTCCTCGGGTAACCCGAAGGTCGGCATCAGTGGAAGCCACCTGCTGGGGGTTGTTCCCGGTAGCGGCACAGATCTGCTCAGCCGCCTCATGCTGGGTGTGACGTTCTCCGTCATCGTCGGTCTGTGCGCCACGATCGTGGCGATCAGCATCGGTCTCGTGATCGGTCTCATCGCGGGCTTCTCCGGCGGCAAGGTCGACTTCCTGTGCAGCCGTTTGATCGACCTCGTCTTGTGTTTCCCGCAGACGCTCATGTTGCTCGCTCTTTCGGGAACACTGGTCGCGCGCCTCGAAGACATCGGAGTTCCGAAGGGCAATGTCGCGATGGGCCTTTACGTCATTCTCGTCCTGGGCCTGTTCGGATGGCCGACCTTCGCGCGAATCATCCGTGGTCAGGTCATGACCCTGCGCAACCGCGAGTTCGTCGAAGCCGCTCGAAGCCTCGGCGCCTCGAACAAGCGCCTGTACTTCACCGAGCTGCTGCCCAACCTGTGGGCCCCGCTGCTCGTGTACTCCACGCTGCTGTTCCCGGTCTTCGTCTCGGCCGAGGCGGCCCTCGGGTTCCTCGGGGTCGGCATCAAGGCGCCCACCCCGACGCTGGGAAACATCATCAACGACTCGGTTGCCTACGCGCAGACCAACGCTCTCTACTTCTTCGCCCCGACCCTGTCTGTTGCTCTGCTGGTGCTGAGCTTCAACCTTGTCGGTGACGGCCTCCGCGACGCCTTGGACCCCAAGGCCGACCGCCACTGACACGTGGCACCCCGTACTCCTGACCAGCAACGGTCAGGCCAGTTGGATCGCCTCGGCGGATCCTGCTTCATCAAGGAGATGACGATGAACAAGAAGTCGTATTCCATCCTCGCCGTGGCGGTGGCTGGTTCGATGGGCCTCGCTGCATGTGGCGGCGGCTCGAGTGACAACAAGTCCGGGGGTTCGGGCGCCGAGGGGTCGGGTGGCACGCTCTACTACCTGACAAAGCGCCCCGCGGAGCACCTCGACCCGCAGCGCATGTACATCGGTCGTGACCTGTCCAACCTGGGTCGCCTGACGTACCGCTCGCTCGTGCAGTTCCCGGTCACGGAGGACAAGGCCAAGGCCGACAAGCCCGTCGCCGACCTCGCCACCGACACGGGCAAGATGTCGGACGGCGGCAAGACGTGGAAGTTCACGATCAAGGACGGCGTCAAGTGGGAGGACGGCAAGGACATCACCTGCGCCGACTTCAAGTACGGCCTGAGCCGCACGTTCGCCACCGACGTCATCACGGGTGGCCCGAACTACGCGATCGGCTTCCTCGACATCCCGAAGAAGGGTGACGCCCCCGCGTACAACGGCCCCTACAAGAAGGAAGGCCAGGCGGAGTTCGACAAGGCCGTCACGTGTGAGGGCAAGACGATCACGTACAAGTTCAACAAGGCGTGGCCGGACTTCAACCTGGCCGTCGCGTCGCTGCGTGCGTTCGACCCGTACCGCAAGGACAAGGACAAGGGCGACAAGAGCAACTACGCCATCTTCTCCAACGGCCCGTACAAGCTGCAGGGCACCTGGAAGAAGGGCACGGGCGGTACGTTCGTGCGCAACGAGCACTACGACGCCAAGACGGACGGCGTCCGCAAGGCCCTCCCGGACAAGATCGAGTTCAAGGAAGGTCTGACGAACGAGATCATCAACCAGCGTCTGATCGCCGACGGTGGCAAGGACAAGTCCGCCATCACGGACCGCGCGATCCCGCCGTCGATGTACGGCCAGATCAAGGGTGACTCGCAGAAGCGCTCGGTCAACGTCGAGTCGCCGTACGTCGACTACCTCGTCCCGAACTTCAACAAGATGAAGAACCTGAAGGTCCGTCAGGCCCTCCTCGCGGCGACGAACCAGGACGCCTGGATCACCGCTGGCGGTGGCGACAAGGCCTACGCACCCTCGTACTCGATCATCAACCCCGCGCTGACCACCGCCTACGCCAAGAACCCGGCGTTCACGGACGTTCCGAAGGGCAACATCGAGAAGGCGAAGAAGCTCCTCGAGGGCGTTCCGGCGTCCGAGAAGAACATCAAGTTCACCTACTCCGGTGGTACGCCGACCGCCGACAAGCAGGCCGGCGCCATGAAGGACAACTGGGAGAAGGCCGGCTTCAAGGTCACGCTCAACGGTCTGACCGACACGTACTACGACGTCATCCAGAACCCGAAGGCCGACGGCGACGTGTTCTGGGGCGGCTGGGGTTCGGACTGGCCGTCGGCCAGCACCGTCATCCCGGCACTCTTCGACAGCCGCCTCAACCTGACCGAGAAGTCGAACGGCCAGGACTACGGCAACTACAAGTCGGACGAGGTCAACAAGATGATCGACGAGGCGGCCAAGAAGACGTCCGTCGACGAGGCCGGTGAGGTCTACAAGCAGATCGACAAGAAGCTCGGTGAGGACGTTGCCTACATCCCGCTCGAGATCCAGAAGTTCTACTACCTGCGTGGCTCGAAGGTGACGAACTACATCAACAACCCGGCGACCTCGATGTACCCCGACCTGGGTGCCATCGGCGTCTCCAAGTGATCGCCTGATCACCACCTGACCGGCGGGGCATCCACCGATGCCCCGCCGGTTCGCCGGTCGCAGACCGGCATTCGAACTCATCCTGTTCCCCGTTCGAGAGGACAGCCCGCGAGGGCCGGAAGCTCATGGTTGCCTACGTCATCCGCCGAATCTTCTCGGGTCTGATCATGCTCCTCATGGTCACGCTCGTGACGTTCGTGCTCTTCTTCGCCGCCGGCAAGGACCCGGCCCGTCAGACCTGCGGCAAGAACTGCACGCCGCAGCTCATCGAGCAGAACCGCAAGGCCCTCGGGTACGACAAGCCGGTTCTCGTTCAGTGGGGTGACTTCGTCAAGGGCACAGTCGCCGGGCGCGAGTTCCCCGACGACCCCGAACTGAAGGCGAAGGCGCCGGAGACGATCGCCGAGTGCGAGGCTCCTTGCCTCGGGTACTCCCCGTTGGCAAGTCAGAGCGTGACGGACGCGGTGAAGGAAGCGTTCCCCATCTCGTTCTCCATCGCCATCGTCGCGTTCACTTTGGTGATAGTCCTGGGGGTCGGACTCGGCATCGTCGCGGCTTTGACGAACGGGACGTTCGTCGACAAATCCGTCGTCGGTACCGCTCTGTTCTTCTACTCCTTCCCGACCTTCGCGATGGGGCTTCTGCTCTACCAGTTCGTCGCACTCAAGTGGGGCCTGGTCGAAGTGCCCGAGTACGTAACGATCGAAGAAGGCGGGCTCTTGGGCTGGTTCAAGGGTTTGCTGCTCCCGGCGCTCACCCTGGCGCTGTTCACGGCCGCCGGATATGTCCGTATGACGCGTGCCTATGTACTCGAGACCATGAGCGAGGACTACTTGCGTACGGCCAAGGCCAAGGGTCTGGCCAAGGGCAAGATCCTGTGGAAGCACACGATGCGTGCTGCCGTCACCCCGATCATGACGATGGCCGGTATCGACTTCGCCGTCCTGGTCGGCGGTGCACCGATCACGGAATCGGTCTTCAACTACGACGGTCTGGGCAAGCTGGTCGTCAACTCGACGCTCGTTCCGGACCTGCCCATGAACGTCGGTATTGTCGTCGTCCTGTCGGCGCTCGTCATCGTGATGAACATCGTCGTCGACGTGCTCTACGCGGTCGTGGACCCGCGCGTGAAGCTGGGATGAGGGAGAACCGCATGTTTGACAAGCTCAAGAAGAACTCCGGCGGTTCGACGCCCAACTCGAACGCCCGTCACCTCGGCAGTGACTCACGGAGCGTCACCGACAAGGTCGGGGACGCGGCCGAGGCCGCAGTGTCGAAGGCCGGGGACGCTGTCGCCACCGCCGCTGCCAAGGTGGGCGCCGGTGACGCCAAGCACGCACAGGAGCGCTTCACCGCTTCGGCTGAGAAGCCCGGTAAGAAGGTCGTCGACAAGTCCGGCCGTCCGCTGCTGTCGGTGCGCGACCTCAAGGTCCACTGGCCGACCGACGACGGTGTCGTCAAGTCGGTCGACGGTGTGAGCTTCGACCTCTACGAGGGCCAGACCCTTGGCATCGTCGGTGAGTCCGGTTCGGGCAAGTCGGTCACGAGTACGACAATCCTCGGTCTGAACCGCGGAACCAACGCGCAGATCAGTGGCCAGATCGACTTCGACGGTGACGACCTGCTCACCATCAAGGAAGACCGCCTTCGCGAACTGCGCGGCCAGAAGATGTCGATGATCTTCCAGGACCCGCTCTCGGCGCTGCACCCGTACTACACGGTCGGCGCGCAGATCATCGAGGCCTACAAGGTTCACCACCCGAAGGCCTCGAAGAAGGAAGCTCGCGAGCACACCATCGAGATGCTCGCCCGTGTCGGCATCCCGTCCCCGCAGAAGCGCGTCGACCAGTACCCGCACGAGTTCTCCGGCGGTATGCGTCAGCGCGCGATGACGGCCATGGCGCTCGTCAACGACCCCAAGCTGCTCATCGCGGACGAGCCCACCACGGCGCTCGACGTGACGGTCCAGGCGCAGATTCTGGACCTCATGCTGGACCTCCAGCAGGAGTTCAAGTCGGCGATCATCATCATCACGCACGACCTCGGCGTCGTTGCCGACGTCGCCGACGACCTGCTCGTCATGTACGCGGGCCGCCCGGTCGAGCGCGGAGATGTCTACGACACCTTCGCTAAGCCGCAGCACCCCTACACCGTTGGGCTGCTCAACTCGATGCCGCGCCTCGACGAGGCCCGCCGCGAGAAGCTCGACCCGATCCCCGGAAACCCGCCGTCGCTCATCAGCCTGCCCAAGGGATGCTCGTTCGCTCCCCGCTGCGCGTTCAGGCACCTGGTGCCGGGCAGCCGGTGCGACACCGAGATGCCGGATCTCTACACGTTCGGTGATCAGCAGGCCCGCTGCTTCCTCACCGAGGAGCAGAAGGCCGAGCACATGAAGCCGGCGCAGGCCCGCACCATGGACACCCCCGCCGCCGCTGGACCCGTCGAGGCCCACGGCTCCACCAAGCTGGGAGACGACGCATGACCACCCCCGCACAGGAGAACACCGTCGAGGGCGCCAAGCAGGTCGCCGTCGGTGAAGAGGTGCTGCGTGTCCGCGGCCTTCAGAAGCACTTCCCGCAGAAGAAAGCGGGCCTCATCCGTCGCCCCGACAACCCCGTCAAGGCTGTCGACGGCATCGACCTCGTCCTCCGCCGCGGCGAGACGGTCGGGCTGGTGGGGGAGTCGGGTTGTGGCAAGTCGACCGCCGGGCGCACGATGCTCAAGCTCCTCGAACCCACGGGCGGCACCATCGAGTTCGCCGGTGAGGACATCACCAACTTCAAGGGCGGCGACCTGCGTCGCATCCGTCGTGAGTTGCAGATGGTCTTCCAGGACCCGCACGGCTCACTCAACCCGCGTCACACGGTCGGCAAGATCATCGCGGCGCCGTTCGACATCCAGGGCGTCAAGCCCGAGGGGGGTGTGAAGAACGCGGTTCAGGAACTCATGGAGCGCGTCGGCCTCAACCCCGAGCACTACAACCGTTACCCGCACGAGTTCTCGGGTGGTCAGCGTCAGCGCATCGGTGTGGCCCGAGCCATCGCGCTCAAGCCGCAGGTCATCGTCTGTGACGAGCCGGTGTCGGCGCTAGACGTGTCGATCCAGGCTCAGGTCGTCAACCTGCTGGAGGAGATCCAGGAGAGCGACAAGATGGCGTACGTCTTCGTCGCACACGACCTGTCCGTCGTGCGTCACATCTCCGACCGCGTCATCGTCATGTACCTGGGCAAGGTGATGGAGGACGCGGATCGCGACACGCTCTACGAGCGGCCGCAGCACCCGTACACGCACGCGTTGCTCTCGGCTGTGCCGATTCCGGACCCGACGCTCAAGGGCAAGCGTGAGCGCATCCTGCTCAAGGGCGACCTGCCCAGCCCGCAGAACCCGCCGTCGGGTTGCGTGTTCCGCACGCGTTGCCCCAAGGCTCAGGACCTGTGCGCCCAGGTCGAGCCCGAGGCCACCGAGGTGGCGCCGGGCCACCGCGTCGCCTGCCACTTCCCGGAGGTTCGCACCGACGTCGTGTGACGTGGGGTCGATCGGTCAGTGCCGCGCGGCCACATCGGTGGCCGACTCAGCTCACTAGGTTTGCGCACTGTGCGCGTCCAGCCCTCCCGCTCCCGCGCGGGAGGGCTGTGACGTGTGCGGTCATAATGGGCGCGGAAGAAGGGGTGTGACGAGATGAGCGTTTCCGTGGGTGAGATCGCCGGTTTCATTGCGGCGGTGGCGTTCGCCGTACTCGTGTGGCGCCTCGGCGGCGTCATCAACAAGGCCGGCGCCGTTCTCGACGAGGCCAGCGCCGCTGTGCGGAAGGTGAGCGACGAGACCCTGCCGCTCATCACCGAGATGACGAACACCGTTTCCGCGACGAACGGCCAGATCGAACGACTCGACGCCATCACCGCCAACCTTGCGACCATGTCCAACAACCTCAACGCGCTGACCTCGCTCACCGTGGCAACCGTCGGTCGGCCGATGCTCAAGGTCGCTTCGGTGGGCTACGGCATCAAGCAGGCGATGAGCGGGAAGACCTCAGGGAGCGTGACGAGGCAGCGTTGACCCGCTGCGCCTCGCGACCCGCGCCGGTGGGGGCACTCGAACTCCCGTCGCGCATGGGATGATGGCGGACGCACACCCGTACGACACCTACCAGTGAGGGCGATTGATGGAAACCGCCGAGATCCGGCGCCGTTGGCTGCAGTTCTTCGAGAGCAAGGGCCACACGGTCGTGCCGAGCGCCCCGCTCATCCACGACGATCCGAACCTGTTGTTCGTCAACGCGGGCATGGTGCCCTTCAAGCCGTACTTCCTCGGCCAGCAGACGCCCACGTTCACGCGTGCCACGAGCGTCCAGAAGTGTGTTCGCACCGGTGACATCGAAGAGGTCGGCAAGACGAGCCGTCACGGCACGTTCTTCCAGATGAACGGCAACTTCAGTTTCGGCGACTACTTCAAGGAAGACGCCGTCAAGTTCGCCTGGGAACTGCTGACGACCGACCAGGGCGCCGGCGGCTACGGACTTGATGCCGACCGCCTGTGGCCGACGGTGTACGAGACCGACGACGAGGCCTTCGAGATCTGGAAGAACGTCGTGGGCGTCGACGAGAAGCGCATCACGCGTCGTGACGCCAACGACAACTACTGGAGCATGGGCGTGCCCGGGCCCGGTGGCCCCTGCTCGGAGATCTTCTTCGACCGCGGCGCCGAGTACGGCACCGAGGGCGGCCCGGCGGTCGACGAGGACCGCTACATGGAGATCTGGAACCTCGTCTTCATGCAGTACGAACTGTCGCAAGTGCGCAGCAAGGCTGACTTCGACGTCGCCGGGGAACTGCCGAAGCGCAACATCGACACGGGCATGGGTCTGGAGCGCATGGCGTCGCTGCTGCAGGGCGTCGACAACCTCTACGAGATTGACGAGGTCTACCCCGTCCTCGACATGGCGGCCGAGATGACCGGCAAGCGCTACGGCGCGCACTCGGGCCAGTCGTCGGCCAGCAGCCACCCCGACGACGTGCACCTGCGGGTGGTCGCCGACCACGTGCGCAGTTCGCTCATGCTCATCGGTGACGGCGTCACGCCCGGCAACGAAGGGCGCGGCTACGTGCTGCGCCGCATGCTGCGCCGCGCCGTGCGCGCGATGCGCCTGCTCGGCTACGCCGACCCGGCCCTGCCGCACCTGTTCCCGATCTCGATGGAGCGCATGTCGCAGTCGTACCCGGAACTGAAGACGGACTTCGCGCGCATCTCACAGATCGCCTACGCCGAGGAAGAGGCGTTCCGCCGCACGCTCGTACAGGGCACGACGATCCTCGACACCGCGGTGAACAAGGCCAAGCAGGCGACGTCGAGCGAAGGCTCCGGTGCTGCGCCGGTGCTGTCGGGGGAGAAGGCCTTCAGCCTCCACGACACGTACGGCTTCCCGATCGACCTCACGCTCGAGATGGCGGCCGAACAGGGCGTCAGCGTCGACGAGCAGGGCTTCCGTCGCCTCATGACCGAGCAGCGCGAGCGTGCCAAGGCCGATGCCAAGGCGAAGAAGACCGGTCACGGTGACGTCGCCGTGTGGACGCAGCTGCGCGAGCAGGGCGCCACGGAGTTCCTCGCCTACCACGGCCTCGAGGCCGAGGCGACCGTGCGCGGTCTCGTCTCCGGCGGTACGGCTGTCGAGGAGCTCGAGCCGGGCCAGAACGGTCAGATCGTGCTCGACCGCACGTCGTTCTACGCCGAGTCCGGTGGTCAGATCGCCGACGAGGGCATCATCGTCACACCCGGTGGCCGACTCAAGGTCATCGACGTGCAGCGCCCGGTCAAGGGCCTCATCGCGCACACCGTCGAGGTGCTCGACGGCCCCGTGCGCGTCGGCGAGGGTGTGCAGACGAAGGTCGACCCCGAGTGGCGAATCTCCGCGTGCCAGGCGCACTCGGGCACGCACGTCGTGCACGCTGCCCTGCGCGAGGTGCTCGGCCCGTCCGCGCTCCAGAGCGGCTCGTACAACAAGCCCGGCTACCTGCGTCTGGACTTCGCGTGGAACTCGGCGCTCTCGCCCGAGACCCGCAGCGAGATCGAAGAGGTGGCGAACCTCGCGGTGCGCCGCGACCTGCCGGTTTCCGCGCAGTACATGACGCTGCCCGAGGCCAAGAAGCGGGGCGCGCTGGCCCTCTTCGGCGAGACCTACGACGAGCAGGTGCGCGTCGTCGAGATCGGCGGCCCCTGGTCGCGTGAACTCTGCGGTGGTACGCACGTCGCGCACAGCTCGCAGGTGGGTGCACTGTCCCTCACGGGCGAGTCGTCGGTCGGTTCCGGAGTGCGGCGCCTCGAGGCCTTCGTCGGCATCGACGCCCTGCGTTACCTCGCCAAGGAGCGCGCCCTCGTCGCCGACCTCACGTCGATGACGAAGGCGCAGCCAGGTGAGCTCAAGGAGAAGATCTCCGAGATGCTCACCCGCATCAAGGACGCCGAGCGCGAGATCAGCCGCCTCAAGCAGCAGCAGATGGCCGCCGCGGCCGGTTCGCTCGTCGAGAACGCGAAGGACGTCTTCGGCGTCCGTTTCGTCTCGCATCACGACGAGTCGCTCGACGGTGACTCGGCTCGCACCCTCGCCATGGACCTGCGCTCGAAGCTCGGTGACTCGTCGCCGGCCGTCGTCGCCGTCGGTGGTGTGAGCAAGGGCCGTCCGGTCGTCGTCGTGGCGACGAACGCCCCTGCACGCGAGTGGCGCGTCAAGGCCGGTGACCTCGTCAAGGTCGCGGCCGGTGTCCTCGGCGGCGGTGGCGGCGGCAAGCCGGACCTCGCCCAGGGCGGTGGTCAGGATGCCTCCAAGCTCGGCGAGGCGCTCGCCGAGGTCGAGCACACCGTCGGCCGCACGGTCACGAACTGATACGGGCGGGGTGGCCATGAGAACCGGAGTGCGACTGGGCGTCGACGTCGGCACGGTACGTGTCGGCCTGGCGGCCAGTGACCCCTCCGGCATCATGGCCACCCCGATCCGCACGCTCGCTCGAGCGGAGTCGACGAACAAGGACGTCGTCGCCGTCGCGGAAGCGGCCGACGAGGCTCAGGCGCTCGAGGTCGTCGTCGGGCTGCCCCTCAACATGAAGGGCGAGGACACTGCGTCCACGGCGGCGGCCCGGGCGTGGGCCAACACGCTGAAGGGCCTTCGGCCGCAGCTTCGCGTGGTTCTCGTCGACGAACGTCTAACATCGGTGACCGCACACCGTGCCCTGCACGAGAGCGGGGTGGCGGGACGTAAGCACCGCACGCACGTCGACCAACAGGCGGCGGTGCTCATCCTGCAAGCTGCGCTCGACACCGAGCGCGGAACCGGCCGGCCCCCCGGGGCCGAGGTCGGTGGGCGCAAACCCCGCGCCCGGCGCACGACGAAAGAAGGTGGCTCGCACCATGGGTAGTTCGCCCCGAGATCGACTCTTCGGCCGCGCCGAGGACGAGGTCGACCCGAGCCAGGCCGTGCGTCGTGAGGGTGAGCGTGGAGCGCAGACTCGCGCCGCGTTGCCCAAGGCCCGCAAGAATCCGGCCATGACGCGTCGTGAGCGACGCGACCGCGACGAGGCACTGCGCGAAGCGGAGCGTCGTCGTGAGGCGGGGGAGACGTCGGTCGACTACAACCCGAACCGTCGCCGCGGCATGGTGCCGCTCGTTCTCGCCCTTGTCCTCGTCCTGGTCGGCGGAACGTTCGCCTGGCGGACTCTCGGCCTCGGCCTGCCCTCGTTCCAGAGCCAGGGTGGCGACTACGACGGCGCCGGTGAGGACGAGACCGTCGAGGTGAAGATCAACAAGGGCGACGCCGGCAGCACGATCGGTTCCTCCCTGGTCGAGGCCGGCGTCACGAAGTCGACGTCCGCGTTCGTCGAGGCCATGGCTGCCAACCCGAAGGTCAACCTCACCCCGGGTACCTACAAGCTGCGCAAGAAGCAGAGCGCCGAGTCCGCCTTGACGGCCCTGCAGGACCCGAAGAACCGCGTCGGCGGCGGCATCGTCATTCAGGAAGGTCTGTGGCAGAGCGAGATCTTCGCCAAGCTCTCCAAGGGCAGCGGTCGTCCGGTGAGTGAGTACGAGAAGGTCACCGCCAACCAGCTCGGCCTGCCCAAGTCGATGAACGGCAAGCTCGAGGGCTGGCTGTTCCCCTCGACCTACGACTTCGACAAGTCGATGACGGCCAAGGAGCAACTGCAGGCCATGGTGAAGAACACCAAGGACCAGCTCAACTCGCTCGACGTTCGCGCCGACCAGCTCCAGGAAGTGCTGACCAAGGCCAGCATCGTGCAGGCCGAGTCGCCGGCCGGCGCTGACGACGGCAAGGTCGCCCGCGTCATCGAGAACCGCCTCGACGAGGACATGCCCCTGCAGATGGACTCGAGCGTGCACTACATCATTCACAAGCGCGGCACGGTGACGACGAGTAACGAAGACCGTCAGAGCGACAGCCCGTACAACACGTACAAGCACAAGGGTCTGCCGCCGACGCCGTACAACAGCCCCGGTGCCGCGGCGATCAAGGCGGCAGCCAACCCGACGCCCGGCCCGTGGAAGTACTTCGTCACGGTCAACCAGGAGACGGGCGAGACGCTCTTCTCGGAGACCTACGACCAGCAGCTCGAGAACGAGAAGAAGTTCCGCGAGTGGTGCCAGAAGAACCCTGGTAAGTGCTGATGCCTCGGGCGCTCGTCATCGGTTCGCCGATCGGTCACTCGCGCTCGCCTGTCATCCACGAGGCGGGCTACCAGGCGGCCGGTCTCACCGACTGGTCGTACGACCGCGCCGAGGTGACGGCTGACGAGGTGCCCGAGTTCCTCGCCGGACTCGACGCCGATGTCCACGGCCTCTCGGTGACGATGCCGTGCAAGGAGGCCGCCCTGGCGGCCGCCGCGACGGCCACGCCGCTCGCCAGGGGCGTCGGCGCGGCGAACACGCTCGTGCGTACGGACGACGGCTGGCATGCCGACAACACGGACGTCGCCGGAGTCGTCGGTGCCCTGCGCGGTGCGGGGTGCGAGGGCACCCAGCACGCGGTCGTTCTCGGCTCGGGCGCCACGTCTCGCGCCGTCATCGCGGCTCTGGCCGAGCTCGGTGTCAGCGACGTGACGTTCGTCGTGCGGACCACGGCACGTCCCGAAACCCTGGCCCTCGCCGACAAGCTCGGGATCGACGCACAGGTCGTCCGCCAGGACGCGGACGAGGTGCCGGCCCTCGTCGGTCGCTGTCTGCTCGTCGTCTCCACGCTTCCGCAGGGCGGGGCCGACGTCGTCGCCGACCGCCTCGTCGACGCGCCTTCGCTGCGCATCGGGCCGGCGGCCGGGCCCTACGTGCTCGATGTCGTGTACGCCGACTGGACGACGCGCCTCGCGCAGGTCATGCAGGAGCGCGGTGCCACGGTCGTCAACGGACTCGACATGCTCGTCCATCAGGCCGCCGTACAGTTCGAACTCTTCACGGCAACGCCCGCCCCCATTGCGGACATGATGCAGGCGGCCTCCGACGCCGTGAAATGATGACCGGCATGCTTCGTTGGTTGACCGCAGGTGAGTCGCACGGCCCGTCCCTCATGGGCATCATCGAGGGCCTTCCGGCCGGTGTCGAGGTCACGAGCCAGAACATCGCCGACGCCCTTGCCCGCCGCCGCCTCGGCTACGGGCGCGGCGCGCGCATGAAGTTCGAGCAGGACGTCGTGACGTTCATCGGCGGCCTGCGCCACGGGGTGTCGCTGGGTTCTCCGCTCGCCCTGCAGATCGGCAACAGCGAATGGCCCAAGTGGGAGACCGTCATGGCTCCCGACCCCGTCGAGGCCGAGGCCTACGCGGCGTCCAACGATGTCAACGCCGAGAAGGAGATCGCCCGCAACCGGCCGCTCACGCGTCCGCGCCCCGGGCACGCGGACCTCGTCGGCATGCAGAAGTACGGCTTCGACGACGCCCGCCCAGTGCTCGAGCGCGCCTCGGCGCGTGAGACGGCGGCCCGCGTCGCCCTCGGCGAGATCGCAGCGCGTTTCCTCGAGCAGGCCTACGGCATTCGCCTCGTGAGCCACACCGTTGCGGTCGGCACGGCGGCCGTCAGCGATGACGCTGCGTTGCCCGGCCCCGATGACGTGGCCCGCCTCGACGCCGACCCGGTGCGCACCCTCGACGAGGACGGTTCCGCGGCGATGGTCGCGGAGATCGACTCGGCGAAGAAGTCGGGCGACACCCTCGGCGGCGTCGTCGAGGTCTGCGCGTACAACCTCCCGCCCGGCCTCGGTTCGCACGTTCACTGGGACCGCCGCCTCGACTCGCGTCTCGCGGGTGCCCTCATGGGCATCCAGGCCATCAAGGGAGTCGAGGTCGGTGACGGCTTCACCACCGCGCGCCGTCGTGGTTCCGAGGCCCACGACGAGATGGAGCGCACCGACGGCGTCATCCGCCGTCGCACGAACCGTGCCGGTGGCACCGAGGGTGGCATGTCCACCGGTGACGTGCTGCGGGTTCGTGCCGCGATGAAGCCCATCTCGACGGTGCCGCGCGCCCTGGCCACGGTCGATCTCGCCACCGGTGAGGCCGCAACGGCCATCCACCAGCGCTCCGACGTGTGCGCGGTGCCCGCTGCCGGCGTTGTGGCCGAGGCCATGGTCGCCCTCGTCCTGGCCGAGGCCTGCGTCGAGAAGTTCGGTGGCGACAGCGTCGCCGAGACGCGCCGCAACTACGAGAGCTACCTGGCGAACATCCCTGAGCTCCTCACGACGTGGGAGTGACGGACGTGACGCCGCCGCGCCGTCGACCGCGGGCTGTGCTCGTCGGGCCGATGGCGTCCGGCAAGACGTCCGTCGGTCGCAGTCTCGCCGCCCGGTGGGGCGTGGAACTGCGCGACAGCGATCACGTCATCGTCGAGCGCGCGGGACGACCCATCTCGGATATCTTCGCGTCCGACGGTGAGCAGGCCTTCCGTGACCTCGAGCGTGAGGTGATCCTCGGCGAACTCGAGTCGTTCGACGGAGTTCTGGCCCTCGGCGGCGGGGCGGTGCTCGACCCCTTGACACGAGAGGCGCTGGCCGATCACGTCGTCGTCTCCCTGACGGTGGACGAGCGAAACGCCGGATTCCGCATCCGCGGGGACACGTCGCGTCCCGTGTTGGCGGGCGGTGGTCTGGAGACCTGGCGCCGCATCTACGCCGAGCGCCGCCACCTGTATGCCGAAGTCGGTACCGTCGAGGTCGACACCTCACGTGGCACGACCGGCGCGTCCGCCACCCGCATCATCGAAGCCCTCATCGAGGCAGGGTACGAACGGGCCACATCGACCGGCGGAAAGCGGCCGCTGCCGTCGTCGGTGCCCGTTCGCGCCGCGCCGAGCGACGCCTCCGACCGCACCACGTCAGGGAGCCCCACATGAGCGTCATCTCCGTTGCCGGTCGTTACGACGTGACGATCGGACGCGGCGTCCTCGAGCGCGCCGCGGCTGCGGTGCCGGACACCGCCGCCCGCGTGCTCGTCATCGAACAGGCCGCCGTGGCCGCGGTGGCCGAGCGCGTCGCCGCTGATCTCACCGCGCGCGGGATCGAGGTGCTGCGTGAGGCCGTGCCCGACGGCGAGGCCGCAAAGACCGTCGAGGTCAGCGCGCACCTGTGGGGCGTCATGGCTCGGGCCGGATTCACGCGGACCGACGTGGTCGTCGGTGTCGGCGGGGGAGCGGTGACCGACCTCGCGGGCTGGGTGGCTGCGTCCTGGCTAAGGGGTGTCGGCGTCGTTCAGGTGCCGACGACGGTGCTCGCCATGGTCGACGCCGCGGTCGGCGGCAAGACCGGCATCAACATCGCGGAGGGCAAGAATCTCGTGGGCGCCTTCCACGAGCCGCTCGCCGTCGTCGCTGACCTCGAGACCGTCGAGACACTGCCGGCGCGCGACGTCGCCGCCGGCCTCGCGGAGGTCGTCAAGTGCGGGTTCATCCGCGACGAGCGCATCCTCGAGATCGTCGAGGCGTCTCCCGAAGCGGCACTCGACGTGCGTGGCGCGGCGCTGACCGAGCTCGTCGAGCGAGCAGTGCAGGTCAAGGCCGATGTCGTCGCATCCGACCTCAAGGAGTCGAGCCTGCGCGAGATCCTCAACTACGGCCACACGTTCGCCCACGCCATCGAGCAGCGCGAGAACTACACCTGGCGCCACGGCGACGCCGTCGCGGTGGGGTGCCTGTTCGCGGCCGAACTGGCTCGCGCTGCGGGCGTTCTCGATGACGCTTCGGTGGCGCGCCAGCGCGCCATTGTCACAGCACTGGGACTGCCGACCACGTACAGCGGGGGCGACTTCGACGAGATGCTCACCGTGATGGGGCGCGACAAGAAGACCCGAGGAAACCTGCTGCGCTTCGTCGTGCTGCACGCCATCGGCGACACGCATCGCCTCGAAGGGCCCAGCCGCGACGAGCTGCGCGCGGCCTACGACGCCGTCACCGCCTGAGCCCGCCGCGAGCCGACGCCGTGACGAGCGCTTGCACCTGGTCGAACGTCAGTGAGGGCTACCGCAGATCCTTTGCGACGCTCTGCGCCGGGCCCGTGCCCACACTGCTCGACCACGTCGCCCCGGCCATGGAGCGGCGTTCGGCGGTTCTGCTCGATGTCGGCTCCGGCACGGGAACGGTGGCTCGAGCCGCCGTTGGGCGCAGTTGGCTGGTTATCGCTCTCGATCCCGAAGCGGACATGGCGTCGATGACAGGCGACGCCATGGACGCTCCGGCCGAGGCGGCCCGGGTGGTGCGCGCGGCGTTGCCGAACCTGCCGTTAACCTCCGCCGGTGTCGACGCCGTCGTGGCGAACTTCGTCGTCAACCACGTCGCCGATCCACGCGCGGCGTTGGCAGAGGCTGCCCGGGTGTTACGGCCCGGCGGACGGCTGGCGGTGACGATCTGGACGCGCGCCGGCGCCGGATGGGCCGACCTCGTCGGCGCTGCCTTCGAGGCCGCCGACGCGACATCGCCGCCGTCTGCCCAGCTGCCCGAGCATCTCGACTTCGAGCGGAGCCCGGAAGGTCTGGCGGACATCACGCGCGCGGCCGGTCTGTCCGTCGTGGTGAAGGACCGGACGACGTGGCGGTGGCGCGTGAGCCCCGACGATCTGTGGGCCAGGATCTCGTCGGGCGTGGCGGCCGCCGGCGCACGCTACCTCGCTCAGAGGCCGGACGTGCGGCGTGCGGTGCAGGAGCACTTCGTCCGTCTCGCGGCGACTGAGGCACACGACGGGCTGCTGAACTTCGCCAGTGAGGCCGCACTCGTCGTCGCGACGAAGCCGTCCGCACCCCTGACGAGCACCTGACGGCCGACACGACGAAGGCCGGAGGCCCACCGAGCGGTGAGGGCCCCGGCCCTTGTCGGCGTTCGTGGGAGAGCCGTCAGCGCGTGGGCTGCTCCGTGGCAGCAGTCTCCCGGTTGTCCTCGTTCTCACCGCCGAGGTGCACGAAGTCGCCCTCGACCATGATGCGCTCGATCTCGGCTGCGAGGTCGAGCCCGAGGCGTCCGTAACCCTCCGGGTAGCCGAAGATCTCGTCGAGCGCTACGCCGCGGCGCACACCGTCCATGAGTTCGAGGTCCTCCGGGCCGATGAGGGCCGGATGTGCCACACCGATCGCGTCGCTGATCTTGAGCAGGTCCTTGCGCAGGGCCAGGACGTAGTTCGCCATGCGGTGCTTCTTCTGCTGCGGGTCGAGGCCGTGAGCGAGCCACTTGTTCTGCGTGGCCACACCGGTGGGGCATGTGTCCTCGTGGCACTTCTGCGTCTGCAGACACCCGATGGCGAGCATCGCTTCACGGGCCACGTTGATCATGTCGGCGCCCATGGCGAAGGCCTGCGTCGCCGTCAACGGGAGGCCGAGCTTGCCGGAGGCGATGAACACGATGTCATCGCTCAGCCCGGCCTCGTAGAAGGTCTTGTAGACGCGCGAGAACCCGACGGCCCAGGGGAGAGCGACGGAGTCGGAGAAGACGATGGGCGCGGCACCCGTGCCGCCTTCACCGCCGTCGATCGTGATGAAGTCGACCCCCCGGCGGGGACCGTCGGTGCTCGACATGAGGTCCGCGAGACGGTGCCAGAACGCCATCTCGCCGACAGCGGACTTGATGCCGACCGGCAGACCCGTCCTCGTCGCGATGCGCTCGACGAAGTCGAGCATCGAGTCCTCGTCGTGGAACGCGGTGTGACGGCTGGGGGAGACAACCGTCTTGCCCTCGACGACACCACGGATCTCCGCGATCTCCTTCGTCACCTTCGTTCCGGGCAGGACGCCACCGAGGCCGGGCTTGGCGCCTTGGGAGAGCTTGATCTCGATCGCCTTGACCGGCGCCGACTCGACGACGGCCACGAGACGCTCGAGGTCGAACTCGCCGTTCTCGTCACGGCACCCGAAGTAGCCGGTGCCGATCTGGAGAATGAGCTCGCCGCCCTGACGGTGATAGGTGGACAGGCCGCCCTCGCCCGTGTTGTGCATCGCGCCCGCAAGGTGCACGCCGGCGTTGATGGCCATGATGGCGTTGCCCGACAGCGAGCCGAAACTCATCGCCGAGACGTTGACGACGGAGCGGGGGCGGAACGCCTTGGCGCGCCCGCGGGCGCCGCCCAGGACCTTCGCGCAAGGGATGGCGTGATCCTCCGTCTCGGCCGCCATCGACCGCGGGAAGGTGCGGTGCTTGATGATCGGGTAACCCTGCAGCGTCTCCATGTCGTTGTCGGTGCCGAAGCCGACGTAGTTGTTGACGCCCTTTGCGGAGCGGTAGATCCAGGCGCGCTGATCGCGGCTGAACGGACGCTCCTCGTCGTTGCTCGCGACGATGTACTGGCGCAACTCCGGGCCGATCAACTCCAGGCCGTAGCGGGCGTGACCCAGGACGGGGAAGTTGCGCAGGAGCGAATGGTCCTTCTGCGTGAGGTCACGCGCGGCCACACCGGCCGTTGCGACGAAAGGGAGGGACGCGGCGATTCGAGACCACTTCATGGCCCCCATCTGAGCACACCGACGCGTGAAACGCATCACCCCGGCCGTGCCTGATCCGGGGTTGCGCGCGTACGCGATTCGGGCCGGTGCGCCGCGCCCCCTAGACTGACGGGGATGCCCGTGCGTCTCGTGCGGGTGACAACGACAGAATCAGCAACGACAAGCGCTGTTCGCCGCCTCCTGGTCGGCATCACAGCGACGACGTGACGTGGCAGACCGGGCCAGGCCCGTGCCGCGCGAGCAACGAAGGCGGAAATCCGTGGCGAGCACGAACGACCTCAAGAACGGCATGGTTCTCAAGATCGACAACGGGCTGTGGTCCGTCGTCGAGTTCCAGCACGTGAAGCCGGGCAAGGGCCCCGCCTTCGTCCGCACGAAGCTCAAGAACGTCCTCTCGGGCAAGATCGTCGACAAGACCTTCAACGCAGGCGTCAAGGTCGAGACCGCCAACGTCGACCGCTCCGACATGCAGTACCTGTACCAGGACGGCGGCGACTACGTCTTCATGGACACGAAGACGTACGACCAGATCAACATCCCCGCGGAGACCGTCGGTGACGCGGCGAACTTCCTCCTCGAGAACCAGGAAGCGATCGTCGCGACGAACGAGGGCACCGTCCTCTACGTCGAGCTGCCGGCCTCCGTCGTCCTCGAGATCACGCACACCGAGCCGGGCCTGCAGGGCGACCGCTCCACCGGTGGCACGAAGCCTGCAACGCTGGAGACCGGCGCCGAGATCCAGGTCCCGCTGTTCCTCGAGCAGGGCACCAAGGTCAAGGTCGACACGCGTGACGGTTCCTACCTGGGCCGCGTCAACTGATTCATGGGCGCTCGCACCAAGGCGCGCAAGCGCGCCCTCGACCTGCTCTTCGAAGCCGAACAGCGCGGCGTCAACGCCCGTGACCTGCTCGACGAGCGCGTCCTCGCCCCCGTGACCCCGGCGCCGCTGCCGGAGTACACCGCCGTGCTCGTGCGTGGTGTCGTCGACAACTGGCGATCCATCAACGAGGCGCTCGAGACCTACGCCAAGGGCTGGTCGCTCGAGCGCATGCCGGCTGTCGACCGCGCCCTGCTGCGCGTCTCGGCGTACGAGGTGCTCTACGTCGAGGACGTTCCGGACGGCGTCGCCGTCTCCGAGGCGAAGAACCTCGCCACCGAGCTGTCGACCGACAACTCGCCGCAGTTCATCGGCGGCCTGTTGACGAAGCTCTCCGAGGTCAAGTCCTCGCTCGTCGACTGACACTCGCCGACCGCAGTTCCGCCGAAGCGCCCGCACCCCATGGAGGGGTTGCGGGCGCTTCGACGTCCGATCAGCTCGCGACCTGCTGGAGGAGGCGAGCGCCGCTGCGTTCGAGCCTGCGGGCTGGGGTGTCGCTCGGGTCGGTCACGGGCGTCATCCTGCCAGAGGAAGGGCATGTAAACTCGGGCGCGGAATCATCCTTTAACGATCCGTCCCGCGAGGCGGCGAAGGAGGCCTGCGCATGACGCGCGACGACATGGGCGTACCCGGGAACGGGCACCCCGCCGACACCGAATCGGGCCGCGAGGCGGCCGGTTCACCGCCCGATGTGGGGAGGGTGGTGCTGTCGGCTCCCGAGATCGCGCGAGCTCTGCGCCGCATCTCCCACGAGATCCTCGAACGCAACAAGGGCGCCGACGATCTCGTCCTCCTCGGCATCCCGACGCGCGGAGCGCACCTCGCCCGCCGCCTCGGTGACGCCCTCAAGGCCGTCGAAGGCGTCGACATCCCCGTCGGCAGGCTCGACGTCACGATGTACCGCGACGATCTGCGCAAGAACCCGGCTCGCGTAGCCCACCACAGCGACATCCCCGCCAGTGGCATCGACGAGCGCACCGTCGTCCTCGTCGACGACGTGCTCTTCTCCGGACGCACGGTCCGCGCCGCTCTCGACGCCCTCGGCGATCTCGGCCGTCCGAAGGCCGTGCGCCTCGCCGTCCTCGTCGACCGCGGGCACCGCGAACTTCCGATCCGTGCCGACCACGTGGGCAAGAACCTGCCGACCGCCACGAGCGAGCACGTGCGGGTTTCCATCACCGAGATCGACGGCGCCGACGAGGTTCGCATCTCGGGTTCCGCCGCAAGGAGCGACGCATGAAGCACCTTCTCTCGGCAGCCGACCTGAGCCGTGACATGGCCGGGCAGATCCTCGAGACCGCAGGTGCGATGCACGACGTGCAGAACCGCGAGGTCAAGAAGCTGCCCGCCCTGCGCGGACGCACCGTCGTCAATCTCTTCTTCGAGGACTCGACCCGCACCCGCAGTTCCTTCGAGATCGCGGGCAAGTGGCTCTCGGCCGACGTCATCAACGTCAGCGCCAAAGGCTCGAGCGTGAGCAAGGGCGAGTCGCTGCGCGACACCGTGCTCACGGTCGCCGCCATGGGCGTCGACGGTCTCGTCATCCGCCACATGCGCTCCGGCGCTCCGCTGCAGGTGAGCCAGTGGGTCGACTGCATGGTGGTCAACGCCGGTGACGGTACCCACGAGCACCCCACACAAGCCTTGCTCGACGCCTACACGATGCAGGCGCAGCTCGGCACGCTCGAGGGCAAGCACGTCGTCATCGTCGGCGATCTGACGCACAGCCGCGTCGTGCGTTCGAACCTCATCCTGCTCAAGACGCTCGGCGCGCACGTCACGCTCGTCGCGCCGCCGACTCTCATGCCCAGCGGTATCGCCGCGTGGGCTGGGGCCGACGGATTCGAGACGAGCTACGACCTCGACGCCGTGCTCCCGCACGCCGACGCCGTCATGATGCTGCGCGTGCAGCGTGAGCGGATGTCGGGCGGTTACTTCCCGACGCCCCGCGAGTACACGGTCGGGTACGGACTCACGCGCGACCGCCTCGGCCTCCTGCCGGCGCACGCCGTCATCTGCCATCCGGGGCCCATGAACCGCGGCCTCGAGATCAGCCCCGACGCCGCCGACGAAGCGCGTTCCAAGGTGCTCGACCAGGTCAGCGCCGGTGTCGCCGTGCGCATGAGCGTTCTCTACCACCTGCTCGCCTCGAACGAAGGAGCCGGCGCCTGATGGCCAGCACGACCGACTACCTCATCACCGGCGCCGACGTCGTCGGCAGCGGGGCCGCCGACATCCTCGTGCGCGACGGGCGTATCGCCGAAATCGGTACGGGGCTCGATGTTCCGTCCGGCATCGAGCGCGTCGACGCCGACGGCCTCGTCGCTCTTCCCGGCCTCGTCGACCTGCACACGCACCTGCGGGAGCCGGGCCGTGAGGACGCCGAGACGATCCGCACCGGATCGGCCGCCGCCGCAGCCGGTGGCTTCACGGCCGTCTTCGCGATGGCCAACACGAACCCCGTCACCGACACCGCGGAGGCCGCCGAGCGGATCGCCGAACTGGGGGAGCGCGTCGGTCTCGTCGACGTCCACCCCGTCGGTGCCGTGACGAAGAGCCTCGCCGGTGAGGAGCTCGCCGAGCTCGGTCTCATGGCGCGCAGCCGCGCCCAGGTGCGCGTGTTCTCCGACGACGGCAAGTGCGTCCACGACGCCCGCCTCATGCGCCGCGCCCTCGAGTACGTCAAGGCGTTCGACGGCGTCGTCAGCCAGCACGCCCAGGATCCGTTGCTCGCCGACGGCTCCGCGTGCTGCCACGAGGGCGAGGTCTCCGGGCGCCTCGGGTTGCCCGGCTGGCCGGGTGTCGCCGAGGAAGTCATCGTCGCGCGCGACGTGATGCTGGCCCGTCACACGGGCAGCCGCGTGCACATCGCGCACGCCTCCACCGCGGGCACCGTCGAGGTGCTGCGCTGGGCCAAGTCGCTCGGCATCGACGTCACCGCGGAGGTCACGCCGCACCACCTCATGCTCGAGACCGACCTGCTCGCCGGGTACGACCCGGTGTTCAAGGTCAACCCGCCGCTGCGTCCCGCGGAGGACATCGAGGCCGTGCGCGAGGCGCTCGCCGACGGCACGATCGACGCCGTCGCCACCGACCACGCCCCGCACGCCCGCCACGACAAGGAGCACGCCTTCGCCGACGCCGCGTTCGGCATGCTCGGGCTCGAGCAGGCGCTCTCGGTGCTCCACACGACGATGGTCGAACCGGGCCGCATGACGTGGGCGCAGGTTGCCGAGGCCACCTCAGCGCGGCCGGCGCGCATCGCCCGCCTGACGTCGCAGGGCGGCGGCCTCGTGGCCGGTGCCCCCGCGAACATCACCCTCTTCGATCCCGCGGTGACGAACGTCGTCGACCGCGAGGAATCGAAGTCGCTTTCCCGCAACAACCCCTGGCACGGACGCACGCTCAAGGGCGCCGTCGCCGCGACGTTCCTGCGCGGACGCCGCACCTTCGCCAACGGAGAGGTTCACCAGTGAACACGAACGATCAGACCGGCGTTCTCGCCCGGCGTTCCGACGCCGTGCTCGTCCTCGAGGACGGGCGCGTCTTCCGCGGTCGCAGCTACGGCGCCGAGGGTACGACGTTCGGTGAGGCCGTCTTCTCCACCGGGATGTCCGGCTACCAGGAGACGCTGACCGACCCGAGCTATCACAAGCAGGTCGTCGTCATGACGGCGCCGCACGTCGGCAACACCGGCATGAACGACGAGGACGAGGAGTCGCGCCGCATCTGGGTGGCCGGTTACGTCGTGCGCGACCCCGCCATCCGCCCGTCGAACTGGCGCAGCGTGCGCACGCTCGAGGACGACCTCGTCGAGCAGGGCATCGTCGGGATCTGCGAGATCGACACGCGCGCCCTCACGCGTCACCTGCGCGAGCGCGGCGCCATGCGTGTTGGCGTCTTCTCCGGCGCGGACGCGGACAAGCTGGACTCCGAACTCCTCGCGGCCGTGAAGAACGCGCCGACGATGGAGGGCAGCGAGCTCGCCTCCGAGGTCGCGACGAAGGAGACCTACGTCGTCCCGGCCCAGGGCGAGAAGAAGTTCACCGTGGCCGCGGTCGACCTCGGCATCAAGTCGAACACCCCGCGCATGATGAGCGAGCGCGGCATCGAGGTGCACGTCATGCCGGCCACGGCGACGCTCGAGGAGGTGCAGGCGATCAACCCCGACGGTGTCTTCTTCTCGAACGGCCCGGGCGACCCGGCCACCGCGCCTCAGGTCGGCCTCCTGCGTGACGTACTCGGCGCCGGCATTCCGTACTTCGGCATCTGCTTCGGCAACCAGCTGCTCGGACGCGCCCTCGGCTTCGGCACGTACAAGCTGAAGTACGGCCACCGCGGCATCAACGTGCCCGTGCTCGACAAGGAGAGCGGCACCGTCGAGATCACCGCCCAGAACCACGGCTTCGCCGTCGACGCACCCATCGAGGGGCACACCAACGCCCCTGCGGACGCCGAGCACGGCACGAACTTCGGGCGCGTCGAGGTCTCGCACGTGTGCCTCAACGACGACGTCGTCGAGGGGCTTCGCTGCCTCGACATCCCCGCCTTCTCGGTGCAATACCACCCGGAGGCCGCAGCCGGGCCGCACGACGCGGCCTACCTGTTCGACCGCTTCGTCGCCATGATGAGCGACCACATCGACGCGAAGGTGAGCGCCTGATGCCCAAGAACACCGACATCAAGAGCGTCCTCGTCATCGGCTCCGGCCCGATCGTCATCGGCCAGGCCGCGGAGTTCGACTACTCGGGTACGCAGGCCTGCCGCGTGCTGCGAGAGGAGGGCCTTCGCGTCATCCTTGTCAACTCCAACCCGGCGACGATCATGACCGACCCGGAGACCGCAGACGTCACCTACGTCGAGCCGATCACGCCCGAGATCGTCGCCTCCATCATCGAGAAGGAGCGCCCGGACGCCGTCCTCGCCACCCTCGGTGGTCAGACGGCGCTCAACACGGCCATCGCCCTGCACAAGGACGGCGTGCTCGAGAAGTACGGCTGCCCGCTCATCGGCGCCAAAGTCGAAGCCATCGAGCTCGGCGAGGACCGCGAGAAGTTCAAGGGCGTCGTCGAGCGCTGTGGCGCCGAGTCGGCCCGTTCCTACATCTGCCACTCCATGGACGACGTGCTCGCCGGCGCCGAGGAGCTCGGCTACCCGGTCGTCGTGCGTCCCTCGTTCACCATGGGCGGCCTCGGCTCCGGCTTCGCTTACGACGAGACCGACCTGCGCCGCATGGCCGGCGCGGGCCTGCAGGCCAGCCCGACCACCGAGGTGCTCCTCGAGGAGTCGATCCTCGGGTGGAAGGAGTACGAGCTCGAGGTGATGAGGGACAACGTCGACAATGTCGTTGTTGTCTGTTCCATCGAGAACTTCGACCCCATGGGTGTTCACACCGGTGACTCCATCACCGTGGCCCCGTCGCTGACGCTCACCGACCGCGAGTATCAGCGCATGCGTGACGTCGGCATCGCCGTCATCCGCGAGGTCGGCGTCGACACCGGCGGCTGCAACATCCAGTTCGCCATCAACCCGGCCGACGGCCGCATGATCGTCATCGAGATGAACCCGCGCGTCTCGCGTTCGTCGGCGCTCGCGTCGAAGGCCACCGGCTTCCCGATCGCCAAGATCGCGGCGAAGATGGCCATCGGCTACACCCTCGACGAGGTGCCGAACGACATCACGGCCGAGACGCCGGCGAGCTTCGAGCCGACGCTCGACTACATCGTCGTCAAGGTGCCGCGCTTCGCGTTCGAGAAGTTCCCGGCCGCCGACCCGACCCTGACGACGACCATGAAGTCCGTCGGCGAGGCCATGGCGCTGGGCCGCAACTTCACCGAGGCGCTGCAGAAGGCGCTGCGTTCCATCGAGCGCAAGGAGGCGCAGTTCCACTGGCGCGCCGACGACCTGCCGACGCCCGAGATGGCGCGCGAGCTGCTCGAGCAGGCCAAGCGCCCGACCGACGGCCGCATCCTGCTCGTCCAGCAGGCGCTGCGTGGCGGCCTCAGCGTCGAAGAGGTGCACGAGGCCACGAAGATCGACCCGTGGTTCCTCGACCAGCTGCAGCTCATCAACGAGGTGGCCGAGGAGATCTCGCGCGCACCCCAGCTGACGCCGGAACTGCTGCGCCTGGCGAAGAAGCACGGCTTCTCCGACGCCCAGCTCGCACAGCTGACGGGCATGAAGGAGGACGTCGTGCGCGGCGTCCGCCACGCGCTCGGTGTGCGCCCGGTCTACAAGACGGTCGACACCTGTGCAGCCGAGTTCGCTGCGCAGACGCCGTACTACTACTCCTCCTACGACGAGGAGAGCGAGGTGCTGCCGCGCGAGAAGCCCGCCGTCATCATCCTCGGCTCGGGCCCCAACCGCATCGGTCAGGGCATCGAGTTCGACTACTCGTGCGTGCACGCCTCGTTCGCGCTGCGTGACGCCGGCTTCGACACCGTCATGGTCAACTGCAACCCCGAGACGGTCTCCACCGACTACGACACGAGCTCGCGCCTCTACTTCGAGCCGCTGACGCTCGAGGACGTGCTCGAGGTCGTCCACGCCGAGCGTGAGGCCGGTCCGCTCGCGGGCGTCATCGTCCAGCTCGGCGGCCAGACGCCGCTCGGCCTGGCGCGCGCCCTCAAGGCCGAGGGCGTGCCGATCGTCGGCACGTCTCCCGAGGCCATCGACCTGGCCGAGGACCGCGGAGCGTTCGGCCGCGTGCTCGCCGAGGCGAACCTGCCCGCGCCGCGCCACGGCATCGCCTACTCGGCCGACGAGGCCGTCGAGGTGGCCCGTGAGATCGGCTTCCCGGTGCTCGTGCGCCCGAGCTACGTGCTCGGTGGCCGCGGCATGGAGATCGTCTACGACGACGACACGCTGCGTGGGTACGTCACGCGTGCGACGACGGCGTCGCCCGAGCACCCCGTGCTCGTCGACCGCTTCCTCGACGAAGCCATCGAGATCGACGTCGACTGCCTCTACGACGGCAAGGAGATGTACCTCGGCGGCATCATGGAGCACGTCGAGGAGGCCGGCATCCACTCCGGTGACTCGGCCTGCGTCCTGCCGCCGGCAACGCTCGGCACCGAGGAGCTCGACCGCGTTCGCGCCTCGACGCTCGCTCTCGCCGAGGGCATCGGTGTGCGCGGCCTCATGAACGTGCAGTTCGCGCTCGCTCAGGACGTGCTCTACGTTCTCGAGGCCAACCCGCGCGCCAGCCGTACGGTGCCGTTCGTCGCCAAGGCAACGTCCGTGCCGCTCGCCAAGGCCGCCGCCCGCGTCATGCTCGGCTCCTCGATTGCCGACCTGCGCGCCGAAGGCATGCTGCCGCCCACCGGGGACGGTTCGCACCTGCCCCTCGACGCTCCGGTCTCGGTCAAGGAAGCCGTGCTGCCGTTCCAGCGCTTCCGCACCGCCGAGGGAGAGGTCGTCGACTCACTCCTCGGCCCGGAGATGCGCTCCACCGGTGAGGTCATGGGCATCGACGCCGACTTCGCCACCTCGTTCGCCAAGGCGATGCTCGGTTCGGGCCAGGGGCTGCCGCGCTCGGGCAACATCTTCGTTTCGTGCGCCAACCGCGACAAGCGCGCCATGTTGTTCCCCGTCAAGCGCCTCGTCGACCTCGGCTTCACGGTGCTCGCGACGAGCGGAACGTCGGACGTGCTGCGCCGCAACGGCATCGCCTCGACCACGGTGCGCAAGCACTCGCAGGGCCAGGGCGAGGACGGCGAGAAGACAATCGTTCAGCGCATCCTCGACGGCGAGGTCGGCATGATCGTCAACACGCCGTCCGGCCAGGATGCGCGCGCCGACGGTTACGCGATCCGCGCGGCGGGAACGTCGATGAACGCGCCCGTCATCACGACGGTTCAGGAGCTCGCCGCAGCCGTGCAGGCCATCGAGGCCGGCATGCAGGGCGAGTTCTCGGTGAAGTCGCTGCAGGAGCACGCGGCCGACCTCAACCTGTTCGCGGCGCGCTGAGGCCCGCCCTGAACGCACGCACGACACCGGACGCGCAGGCGTCGCCGTCGAACGCCGACGGCGTCGTCTCCGTCACGGGTGAGCTCATCGCGACGCGACGCGTCGGTGCCTTCGTCGCGCACACCTTCGTCGCGCCCGGCATCGCCGAGGCGGCGCGGCCGGGACAGCTCGTTTCGGTGGCGATCGGTGACGAGGCGTCGGCGATCATCACCCGACGCGCGCTGCCGCTGCGGGCCGTCACTCCCACGGGAACGTTCGGCGGCACCGTCGAGGTCGTCATCGACCCCGACGCCGACGAGGCCAGTGCCTGGCTCGCCGGGCGACGCCTCCACGACGAGGTGAGCATCCTCGGCCCGCTCGGGCGTGGCTTCCCGCTGCCGTCGCAGCCGGTGCGTGCGGTCGTCGCGGGCGTCGGTGCCAGCGCGGCGTCGCTCGTGTGGCTCATCACCGAACTGCGTCGAGCGGGGAGCCAGGTGCCGCGCGTCGTCATCGGCGGTCGCGACGACCGTCACCTGCTCGGTGTCATCGAAGCACGCCGTCTCGTGGGTGACGTCGTCACCGTGGTGCCGGAAGCGGGGGGCGTGACGTCGCTCGAATACCTCGTGCAGGTCGCGCTCGATGCCGCGCTCCGAGTAAGTGACGCACCGGTGGTGTACGCCGCCGGCGACGTGTCGGCTCTTGCGGCGATGACGGCGGCCTCCCAGGGTCGAGGGGCCGTGCTGCAGGGTGCGTTCGACATGCCCATGCCGTGCGGCACCGGCCTGTGCGGTGCGTGCATCGTGCCGGTCGCCGGGGCGTCCGGCGACGTTCGCAGTGTTCGATGCTGCAGCGAGGGCCCGGTGCTGCCCGGTGACCGCGTCGTCTGGCACGACCTGTTGGAGCAGCGATGAGTCCGCAGACGCCGAAGGGCGCTGAGCCGCAGACGAACACGCCTCCCGAAGACATCGACGTGTCGGTCACGCTCGGCAACCACCGCCTCGCCTCGCCGCTTCTCGCGGCGTCCGGCTGTGGCGGGTTCGGGCACGAACTCGTGCGCTGGGGTGGACTCGGCGGGTTCGGGGCCCTCGTCACGCCGACGCTGACGAGTGAAGCCCGGGAGAGCAGCGAACGCCGCGTCCTCGTCGAGACGCCCTCGGGGGTGGTGCACCCGCACGACGTGCCGAACATCGGCGCCAACGCCTTGAGCGCCACGCGGCTGCCGTGGGAGATCTGCGGCGAGACGCCGGTCGTCGCGTCGATCGCGGGGGACACGAGCGGCGACTTCGCCGAGGCTGCTGCGGCCGTGCGTCGTCGCACCGCAGCGCGCGGTCTGCTCGGTGTCGAGATGAACCTGTCCGTGCCGAACGAGGCGAACAGCGGGCGCCCCTTCGCGCGTGACGAGTACGCCGTGACGAAGGTCGTCGCCCGTGTGCGCGAACACCTCCCACGCAACCTGCTCCTCTTCGCCAAGCTCACGTTGGGCACGGATGTCGTCGAGTTGGCCCGCGCCGCACTGAAGTCGGGTGTCGACGTCATCGTCGTCGGTCACCCGCCGGCAGCGACGAGCATCGACCCGACGACGCTGAGACCCCGCACGCGCGGCGCGGCGACGATGGCCGGGCCGGCACTGCTGCCCATGACGCTCGGCGCCGTCTTCGAACTCAAGGCCGCGATGATCGCCGGCCGACTCCCGAGCGCGCCGATCGTGGCCGGGGGCGGCATCGCGCGGGCTGAGGACGTCGTCGCAGCCCTCGCAGCGGGAGCGAGCGCGGTGCAGATGGGAACCGCGCTCATCCGCGACCCACGCGCCGGCGTCACGACCCTCGACGCACTGCGCCGCCACTGCTCAGAGCTCTCCATGCCCCCGTCTGCCATGACCGCCGTCGCGCACCGCTGACGCCGACCGTTCGACCAGGAGAACCGCCATGACCACCACGTCACCCGAAGCCGGTTTCGGTGCTCGACTGAAGGCCGCGCACGAGCGCTTCGGCCCGGCCTGTGTCGGCATCGACCCCCACCGTGGCCTCGTCGAGGGGTGGGGGCTGCCCTACAGCTACGAGGGTGTCGAGCGGTTCGCGCTGACGTGCGTCGAGGCGTTCGGCGGACGCGTCGCCTCCGTCAAGCCGCAGTCAGCCTTCTTCGAGGTGTTCGGCTCGCGCGGTGTGGCACTGCTCGAGCGCGTGACGAAGGAACTGCGCGAAGCAGGCACGCTTGTCGTGCTCGACGTGAAGCGCGGCGACATCGGCACGACGATGACGGCCTACGGGGAGGCGTTTCTCGGCAAGGACGCGCCCGAGCCGGCCGACGCGGTCACGCTCAGCCCGTACCTCGGGTACGAGTCGCTGCGCCCGGCGCTCGACCTCGCGCGGGACACCGGACGCGGCGTGTTCGTGCTCGCGCTCACCTCGAACGCGGAGGGCGCAGGCGTCCAGCACGCGAGTACGCCCGGCGGCAGCGTCGCGGGCGACATCGTCGCTGCGGCAACCCGCGACAACGCCGAGGCTGCCGGCCGGGGGGAGTGGGGCCACGTCGGCTTCGTCATGGGCGCCACGATCGGCTCGGCGCTCGACGACCTCGGCCTGCGCGACGCGCTCGCTGCGTCGAACGCGCCGGTCCTCGCGCCGGGCTTCGGCGCGCAGGGCGGCACGGTCGAGACGATCAAGGAAGTCTTCGGCGCCTCCGTCGAGCGCGTCATCCCGACGACGTCGCGCGACGTGCTCAAGGCCGGCCCGGACGTCAGCTCGCTCATCGAGGCTGTGGAGCGCACGCGCGAGAGTGTGGCTCGCTTGGCGTGAGTCGCTCGGCCTGAACAGGGGCCGGGCGGCCAACTGTCGGCCTGTGAAAGGATGAGCGACACGCCCTCGCGGGCGTCTCGCACCAGTTCGCCGTGGAAGGAATCCTCGATGAGTGGACGCCTCGTCGTCCTGGCCGGCCCCACCGCGGTCGGCAAGGGCACCGTCGCCGCCTACATCCGCGAGCACTACCCGGAGGTGTGGCTCTCGGTCTCCGCGACGACGCGCCCGCCACGCCCGGGTGAGATCGACGGAGTCCACTACCGCTTCCTCAGCGACGAGGAGTTCACCCGGACGGCGCGCGAGGACGGCTTCCTCGAACACGCCATCGTCCACGGTCGTGCCTCGTACGGCACGCCGAAGGCCCCCGTCGAGGAGGCGATGGCCGAGGGCAAGCTGCCGCTGCTCGAGATCGACCTCCAGGGTGCGCGCCAGGTCAAGCAGAACGCGCCCGACGCGTTCTTCGTCTTCCTCGAGCCGCCGAGCTGGGACGAGCTGGTGCGCCGGCTCGTCGGGCGCGGCACCGAGACCGAGGAGGAGCGCGAGCGACGCCTCCAGACCGCGAAGGTCGAACTGGCCGCGAAATCCGAGTTCGACCACGTCATCGTCAACGACGACGTTCGGCGTGCGGCCGAAGAACTCGTATCATTGATGAGAACCCCCGAAAACTGACGACGAAACGAGTGATTGTGTCCGGCACCAAGGCCGAGCCCATCGGCATCACGAACCCGCCCATCGACGACCTCCTCGAGATCGCGGACAGCAAGTACGCGCTCGTGACGTACGCCTCGAAGCGCGCGCGTCAGATCAACGGCTACTACAGCCAGCTCGCTGACGGCCTGCTCGACAACGTCGGTCCGCTCGTCGAGGCCCAGCCCAACGACAAGCCGCTGTCCATCGCGCTGCGCGAGATGAACGAGGGTCTGCTCTCGATCGAGAAGCTCGAAGCCTGAGTCTCGCCAGATGCGCATCGTTCTCGGTGTGACGGGGGGCATCGCCGGCTACAAAGCGGCGTTGCTCCTTCGTCTTTTCACGGAGAGTGGGCACGACGTCACGGTCGTGCCCACTTCTGCTGCACTCGAATTCGTCGGCGCTCCCACGTGGGAGGCGCTCTCGGGCAAGCCGGTGCAGACGGGTGTCTTCGAGAACGTGCACGCGGTGCCGCACGTCAAGCTCGGCCAGAGCGCCGATCTCGTCGTCGTGGCACCGGCAACGGCAGACCTGCTCGCCAAGGCCGCGTGTGGCATGGCGAACGACCTGCTGACGAACACGCTGCTCACGGCGCGCTGCCCGGTCGTCATGGCTCCGGCCATGCACACCGAGATGTGGCTTCACCCGGCCACGCAGGACAACGTCGCCACGCTGCGTGAGCGCGGCGTGACGATCGTCGAGCCCGCGTCGGGTCGACTCACGGGCGCCGACACCGGCCCCGGCCGCCTGCCCGACCCCGACGTCATCTACGAAGCCGCTTTGGCTGCGGCCGCGAGCGGTACACGCCGTGACGGTGCCGAGAAGGTTCCTGTCGCCCGCGAACAGGGGCCCTTGGCCGGGCGCACCGTGCTGGTCACCGCCGGCGGCACGCGTGAGGCCATCGACCCCGTGCGCTACCTCGGTAACCGCAGCAGCGGGAAGATGGGCTTCGCCATCGCAGCAGCTGCCGCCGACCTGGGCGCCAAGGTCACCCTCGTCACGACGGTCACGCCGCCCGCTGACGTTGCGTCCCGCGTCGACGTCGTCATGGTCGAGAGTGCCCGGGCCATGCGCGAGAAGGTGCTCGAGGCCGAGCCCGACCTGCTCGTCATGGCGGCCGCCGTGGCCGATTTCCGCCCGAGTGAGGTGGCCACGTCGAAGATCAAGAAGACGCACGGCGCGGGCGACGACTCGGCGCCCGTCATCACACTCGTGCGCAACCCCGACATCCTCGCCGAAGCCGTCGCGCAGCGTGACGCGAAGGCCGACTCGGAGGCGCGTCGTCGCGTCATCGTCGGGTTCGCCGCCGAGACGGGCGACGCCGACGGCGACGTCCTGTTCCACGCCCGCGCCAAGCTCGCTCGCAAGGGGTGCGACGTTCTCGTGGCCAACGAGGTCGGCGACGGCGTCACGTTCGGTCAGGACGAGTCGACCGCCCACCTGCTGCGTGCCGACTCCGACGAGGTCGTCACCGTCGGGCCCGCCCCGAAGTCTCACATCGCGGCAGCGGTCGTCGACCTCGCCGCGTCTATCTTCACTACTCAGTAACATGCTGTGACGGGGTGGTTCGCGCCCCAGTCAGCAGCCGCTGCCCACGTCAGGAGTCCGCTTTGACCCGTCTGTTCACCTCCGAGTCCGTCACCGAAGGTCACCCCGACAAGATCTGTGACCAGATCAGTGACGCGATCCTCGACGACATGCTCAAGAAGGACCCGAAGTCGCGCGTCGCGGTCGAGACGATGGTGACGACGGGCCTCGTGCACGTGGCCGGCGAGGTGCGCACCGAGGGCTACACCGACATCGCGACGCTCGTGCGCAACGTCATCACCGAGGTCGGCTACGACTCCTCGCTCAAGGGCTTCGACGGGCACAGCTGCGGCATTTCCGTCTCGATCGGCCAGCAGTCGGTCGACATCGCGCAGGGCGTCGACCAGGCGCACGAGCACCGCGTCGACGGTGGTGTCGACCCCCTCGACCTGCAGGGCGCCGGCGACCAGGGGCTCATGTTCGGTTACGCCTGCGACGACACTCCCGAACTCATGCCGCTGCCGATCTTCCTCGCGCACCGCCTTTCCGAGCGCCTCACCCGCGTGCGCAAGGACGGCACGCTCGAGTACCTGCGCCCGGACGGCAAGACGCAGGTCACCATCGCCTACGACGGTGACAAGGCGGTCGGCCTCGAGACGGTCGTGCTCTCGACGCAGCACGACGAAGGCATCGACCTGGGCGGGCAGCTGGCGCCCGACATCGAACGTCACGTCATCGACCCGGTCATCGCCGAACTCGCGGCCAGCGGCGTCGCGCTCGACACCACGAACGTGCGCCAGCTCATCAACCCGACGGGCAAGTTCGTCATCGGCGGCCCCATGGGTGACGCCGGCCTCACCGGTCGCAAGATCATCGTCGACACCTACGGCGGCATGGCCCGCCACGGCGGCGGCGCCTTCTCCGGAAAGGACCCGTCGAAGGTCGACCGCTCGGCCGCCTACGCCATGCGCTGGGTGGCCAAGAACGTCGTCGCCGCAGGCCTCGCGAAGCGCTGCGAGGTGCAGGTCGCCTACGCCATCGGCAAGGCTCAGCCGGTCGGCCTCTACGTCGAGTGCTTCGGCACCGAGACCAAGCCGCTCGACGTCATCCAGAAGGCCATCGACACGACGTTCGACCTGCGCCCCGCCGCGCTCGTCGAGCAGCTCGACCTCCTGCGCCCGATCTACCAGCCCACCGCGGCCTACGGCCACTTCGGTCGCACCGAGGCACCCGGCCTGGAGAACGGGTTCACGTGGGAGCGCACCAACCGCGTCGAGGAACTGCAGCGCGCTGCCGGCTGATCACCGACCTCACAGAGCGAAGGGCGCCGCCTGTCCACACCGGACGGGGCGGCGCCCTTCGGCGTCCACGCGGGGACGTTCGACGGTTGTCGGAGGTGTGCCGTATACATGGGGCCATGAGCGAGCCGCACGCACCGACCAGCGAACAGCTGGCCCTGCTGCGTGAGGCCGCGCGTCCCCAACGCAAGGAGCCGGGAGACGCCAGCACGGACGTCGCCGACGCAGCGCCCGCGTCGTCCGGGTCGAAACCCGACCTGGTCGCCGTCGTCTGGCCCATGCTCGAAGTGCCTCACCTCGACCGCGAGTTCGAGTACACGGTGCCCGAGGAGATGTGTGACGACATCGCAGTCGGTGTCGCCGTCAAGGTGAGGTTCAAGGCGCAACAGATCACCGGCTACGTCGTGGCTCTGCGCGAGCAGGCCGAGTTCTCGGGCACCCTGCGGCCCATCCAACGCGTCATCTCGTCCCAAGTCGTGCTCACGCCGCACGTGTGGGAGCTGGCTCGCGCCGTGGCCGCTCGTGACGCGGGGAACGTCAGCGACGTCCTGCGCCTGGCCATCCCGCCCCGGCACGCCCGCGCCGAGGCGGCGCTCGACGCTCGGGACGAGAAGGCCGCGGCGTCAGAAAGGGCGGATGTCGACGCCGTCGGGGAGACCGCTGACGCATCGGACACGACGGCGGCGGACGGATCGCCGGGTGCGCCGAGCGACGATGAGCGGGCCGAGAGCGAGCCGACCGAGCCTGCCGGGGCAGCGGTCGACGAAGCATCGAGCGCCTGGCGCTTCTACGGCGGCGGGTTGTCGCTCCTCAAGCACATCGCCGACGGCGAAGGGCCACGTGCGTCGTGGAACGTGGCACCCGGGCTGTTCGGTGACGACGCCTGGCCGGCGGCAGTCGCAGAGCTCGCCGACGCGGCTCGACGTTCGAAGCGGGGGAGCCTCGTCGTCGTGCCGGACGCGCGCGACGTCGAGCGCGTGCTCGAGGCGTGCACCGCACTGCTCGGGCGAGACAAAGTCGTGCGCCTCAGTGCCGATCAAGGGCCGCAGGCGCGCTACACCTCGTTCCTCAAGACGGTGCGCGGTGAGGCCGACGTCGTTGTCGGCACGAGGGCCGCGATGTTCGCCCCAGTGAAGGACCTGGGGCTCGTCGTGTGGTGGGACGACACGGACTCGCTGCACGCCGAGCCCCACGCTCCCTACCCGCACGTGCGCGACGTCCTGCGCGAGCGAGCCCGCCTCAGTGGTGCGTCGCTCGTCTCAGCCGGACCCACGCGATCGGCGGCGGTCGAGGCCTGGGTGGAGAGCGGGGATCTCGTCGCCGTCGATGCCGTGGCTCGTACCGGGCCGGCCGTCGTCGTGACGGGGGATGACCGGGCGGTCGAACGTCACGGCCCGGCCGCCCGGGCACGCATTCCCGCCCAGGCCTGGCGCGGAGCCACGGACGCACTCGCACACGGCCCCGTCCTCGTTCAGGTGCCGCGGCGTGGCTACGTTCCGGCTCTCGCCTGTGCGCGCTGCCGCACGAAGGCCGCGTGCCCCGTTTGCCACGGGCCGCTGGGGTTGGCCGACGAAGGGGCCACGCCCGCGTGTCGCTGGTGCGGCCACGTCGCCCACGTCATCACCTGCCCGGAGTGCGGTGCGCACGACCTGAGGTCACTCGTCGTCGGTGCCGGTCGCACCGCGGAGGAACTGGGGCGTGCCTTCCCCGGCGTGCCGGTGCGCCGATCGGGTGCACCGGACGTTCTGGCCACGGTGCCCGACACCCCCGCGCTCGTCATCGCAACGCCCGGTGCAGAGCCGGTCGCCGAAAACGGCTACAGCGCAGCCATCCTGCTCGACGCGTGGGCACTGCTCGATCGCGCCGGGCTCGACTCGTCCGAGCGGGCGCTCACGCATTGGTCGACCGCCGCGGGCCTCGTGCGGGGCGCCGCTGACGGGGGAGCGGTCTACCTGTGCGGCGTGCCGCGCCACGTGCCGTTCCCGAGCGTGGAGGCGCTCGTGCGTGCGGCGCCGCGGTGGTTCGCCGAGCGCGAGCTGGCCGAACGCGCCGAGGTCGGTCTACCCCCGGTCGTCCGGATGGCCGCGCTCGAGGGGCCGAGACGTGCGGCGCAGGACGTGGCCGACGAGGTCTCGCGCCGCGCGAACGGCGACGGCGTGCCGCTCGACGTGCTCGGACCACTGCCGTTGGGACGACGCCACATGTTCGATCGCGCGACGGGCCGCTCGAACGACGACGACCCGAAGGTGCGCTACCTCGTGCGCTGGAACGACCCCGGTGCGCCCGAGCCCCCGAAGCTGCTGCGTGGCGTGCAGGCCGCCCGCTCGGCGGCACGCGAACCGGTCGTCACGCTGCGGCTCGACCCGATGCTCGACGGCCTGGCATGAGAACCATTCCGTTACGGTGGGCGCCATGACTTCGACGCCTGACCTGAGCAGACTCGACGACATCGACGGCCCCGATCTCGAGGAACTCGGGGGCTTCACGGACGACACGGCCCCCAACCCGGTCGACTTCGTCGTCTTCGACATCGGCAACGTGCTCATCCGCTGGGAGCCGTTGCTCGCCCTCGAACCCGTCGTCGGGCGCGAGCGCGCCGATGCCTTTCTCACCGAGGCCGCCATCGACTTCCACGGGCGCAACTTGCGCGCGGACGGGGGCACGCCGTGGTCCGAGATCGTCGCCGAACTCACCGAACACGACGCAGCCGTCGGAGAGGTGGGCCAGGCCTACGTCGACCACTACGCCGACGCCATCCGCGAGCCCATCGACGGCACCGTCGCCATCCTGCGAGAACTACACGAAGCGCAGGTGCCGCTGTTCGCCGTGACGAACTTCTCGGCCGAGCTCTTCCCGATCGCCCGAGAACTGCACGACTTCCTCGAGCTGTTCGAGGAGATCATCGTCTCCGGCGAGGAGGGCGTGACGAAGCCCGATCCGGAGATGTGGGAGATCCTCGAGGAGGTGACCCGTCACATCGGGGGCCTCGAGGACGCGGTGTTCATCGACGACTCGAGCGCCAACGTCATGAGCGCCGAGCAGGCGGGGCTCGACGCGTTGCTGTTCACCGACCCGGACACGCTGCGCGACGAACTGCTCCTGAGGGGTCTGCCGTTGGCGCCGATCGTGCGTGACTGTCGGCGCTAGCGCGCCCACTAGACTTGGCCGGACGTCGGCCGAGGCCGATACCCCGACCCCGCTCCACTCGACGAAGGGACGTGCTCCCATGCGCGTTGTGTTCGCCGGCACTCCCGAGGCCGCGGTTCCCTCGCTGAGCGCACTGCTCGACTCGGCCCACGACGTCGTGGGTGTCATCACCCGCCCCGACGCCCGCTCTGGGCGCGGTCGCAAGACGTCCGCTTCGCCGGTGCGTCGCGTCGCCGAGGACGCCGGCGTCGAGGTACTCACGCCGACCAAGCCGTCCGACCCCGAGTTCGTCGCACGTCTGCGCGAACTGGCACCCGATGCCTGCCCCGTCGTCGCCTATGGCGCGCTCATCCCACGTGACGTCCTCGACGTGCCTCGTCTGGGCTGGATCAATCTGCACTTCTCGCTCCTGCCCGCGTGGCGTGGCGCTGCGCCCGTGCAGCACGCCCTCATGGCCGGCGACGATGTCACGGGTGCCTCGACCTTCCTCCTCGAGGAGGGCCTCGACACCGGGCCAGTCTTCGGCACGATGACAGAGGCCGTCCGCGCCACGGACACGGCCGGCGACCTGCTGGGACGCCTCGCCGAGGGCGGAGCGTCGTTGCTCGTCAAGACCCTCGATGCCCTTGAAGCGGGAGAGGTCACGCCCGTCGCCCAGTCGGCCGACGGTGTCTCCCTCGCGCCGAAGATCCTCGTCGAGGACGTGCAGATCGACTGGAAGTCGCCCGCCTTCGCTGTCGACCGCCGCATTCGCGGCGCGTCCCCGGCGCCAGGGGCCTGGACGACGTTCCGGGCTGAGCGCCTCAAGGTGCTGCGCAGCACCCTCGCGGTGACCGACGAGGCGAACCCGCCCCTGGCGGCCGGTGCGCTGCGCGCGACGAAGAAGCAGGTTTTCGTGGGCGCCGTCGGAGGCACCCTGGAATTGCTCGAGGTGCAGCCTCAGGGCAAGAAGAGCATGGTCGCGGCCGATTGGGCACGCGGCGTACGAATCGACGAAGGAGAACGCCTCGGTGGCTGACGCGCGCGAAGGATCGGGTGGCTGGGGCCGCGGCTCGAACCCCCGACGGGACGACCGCGGTGACGGTCGCGGCTCTCGCGGTGGCCACGACGCCTCGCGTCGTGACGCCAAGGGCCGAGAGCGATCGGATGCCCGGCTGCGCAGTGCGGGCCACCGCAGCGCGGCCGCCCCGTCCGAGCGACGCCGCAGCGGCGACCCGGCGCGTACCGCGGCTCTTGCCGTTCTGCGCGCGGTAGACGACGGCGCGTACGCCAACCTCGAGATGCCCAAGGTGTTGCGTCGCCACGACCTCAGCGGTCGCGACGCGGCCTTCGCCACCGAACTGGCCCTCGGCACCATCCGGCGTCAGGGCCTCTACGACCGGGTCATCGAGGTCGGAGCAGGCCGCGCGCCAGCCGACATCGACCCGATCGTGCTCGACATCCTGCGCCTCGGAGTTCACCAACTGCTCTCGATGCGCGTGCCCACGCATGCGGCGACGTCCGAGACCGTCGCGCTCGCTCGTGAGCATGCGGGCGCCGGTGCGTCCGGCTTCGTCAACGCCGTTCTGCGCCGCGCTGGGGAACGTGACCGCGACACCTGGATCGCCGCCCTCACCCGTGGCGTCGAGGACGCCGACGACGTGCGCGCCATCGCGACGTCGCACCCGGCCTGGGTCGTCTCGGCCCTGCGTCAGGCACTGCGCGGTCACGAAGCGGCCGGCGGTGAAGGTCAGCCGAGCCTCGACGACGCGCTCGACGCGTTGCTCACCGCGGACAACGAGGCACCCCGCGTCGCGCTCGTGGCACGTCCGGGCCTCGCGGACGTCGACGAACTCGTCGAGGCCGGTGCCGAACTCAGCGATCTGTCGCCCATCGCGGCTACCCTGCCGTTCGGCGACCCGGCGAACATCCCGGCCGTCCGCGAGACGCGCGCTGCTGTGCAGGACGAAGGCTCTCAGTTGCTCGCCATCGCCCTGGCCGAAGCGCCCGTCGAGCCTGCGAAGCCGATCGAGGCCGACAACGAGATGGCCGAGGCCTCGGCCCGCCCCACGACCGGCGAGCAGTGGCTCGACATGTGCGCCGGCCCGGGTGGCAAGGCGGCGGTACTCGGTTCCATCGCGCACCTGCGCGGACACGTCCTGTTCTGCAACGAGTCGAGCGAGCACCGCACCGAGCTCGTTCGCCGCACGCTGCGCGCTCTGCTCGACGACGGCGCCGAGATCTACGTCGGCACCGGTGACGGCCGTGAGCTCGGCGCCGAGGAACCCGCGACGTACGACCGCGTCCTGCTCGACGCTCCCTGCACCGGCCTCGGTGCGATGCGTCGCCGACCCGAGTCGCGCTGGCGCCGGCGTCCCTTCGACGTCGCAGAGCTCGCCGCCCTGCAGGTGGAACTGCTCAACTCCGCGCTCGACGCCACGCGTCCGGGCGGCATCGTCGGCTACGCGACGTGCTCGCCGCACCCGGCCGAGACGCTCGCTGTCGTCGGTGAGGTGCTCGGTGCGCGCGACGACCTCGTGCAGGAGGACGCTTGGCCGTACTTCCTCGACGCCTACGACGAGCCGCTCGAGCGCATCGGCACCCTGCCGTCGGTCCAGCTGTGGCCGCACCTTCACGGCACCGACGCCATGTTCTTCGCCCTCCTGCGCAAGACGCGCTGACCACCGGAAAGGCCCGAGATGACCGACACCACCCGCGTCGAACCCACCATGCGCATCGCGCCGAGCATCCTCTCGGCCGACTTCGCCAACCTGCAGAGCGAACTCGACGCGATCAAGAATGCCGACTGGGCACACGTGGACGTCATGGACAACCACTTCGTGCCCAACCTGACACTCGGGCTTCCCGTCGTAGAGTCGCTGCTCAAGGTGGCACCCATGCCGCTCGATGCGCACCTCATGATCGACGACCCCGACCGCTGGGCCCCGCAGTACGCGGAAGCGGGCTGCAAGAGCGTCACCTTCCACGTCGAGGCCGCCGCCGACCCGAAGAAGATCGCGCGTGACATCCGCGCTGCCGGTGCCCGCGCGTCGATGGCCATCAAGCCCGGCACCCCGTGGGAGCCGTACGAGGAACTGCTGCCCGAACTCGACATGGTGCTCGTCATGACGGTCGAGCCCGGATTCGGTGGGCAGTCCTTCATGGCCGAGCAGATGCCGAAGGTGCGCGCTGTGCGCGAGAGCGTGAAGAAGCACGGCGGTGACATCTGGATCCAGGTGGACGGCGGCGTCTCCGCGAAGACGATCGAGCAGTGCGCCGAAGCCGGTGCGGACACGTTCGTCGCCGGTTCCGCCGTGTACGGCGCGGCCTCGGCGGCCGACGCCGTCGAGGATCTGCGACGTCTCGCAGCCGGCCACGCTCACTGACGTTCCGATCGTTGACACCCGGGGTCGCAGGCGCGCACCCCGGGTGTAGCATGAGCGGCGTGCTCCGGGGTAGGTGAAATTCCTAGCCGGCGGTTAAAGTCCGCGACCCGGCCCGCTTCGTCAGGGGTCGGTTGACTCGGTGAGATTCCGAGACCGACGGTTAAAGTCCGGATGGGAGGCAGCATGAGGGCGGTCGCGTGAGCGAGCGCCGGTGTTCGGCATCGCCCAAGATGCCGTGCACTGCTCGTCGTGTGACGAGCCTGCATTTCGTGCGATCTCGCACCACCCCGGTGAACGGTGACGTTCCGAACCGGAGGTGACAACGATGAAGCTCGACCGCTCAGGCGCCGTGCGTCGTGCCGTCGCGCTCGCGGCTCTTTCGCCGCTTCCGGACGCGAACCCGCGCGTCGGCTGCGTCATCGTCTCGACCGACGGCTCGGTGCTCGCCGAGGGCTACCACCGAGGCGCCGGAACGCCGCACGCCGAAGCGGCGGCCATCGCCCAGGCGAACGCCGATGGCGTGGACCTGCGTGGAGCCACCGCTTACGTCACCCTCGAACCCTGTGCCCACCAGGGCCGTACGCCGTCCTGCGCCCGCGCGCTCGTCGCAGCCGGTGTGGGCCGCGTGGTCTACGGCCAGAGCGACCCGAACGGCGCAGCCGCCGGGGGAGCAGGCGTCCTCTCGGACGCGGGCATCGCCGTCGACCAGGACGCCGAGCTTGCACGCCAGGGGGCCGCGCTCAACGAGGACTGGACGTTCTCCGTCACCCACGCTCGGCCCGTCGTCCGCTGGAAGTTCGCCGCCACCCTCGACGGCTTCAGCGCTGCCGCCGACGGCACCTCCCGATGGATCACCGGTTCCACGGCCCGCGCAGATGTCCACCGGCTCCGCGCGGAGCACGGCGCCGTCGTCGTCGGCACGGGAACGGCGCTCGCCGACGACCCGCAGCTCACCGTCCGCGACACCGACGGCACGAACCTCCCGACGCAGCCCCTGCGCGTCGTCGTCGGTGACCGCGACCTGCCCGCCGACGCTCGCGTCCTCGACGACGCCGCCGAGACCCTCCAGCTGCGCACCCACGACGTCGACGCCGTTCTCGAGGTGCTGCACGAGCGCGGCATCCACGCGGTGTGGCTCGAGGGCGGGCCGACGCTCGCCGCCGCCTTCCTCGCGGCCGAGCGCGTCGACGAGGTACTCGCCTACGTCGCCCCCGCGATGCTCGGCGCCGGCAGGCCCGCAGCGGCAGACTTCGGCGCCGCGTCCATGACCGACCTGCGGCGTTTCGACCTCGTCGACGTGACGAGCCTCGTCACGCCCGCTGATGCCACCACCCCAGCGCAGACCGACCTGCGCCTGACCCTGCGCCCGCTTGCGACGCGTGAGGAGAGCTGAACACCGTGTTCACCGGAATCGTCGAAGCCAAAGGCCGGGTTGCCTCGATCGAGCACACCGCCGACGCCGTCGTCCTGGCCGTCGAAGGGGCCGAGGTGCTCACGGACGCGCACCACGGCGACAGCATCGCGGTCAACGGCGTCTGCCTCACGGTGACGACGTTCGACACCCTCACCTTCACGCTCGACGTCATGAAGGAAACCCTCGACCGCACGAGCCTCGGTGCTCTGCAGCCCGGATCGCCGGTCAACCTGGAACGCGCCATGCGGGCGGACGCCCGGTTCGGCGGCCACGTCGTGCAGGGTCACGTCGATGGCACGACGCGCATCGTCGCCATCGAGCCGGGGGAGCGCTGGAGCGTCGTGCGCTTCGACCTGCCGGTCGAGCTCGCGCCCTACGTCGTGGAGAAGGGTTCGATCACGCTCAACGGCGTCTCGCTCACGGTGGCCTCACGCGAGGCCGACACCTTCACCGTCAGCCTCATTCCGACGACGCTCGACCTCACGACGTTCGGTGACGCGAGCGTCGGCGACGTCGTCAACGTCGAGGTCGATGTGCTTGCCAAGTACGTCGAGCACCTCGTCGGCCCGCGCCTTGCGGCCCTCGAGGAACGCCTGGCGAAGGCGGAGCGCGCATGAGCGTCTGGGAGCAGATCTACACGGCGCACCTCACGATCGGCGGCTCGCAGATCACGTGGCGCGAGATCATCGGCAACGGCTTCGGCATGGCCTCGGCGATCGGCGGCATGCGCCGCAAGGTGTGGGCATGGCCTGTCGGCATCGTCGGTAACGTGCTGCTCTTCACCGTGTTCGCGGGCCTCGTCTTCGGCATGGACGACCGGGCGCCGATGCTCGGGCAGGCCGGGCGTCAGATCTTCTTCATCGTTACCTCGCTCTACGGCTGGTACGTGTGGCGCGAGAGCAAGAACAAGGGCAGCACCGGCGAGGCCGTCATCCCGCACTGGGCGAGCGCGAAACAGCGTCTCGGCTACGTCATCGCCTGGGGCGCGGGCGTCGTCGTCATGCACTGGGTGTTCGAGATCATCGGTGCCGGGTGGCCCGCCCCTTGGTGGTACTTCTGGTGCGACGCCTGGATCTTCGTCGGCTCGCTACTCGCGACGTACGCCATGGCCCGGGGCTGGAACGACTTCTGGCTCATGTGGCTGGCGGTCGACCTCGTCGGCGTGCCTGAACTCATCTATTCCAAGTACTACCCGAGTGCTGCGCTCTATGCGCTGTACGCCCTGCTCGTCGCCTACGGCTTCACCCAGTGGCTGCGTGCCTCACGCAGCCGGGACGTGGCGGCCCGTGAGATGGAGGCATCGTGATGACCACCCCGAACGCATCCGAGGAGGCACTGCGGCTGTCGAGCGTCGAGGACGCCCTCGAGCAGCTGCGTGCCGGACGCCCCGTGCTCGTTGCCGACGACGAGAACCGCGAGAACGAGGCCGACATCGTCATGGCCGGCGAGACGATGACCGCCGAATGGATGGCGTGGGCGATCCGTCACAGCTCGGGGGTCATCTGCGCACCGATGCCGGACGACGTGGCCGACCGGCTCCTCCTTCCGCCGATGGTCTCGCGCAACGAAGACCCGAAGGGCACCGCGTACACGATCTCCGTTGATGCGAAGGGCGGCGTGCACACCGGCATCTCGGCCGCCGACCGCGCACTGACGCTGCGTCTGCTTGCCGACCCGACCACGCCTCCTGACGCACTGACGCGCCCCGGTCACGTCTTCCCGCTGCGCGCCCGACCGGGCGGCGTGCTCGAGCGTGACGGCCACACCGAGGCGTCGGTCGACCTGTGCCGCCTCGCGGGCCTCTCGCCGGTCGCGATGATCGTCGAACTCGTCCACGACGACGGCGCGATGATGCGCCTGCCGGGTGCCGTGGAGCTCGCCGAGGCCGAGGGGCTCGCCGTCATCACGATCGAGCAGCTCATCGAGTGGCGCCGGCGCCACGACCGCGTCGAGCACATCGCCTCCGCCAACCTGCCGACGGAGTACGGCACGTTCACGGCGTGGGGCTTCGAGGACCGCGAGAGCGGCGCTGAGCACCTGGCCCTCGTGAGCGAGCGCGAGCCGGGGGAGGTACCGCTCGTGCGCCTGCACTCCGAGTGCCTCACCGGTGACGCCCTCGGTTCGTTGCGCTGCGACTGCGGCCCGCAGCTGCGGGAAGCGCAGCGCCTCGTCTCGCGCGAGGGCGGCGTCGTGCTGTACCTGCGCGGCCAGGAGGGGCGCGGCGTCGGGCTGCTCAACAAGATGCGCGCGTACGGCCTGCAGGACGCGGGCTTCGACACCGTCGACGCTCAGGTCGAGCTCGGGCTGCCCATCGACGGACGCGAGTACGGTGCGGCGGCCGCCATGTTGCGCGCGCTCGGTCACACCCGCGTGCGGCTGCTGACGAACAACCCCGACAAGGCAGCGCAGCTCGCGCGCTTCGGCATCGAGGTCGTCGAGCGGGTTCCGCTCGTGGCCGGTATGGGCCCGGACAATGCGACGTACGTGCGCACCAAGATCGAACGTCTCGGTCACACCTTCGACCGTGGCGACGAACCTCAGGTAGGAGAAGCATCATGAGTGGACACGGTTCCCCCGATCTCAACGTCGACGGCTCGGGTCTGCGCGTCGCGATCGTCGCGGCCAGCTGGCACGACGTCGTGATGAACGGCCTCATCGACGGCGCTCGCCGCGGCCTGGCCGACGCCGGCGTCGCCGAGTCCGACGTCACGCTCGTGCGCGTGCCCGGCACCTTCGAACTGACAGCGGCCTGCGCGCGTCTTGCGCAGAAGTTCGACGTCCTCGTCGCGCTCGGCGTCGTCATCCGTGGCGGAACGCCGCACTTCGACTACGTCTGCAGCGCTGCCACGGACGGCCTCACCCAGATCGGCGTCACGACGGGCAAGGCCATCGGCTTCGGTGTGCTCACGTGCGACAACGACGAGCAGGCGCTCGACCGTGCAGGCCTGGAGAACTCCTCGGAGGACAAGGGCCACGAGGCCGCGACCGCGGCCGTCGCCACCGAGGTGACGCTGCGCGCGCTCGGTGCATGAACGTCGTCCGGCTTCCATGCCGGACGGCGCGCGGGCCGAGGGCGTGCGACCGGTAACCTTGCACCCTGTGAAGACGTTCGAAGAGCTGTGGGCCGAACTCAATGAGAAGGCGCAGACGCGCCCAGAGGGTTCCGGCACCGTCGCCGAACTCGACCGGGGCGTGCACTTCATCGGCAAGAAGATCGTCGAGGAGGCCGCCGAGGTGTGGATGGCCGCCGAGCACGAGGGCAACGCCGCCGCGGCCGAGGAGATCAGTCAACTCCTGTACCACCTGCAGGTGCTCATGATCGAGCGCGGTATCACGCTCGACGACGTCTACTCCCACCTCTGAGCCGGAAGGACACCATGCTGCGCGTCGCAGTCCCCAACAAGGGCGCCCTTTCCGAATCCGCCGCCTCGATGCTCAAGGAGGCCGGCTACCGCGGGCGCCGCGACTCCAAGGAACTCGTCGTCGTGGACGCCGACAACGAGGTCGAGTTCTTCTTCCTGCGCCCCAAGGACATCGCCGTCTACGTCGGCTCGGGAACCCTCGACCTGGGTATCACCGGGCGCGACCTCATGCTCGACTCCGGTTCGAAGGCCGTCGAGCACCTGCAGCTCGGCTTCGGGGCGTCCACGTTCCGCTACGCCGGGCGTCCGGGCGTCGCGTCGAGCGTTGCCGACCTCGAAGGTCGACGCATCGCGACGTCGTTCGCCGGCCTCGTCAGGGCCGACCTCGAGAAGAACGGTGTGAACGCTGAGGTCGTTCGCCTCGACGGTGCGGTCGAGACGGCTGTGACGCTCGGCGTCGCCGACGTCATCGCCGACGTCGTCGAGACCGGTACGACCCTGCGCAACGCCGGACTCGAGGTCTTCGGTGACCCGATCCTCACGAGCGAGGCCCTGCTCATCCGTCCCTCCGACCGCGAGCTGTCCGGTCAGGCTGCGACTCTCGTGCGCCGTCTCGAGGGCGTTCTCACCGCGCGCCACTACGTCATGATGGATTACGACATCGACGCCGCACTCGTCGAGGAGGCCGCCGCGCTGACGCCCGGCAGCGAGTCGCCCACCGTGTCGCCGCTTCACGACCCGAACCAGGTCGCCGTGCGCGTCATGGTGCACCGCCGTTCGCTCAACCGCGTCATGGACGAGTTGTACGACCTCGGAGCGCGCGCCATCCTCGTCACCGACATCGCCGCCTGCCGGCTCTGATCCACGCGTCGCGCCCGAGCACCCGAGAGGAGTCATCACATGGCCAAGAACGAGGACGCCTATCGTCCGTTCATTCCGCGTCGCGGCCGAGCGGTGGCCTTCGCAGCCGCCGTGGCGATGGTCGTGACCTTCGGTGTCGTCGCCTTCGTCGTCCTGCCCACCGGCGGGGCTACCGGTTGGACGATGCTCGACAAGTGGGCCGTGTTCTTCTTCGGCTGTTTCCTCGGCTGGGGTCTGAGCCGGTGGGGTCTCGTCAAGGCCGAGCCGTCGCCCGAGGGCATCACGGTGCGCAACCTGCTGACGAGGCGCTTCGTGCCGTGGGCCGAGATCGTCGGCGTCCAGTTCGGCGGCGGGCGCCCGTGGTGCCTGCTCGACCTGGCCGACACCGAGCAGCTCGCCGTCATGGCGATCCAGCGCGCGGACGGCCCGTCCGCCGAGGCGGAGGCCTCACGGCTGGCCGCTCTCGTCCACGTCAATCAGGGCGAGATCCCGAACGACTGAACGGTCACGTTCTGTTTGAGGCAGGTCGGCGGCCTCAGTGCGCAGCGGAGCGTTCTTCGTCCGTGAGGTCGCTCGCGTCGACGACGACGTCCGCCCGGGGCGGATGCGCGGTGAACCAGGACCGTTCCTGCGCCTCCCAGCTCACCCAGTACGGCGCGAACATCTCGCCGTCGCGACGCAGTGCACGGATGCGCCGCTGCTCGCGCGAGGCCTCCAGCCACGCCGAGCCCTCCGCGATGTTCTGTCCCACCCATCCGGCGCCGACGCCCTCGACGATGAGGGAGCGGGTGGCGTGGATGGGCTCACGCTCGCGCGGTGGCATACCGGCCCACTGCGTCGGCTTGTAGCTCGGAGAGCGGCCGGCGCGCCAGTGTTCGACGAGCTGGCGGGCACGCAACACGCCGCTGGGCAGGCTGTCCCAATCGCGGTAGAGGTCGTCGAGGTGAAGCACCTGGGCGCGAGGGTAGTGCTGAGCGAGGCGGTCCGAGAGCTGGGTCTTACCTGCCCCGGAGCGCCCGTCGAGGGTGAACAGCCAGCGCTCGTTCAGGGACGCGCGGGTGTCGAACCACGCGAGCACGGCGTCCGGTGACAACGTCGGCGCCGCGGCGAGACCGGGCGATCGGACGGCGATGGGCGGCGTGTTCACGGAGCAAACGTACCGGCCGGGCGCGCGGCCTGAGGGCTTAGGCTCGGTGCCATGACGGTTGCGGTACGTGTCATTCCCTGTCTCGACGTCGACGCAGGACGCGTCGTTAAGGGCGTCAACTTCGAGAATCTTCGTGACGCGGGCGACCCCGTCGAACTCGCGGCACGCTACGAGCGTCAGGGCGCTGACGAACTCACCTTCCTCGACGTCACCGCGAGCTCGGCGGACCGATCGACGACGTACGACCTCGTCGCGCGCACGGCCGAGCAGGTCTTCATTCCCCTCACCGTCGGGGGAGGCGTGCGCACTGTCGGCGACGTCGACCGTCTGTTGCGTTCGGGCGCGGACAAGGTGGGTATCAACACCGGTGCCATCGCCCGCCCCGAGGTCATCGCCGAGATCGCCGACCGCTTCGGCGCCCAGGTTCTCGTGCTGTCCGCGGACGTGCGGCGCATCGACGGGCGCTACGAGGTGACGACGCACGGTGGCCGCACGAGCTCCGGCCTGGAGGCCGTCGAGTGGTGTGCGCGCGCGGAGGAGTTGGGGGCAGGGGAGATCCTGCTCAACTCGATGGACGCCGACGGCACGAAGCGCGGATTCGACCTCGAACTCATCGAGGCAGTGCGCCGCGAGGTCACCGTGCCTCTCATCGCGAGTGGTGGCGCGGGCGCCGTCGAGCACTTCCCGGACGCGGTCGAAGCCGGCGCCGACGCCGTGCTCGCAGCCTCCGTCTTCCACTACGGCGAGATGACGATCGGCGACGTCAAGCAGGCCCTGGCAGCCACCGGTGCGCCGGTGCGCTGACCGCGCCACTCGATTTCGGGCCTCACCTTCAACTCGAAGGTGGGGCCCGAATTCGTTGAACTAGCAAGGAAGGACGCTGGTCAGATGCCCTTCGGCGCCGACGCGAAGCGGTTGATGTCGTCCGGCTCGCCCGCGAACTGAACGAAGCTCATGCGGCCCGCCAGGTGGAGGAGAACCTCGCTGGGCAGGCCCTCGATGACCACTTCACCGAGCGGCTCGTCGGGGCTGGTGAGGGCAACCGGCGTGCGTCCCGGGCAGAGGGCGGCAACGCGCATCCGCGAGTGGCGCAGCATCATCGTGCCGGCGGCCGGCAGGGCGGCGTAAAGCGAGTTCTGCAGGCGCTCACCGACGGTGCGCACCTGCGATTCGTCGGCGTAAGGCAGCTGCGCGCGCAGGATGTCCTCGTGGTGGATGAAGTACTCCTGCAGGTTCGCGCGCGCGTCGACCGCGGGGATGCGGAAGGGCGAGAACTCGTGCGGGCCTCGGCGCACCATGTCGACGAGGTCCTCGAAGGGACGCAGCGCGTAGCGCGCGCGGGTACGCTCGGCGAGGTCGCGTGCCTGGGGCAGAAGGATGCCGACGGCCTCCGGGCGACGCTCACGCATCGCGAGGTGGGCCAGGAGGTCCTTCACGGTCCAGCCGTCGCAGAGCGTCGGAGCGTCCGGTCCGATCCGTAGGGCGGTGTCGCAGAGAGCCTGTCGTTCGGCTTGGGCATAGTTCGGCATGGCGCAATGTTGTCACCCCCGCGACCGAGCGAGCAAAGGAACCCCCGCGTGAGTGCAGCCGACCTGGTCCCCGACGCGTCACCCGTTCGCGTCACCCTGGCAGGGTGCCGTGAGGAGTGGCGCTGGTTCGTCTTCTCCGTCCTCGGGGCGACCGGTTACGGCGTGCTCACCGTGCTCACCGCGTCCGTGATCGGCGGGCTCGTGGCGGACGTCGTCACGCCTGCCGTGCGCGAGGGCGAACTCACCGGCGCGATGGCCTGGCAGGTGGCCTGGCAACTCGGCGGCGTCGTGTTCCTCAACGTCATCGCCGTCATCGTGCGACGTATCGCCGCCGGCATCACGTACAACAACCTCATCGCCTCGACGCGGCGTCGGGTGACGCGCGCCTACCAGGACCTGCCGATGCGTTGGCACCAGGTACATCCCTCGGGACGTCTGCTCTCGCACGCGAACTCGGACGTCGAGACGATCTGGAACATCTTCCAGCCACTGCCCATGGCGCTCGGCGTCGCCATCATGCTGCTCTTCGGCTTCGTCTCGATCTTCCTCGTCGACGTCGTCCTGGGCTTCGTCGCGCTCGTCGTGTTCCCGCTGCTCATCGTCATCAACTACTGGTTCCAGATCGTCATGCGCCGTCGTGTCGAGGCATCGCAGGCGGCCCGCGCGCAGGTGAGCACCGTGGCCGACGAGAGCTTCGACGGCGCGCTCGTCGTCAAGGCGCTCGGTCGCGCCGACTCGGAGACCGCGCGCCTCACGCGCTCGGCCGAGGAACTGCGTGATGCCAACATCCGTCTCGGACGGACCGAGGGCATCTTCGACCCGATGACGAATGCGCTGCCGACGCTCGGGTCGCTCGCCGTCGTCGTGGTCGGTGCCGAACGTGTGGCCTCGGGCTCGATCACGGCCGCTGACGTCGTTCAGGTCGCCTACCTCTTCAGCCTGCTCGCATGGCCGGTGCGCGCCTTCGGTTGGATCCTGTTCAGCCTCCCGCAGGTGGCCATCGGGTGGAAGCGCGTCAAGCCGATCCTCGACGACGCAGCCGATCTGCCGCCGCGCCGCCGGGAGGCGTCCCTGCCCGAAGGGCCGTTGGAGCTGCGGGCGCACGGTGTCTCGTTCACGTACGAGGACGCCGACGCTCCCGCGCTCACCGGCGTCGACCTCGAGGTTCCCGCCGGCGGCTCGCTCGCCGTCGTCGGTGCGACGGGCTCGGGCAAGAGCACGCTCGCTCAGGTGCTCGTCGGGCTCACCCCGCCGACGGCCGGCGTCGTCGAGGTGGGTGGTCACGACATCGGTGGCGTGGCGAACCGTGAGGAGCGGGTGGCGCTCGCGACGCAGGACGCGTTCGTGTTCAACGAGTCGAGCGAGGAGAACGTGGCGCTGGGGCGCTCGGATCTCGGTCGCGGCGAGGTGGATCACGCACTCGACGTCGCGCACGCGGCGACGTTCGTCGAGGCCCTGCCGCACGGTCGGGACGAGGCGCTCGGTGAGCGTGGTTCGCGCCTGTCGGGCGGTCAGCGTCAGCGCATCGCGCTCGCACGAGTGATCGCCGGTAAGCCCGGTCTCGTCGTGCTCGACGACTCGACGAGCGCGATCGACCCCGCCGTCGAAGGCGACATCCTCACGTCGCTGCGTTCTGCGACCGAGGGCAGCACCACCGTCATCGTCGCGCACCGCCGCTCGAGCATCCTGCTCGCGGACCGCGTCGTGTACCTCGAGAACGGACGGGTGGCCGCCAGCGGCCGTCACGACGAACTCATGGCCGGCCACCCCGGGTACGCGGCGCTGCTCAGCGCGTACGAGGTGGAGGAAGCCGAGGGTGCTGCCCCTGATGCCGCGGACGTCAATGACGGTGACGGGGACGATGCCGACGCATCCCACGCCGAGGCTGAAGGGGGCCGGGCATGAGCGCCGGCGCAACCAAGGTGACGAGCGACCGCGGCACCCTGCGGCGCGGGCTCTCGCTCGCTCCGGAGATGACGAAGGGCTTCGGCTGGACGCTGTTGCTCGCGCTCGTGGCCACGTCGAGCCAGGTCATCGTGCCGTTGACGCTCCAGCGCGCCATCGACCACAGCATCCTCGCGCCGGGCGGGGTCGATCTCGGCGTCGTGCGGTGGACGTGTGCCCTCGCGGCCCTCGGCGTCGTCGTGGCGGGTGTCTGCTCCTACGTCATGAACGTCAGGCTCTTCCGCGCGTCCGAGCGGGGGTTGGCGACGTTGCGCCGCAAGGCGTTCGCCCACGTGCACGCCCTGTCGACGCTGACGCTCAACGCGTCCCGCCGCGGTTCGATGGTTTCGCGCGTGACGAGCGACGTCGACCAGATCTCGATGTTCGTCCAGCGCGGCGGCATGATGCTCATCGTCTCCATCGGGCAACTGCTCGTCGCGACGATCCTCATGCTCTGGTACTCGTGGCCGCTCGCCATCTTCGTGTGGATCTGCTTCCTGCCGCTGTTCTTCCTCCTGCGCTACTTCCAGCGGCTCGTCGGGCGCGCGTACGCCGTCGTCCGCGAGCGGGTGGCCGACATGCTGAGCACGATCTCGGAGTCCGTGGCCGGGGCAGCGACCGTCCGCCTGTTCGGTATTCAGCCGCGCACCCAGGAGCGCATGGACGATGCGATCGAGGCGCAGCGCAAGGCCGCCATCGGGGCGCAGATCCGTGCCGTGGGTGCGTTCGTGTCGGGCCAGGGCGTCTCCGGCGCCGCGCTCATCCTCGTCATCATCGCGGGTGCGTGGATGGGCGCCAACGGACACATGACGATCGGTGAGATCACCGCCTTCGTGTTCCTCACCAACCTCTTCACGCAGCCCGTTCAGACGGCCACCGAGGTCCTCAACGACCTGCAGAACGCTCTCGCCGGCTGGCGACGCGTCATCGAGTTGCTCGACACGCCCCTCGAGGTCGTGCCGCCGGCGCAACCGCAGACGTTGAACGCGGGCGCCAAGTCGGTGCAGCTCGACCACGTCGACTTCGCCTACTCGCCCGACGCCGACCTCGTGCTGCGCGACGTCGACGCGACGATCGCGCCGGGTACGAGTGTCGCCGTCGTCGGTGAGACCGGTTCGGGCAAGAGCACGCTCGCAAAACTGCTGACCCGCCTGGTCGACCCCACGTCGGGTGTCGTGCGCGTCGGTGGACTCGACTTGCGCGACGTCGATGATGCGTCGCTGCGCGAGGCCGTGGCGTACCTGCCGCAGGAGGGTTTCCTCTTCACCGGCACGATCGCCGACAACGTGCGCTTCGCGCGCCCGGACCTCGACGACGCGGGCGTCGAGCGCGCCTTCGTCGGGATCGGGTGCGAGGACTGGCTCGTCCGTCAGCCCGAGGGCGTGCGCACCGAGGTGGGCGCTCGCGGATCGCGGCTCAGCGCGGGGGAGCGGCAGATCGTCGCGCTCGCGCGCACGTATGTGACGGACCCGGACGTGCTCATCCTCGACGAGGCCACCTCAAGTGTCGACCCGTCGACCGATGTTGCCGTCGGCCAGGCACTCGACGAGCTGATGCGCGGCCGGACGAGCGTCATCATCGCGCACCGCCTCGCGACGGCCGAGAAGGCCGACGAGATCTGGGTCATGGACGCCGGACGACTCGTCCAGCGCGGCTCGCACGTTGAACTCGTCGGCGCTGACGGACCCTACCGGCGGCTGCACGAAGGCTGGGTGGCCTCCCACGCGGAGTAGCGCGCTACTTCCAGGCGAACTTGGGCTGCTCGAAGTGGGCCACGCGCGTGCTGCGGCCGTGGAGAACGACTTCCCGGAACTGATGGAGGATCGCCGCCGTCGGCGCGTGGATCCAGTAGTCCTCGAAGGGCCACTGGAACACCGGCTCGCCCAGCCCACGCTGCTCGACGAACCGCGGTTCCGCGTCCAGTTGGGGGAGCGTGATCTCGTGGAGCACCGCAACCTCGGCCGGATTGAGCACCACCTCGTCGAGCACATCGCCGGCCCAGACGACGAACGGGCGGATGAGATAGCCCGAGCGGGTCGCGAAGTCGTCGAGCCTGCCCAAGACTGCGTCGGCCGAAGCCGCGATGCCGAGTTCCTCGTGCAGTTCGCGGAGGGCAGCTTCCTGGGGCGTTTCGCCCGCGTCGATCCGGCCGCCCGGTAGCGCGAACTGACCGGCGTGGGCGCGGAGGCTGGGTGCTCGCTTCTCCATGAGAACAACCGGCTCGTCCGCCCTGTGGGCGATGACGACGCAAACCGCGGCCTCGCGCAGGGGGTTACCGGTGGCTTCACGAGGCTCGAAGTAGGAGAGCTGCTGCGCAATGTGCTGACGCGGGTCGTCGTCACGGGGCATGCGGGCGGCTCCTCTTCGGGTGACTCTGCTGGGTTCGGGCAGAACCCATCGTGGCGCATCGGGCGCTGGTTCGGGGCGCGCCATCGCCAGTGCGTCAGACACGCGCTTGGCCACTCCGGGAAACCGTTCACTCGTCCGCGGAACAGCGAGGCTCTGCGGCTAAAGGATGGGCGCTTGCGGGCGATGATCCTGTAGTCAGCGGCACGTGGGTCAGGGCATTGGGTGCGCACGGACCTGACATGATTCGAACAAGTGTGCGATAATAGAGCATGGATCTGAGGTCGGTGACCGGTCGAGCGCGCTTCGCGACGGCCACGGTCATCTCGGACGAACTCGACCACATCGTCGAACCGGAAGCCCTGGCCCGCGTCACTGACCTGGTGGGAGAAGTCCGGTGCGCGCCGCATGGGCGGCAGTGCCGCGCGGCGGGACGTGCGGAAGCTCCTGCGTGCCCTGGGGCTCGCTCGGGAGGCTGACGAAGTGCTGGCCGACCGCGAGAAGGGTGTGTGGTTCGAACCGCACCTCGACATCGACTCACTCACCGAGATGCGTGTCGTCCTCGACACGGGCGACGCGCTGGCGCTGCACGCCGTCATCGAGGACCGCGCCGAACACCTGCACGCCGGCTGGGGCGGAGGAGGGCTGCCGCCGTCGCGGGGTCGCTGTCGTGTCGATGCGCTGGTCGACCTGATGGTCGAGAACCGTTCGGTGCATGCTGCTTTCACGCTGCAAGTGCCGTTGGCCGCTGACTCGCCGCCCACTCAGTCCCTCCGGCGCGAGCAGTATTCCACCATGCGTTTCGTCAGAGCGCTGCGTTCCTCACCAGGGGAGAGCTCTGCCTTCGCTGACGTCGACGTGCCAGGAATGGGTGTCGTGACAGATGAGGCGCTCGCTCGGCTAGCCGCATCGATCGGAACGACGTTCGCGGTTCGCCTCACCCGCGATCTGGCTAACGGTCGCGTCGTGACAACCGGCACGCTGTCGCAGACGTACCGACCGCACGCCACAATGGCGGCCCTCGTCACCGATCGCGACGAGGTGTGCCGCTTCCCGTACTGCACGCGGCCCGGGACATCTGCAGACCTCGACCACGTCATCCCGTTCGCCGAGGGCGGCGCAACGAGCGGGTCGAACCTCCAGAGTCTGTGCCGTCATCACCACCGCGCCAAGACGTTCGGCGGATACGCGGTGAGCATGGATGCCGAAGCCACATGCGAGTGGGAGTCGCCCACCGGCCGCCGCTGGCTGACCCGCCCCGGCGGAGCCACGGTGCCGCTGGAACCGCGCGCGGGCCGCGTCGCCTGAGCGTCGCTGTGGCGCAGCTGACGCAGTTCGGTTCACCTGACGCGTTTTGCGCCTGCTCAGACTGCGTCACGTGAACTGAATCGCATCATCTGCCCGCGTCGGCGCGGCGCCCTCACGCCCGCCCGGTGCCGCCAAGCACAGACGGGTTCTCGCTCCGGCACGTGCGGTTGGCACAATGGCACCCATGACTTCGACGCCCCTGCCCACCGAGATCGCCAAGCGGCTCAAGCGCGACGACTCGGGTCTCGTGGCCGCCATCGTCCAGGATGAGGCGAGTGGCGAGGTGCTCATGCTGGGCTGGATGGACGACGAGGCGCTGCGGCGCACGCTGAACGACGGGCGCGTCACCTTCTGGTCGCGCAGCCGTGGTGAGTACTGGCGCAAGGGCGACACGTCGGGGCATGCGCAGTACGTGAAGTCCGTCGCGCTCGACTGCGACGGTGACGCACTCCTCGTCCGCGTGGAGCAGATCGGTGCCGCCTGCCACACCGGCGCGCGCACCTGCTTCTTCACCGATCTGGACGCCACCGTCGGAGCTCCGACACACGCCACTGGCCCCGCCGCGGGCGCGATGTCGGAGATCGACCAGCACGACCTCAAGCCGACCCACGAGCAGCACCCCACGGAGGATCCCGCATGACGACGACGCCCAGCCTGGCCGCCGACCTCACCTGGGGCGCCACGTGGCCGAGCGCCGACGTCTTCACTCACCTCGCAACGGAACGCCGCGTCATTCCCGTCGTCCGACGCCTGCTCGCCGACGCCGAAACCCCGATCGGCGTCTACCGCAAGCTCGCGCGCGACGAGCCCGGCACGTTCCTCCTCGAATCCGCCGAGCACGGCGGCGTGTGGTCACGCTACTCGTTCATCGGCGCCGCGAGCCGCGCCACGCTCACCGAGCGTGACGGCGAGGTCGTCTGGCTCGGCGATGTGCCTACCGGCCTTCCGACGAGCGGCCTCGCCGTCGACGCCCTGCGCGAGAGCCTCGAACTACTCCACACCGAACGCATCCCCGGCCTGCCGCCCCTGACGAGTGGCCTCGTGGGCGCCATCGGCTACGACGCCGTGCGCCGCTGGGAGAAAATCGGCGACGATGCCGAGGACGCGCTGGGCATCCCCGAGGTGACGATGCTGCTCGCCACCGACCTGGCCGTCATGGACCACCAGGACGGCTCGCTCCTGCTCATCGCCAACGCGGTCAACTTCGACGGCCTCGACACCGGCGTCGAGGGCGCCTACGCGGACGCCGTTGCGCGCCTCGACGCCATGCAGCAGCGCCTCGGCGGCTCGGCACCCTCCACGGTCGCCGTGCCGCACACGCCCGAGAAGGACGTGCGCAGCACGCACACGCGCGAGCAGTTCCACGACATGGTCGAGGCCTGCAAGGAGGACATCCGCGCCGGCGAGGCGTTCCAGATCGTCGTCTCCCAGCGCTTCAGCGTCGACACCGACGCCGACGCGCTCGACGTCTACCGCGCCCTGCGTGCGAGCAACCCCAGCCCATACATGTACCTGCTGCGCCTGCCCCTGCCCGACGGCGGCGTCTACGACGTCGTCGGCTCGTCGCCCGAGGCTCTCGTCAAGGTGACTGGCGAGCGGGTCATCACCCACCCCATCGCCGGCTCGCGCCCGCGCGGCAAGACGCCGGAACACGACCGGGAGCTGGGCGACGACCTGCTGAACGACCCGAAGGAACGCAGCGAGCACCTCATGCTCGTCGACCTCTCGCGCAACGACCTGCAACGCGTCTGCGGCGCCGGAACCGTGGAGACGGTCGAGTTCATGAACATCCGCAACTACAGCCACGTCATCCACCTCGAGTCCACCGTCGTCGGCACGAAGCGCGAGGACGCCAGCGCGTACGACGTGCTCGAGGCCACCTTCCCGGCCGGGACGCTCTCGGGTGCCCCGAAGCCGCGCGCCATGCAGATCATCGAGTCGCGCGAAGGCTCACGCCGCGGCGTGTACGGGGGAGTGATCGGCTACTTCGACTTCGCCGGTGACGCGGACGCGGCCATCGCCATCCGCACGGCGGTGCTCAAGGACGGCGTGGCCCACGTTCAGGCGGGAGCCGGCGTCGTGGCCGACTCGGTGCCCGAGAGCGAATACCAAGAGACGATCAACAAGGCGGCGGCCGCCCTGCGAGCAGTTGCGACCGCCACCGGGATGGAGCCCATCCGATGAGGGACATCTCCTCGAAGCGCAGCGTCATCCTCCTGTCGCTCATCGCGGGCGTCCTCGCGCTCATCGCCTCCGGACGCGCGTGGATCAACGGCACCCTCAACGACGGGGTCCTCTCGACGAACGCGGTCGACGTGACGGGCAACCAGGCGATCCCGGGGTACTTCGGAATCGCCCTCGTCGCGTGCGCGGGCCTGCTGGCCGCCGCGACCGCCGGTCGCATTGCGCGCTGGCCCGCCGGCGTCATCTCCTTGCTCGGTTCGATTGCCATGGTCGCTTTGACGCTGCGGACACTGCTCGACCCTGCCTCGGCCGTGAAGAGCCGCATGTCCTCCGTCACCGGCCACACCGGTGAAGCGGTGGCCCGCGGCGAATTCACCGTCTGGTTCTGGGTGGCCGTGTTCGCGGCGCTCCTCGCGCTGTTGTCCTCGGTGCTCGGCCTGCTCGGTCTGCGCCGCTGGCACGGTCTGTCGAGTCGTTACGAGGCGCCCGTCGACGGTGAGGCGCCCAAGCGCTCCGAGGAGAGCGACTGGGATCTCATGTCGCGCGGCGTCGACCCGACCGATCGCACCTGAGCGACACGCGCCACACCCCGGGCTCGCACGAGCCGTGTGAGCCTGACAGAATGACCTGGAACACCTCGCCGCGCCCGTCGGATCCGGTACGAATCGGAACGAATGTGCGCGCCCTCATCAAGGAGAAGCCTGACGATGTCCGGAGACAGCCCCTACCTCGACCACGGTCACAGCGTCGCCGCGTGGACGGGCGTCACCATCTGCCTGATCGCCTCGCTCATCATCGCGGCCGGCGTCTTTTTCGGTAACGACATGCTTGCCATCGTCGGTGGCATCGTCTTCATCGCCGGCGGCCTCGTCGGCTGGGCCATGGGCAAGGCGAACAAGGGCAAGAAGAAGGGCCAGGCGAGCCACGCCTGACCCGTCCCGTGGACAACCCGTGAGGCCGTGGGCCTCACGATGATTGGATAAGACAGTGACCACTGTTCTCGACTCGATCATCGCCGGGGTCCGCGAAGATCTCGCTGAGCGCGTCCGCGTCAGGTCCCTCGCCAGCGTCGAAGCCGACGCTCGTGCGCAGGCCCCGGCACGTGACGCGCTCGCGGCTTTTCGCGCCTCCAGCGAGCAAGGCCGCATCGGCGTCATCTCCGAGGTGAAGCGCTCCAGCCCGAGCAAGGGCGCGCTCGCCGAGATCCCGGACCCGGCGCACCTCGCGAACGCGTACGCCGACGGTGGCGCGACGGCCATCTCCGTTCTCACCGAGCAGCGGCGCTTCGGTGGGAGCCTCGCCGACCTCGACGCCGTTCGCGCGGCGGTCGACATCCCGGTTCTGCGCAAGGACTTCATGGTCGAGCCGTACCAGTTCTTCGAGGCCCGGGCGCACGGTGCCGACCTCGTCCTGCTCATCGTCGCCGCGCTCGACGACGCCCAGCTGCGCGACTTCCACGACATCACGCGCGAGCTCGGCATGACCGCCCTCGTCGAGGTCCACGACGCCGATGAGGCCGAGCGGGCTCTCGCGCTCGACGCGAAGCTCATCGGCGTCAACGCGCGCAACCTCAAGACGCTGGAGGTCCACCCCGAGGTCTTCGGCCCCATCGCGAAGACGCTGCCGTCGGACGTCGTCAAGGTCGCCGAATCCGGCATCTCCGGCCCGGACGACGCCCGTCGCTACGCCGAGGAGGGCGCCCAGGCGCTCCTCATCGGCGAGGCGCTCGTCAAGAACGGCACCCCGCGTGAGGGGCTGGCCGACATCATCCGCGCCTGCGAAGGAGCCCTGGCATGAGCGAGAAGCAGGTTCGCCCCTCCGGTGAAGGGCTGGTCCCGGCGGGCCTCGGCCGTTTCGGCGCCTACGGCGGCCGCTACGTTCCCGAAGCGCTCGTCGCGGCGCTCGAGGAACTCGACGAGCACCGCCTCGCCGCGATGGAGGACGAGGCGTTCACCGCCGAACTCGCCGAACTGCAGCGCAGCTACACGGGCCGTCCCAGCATCCTCACCGAGGTGCCGCGGTTCGCCGAGCACTGTGGCGGTGCGCGGATCTTCCTCAAGCGTGAGGACCTCAACCACACGGGCTCGCACAAGATCAACAACGTCCTCGGCCAGACGCTGCTCGCCAAGCGCATGGGCAAGACGCGCGTCATCGCCGAGACGGGGGCGGGCCAGCACGGCGTCGCGACGGCCACGGCCGCGGCTCTCATGGGGCTCGAGTGCGTCGTCTACATGGGCAAGGTCGACACGGAGCGCCAGGCGCTCAACGTCGCGCGCATGCAGTTGCTCGGCGCCAAGGTCGTGCCTGTCGAACACGGCAGTCAGACGCTCAAGGACGCCGTCAACGAGGCGTTCCGCGACTGGGTGGCGAACGTCGAGCACACCCACTACGTGCTCGGTACGGTGACGGGCCCGTACCCGTTCCCCGAGATGGTGCGTGACTTCCACAAGGTCATCGGCGAGGAAGCCCGTGAGCAGATCCTCGCGGAGACCGGACGCCTGCCCGACGCCATCTGCGCGTGCGTCGGCGGCGGCTCGAACGCCATGGGCATCTTCCACCGCTTCATCGGCGACGAGGACGTGCGCCTCATCGGCCTCGAGGGCGGCGGCGAGGGCGTCGAGACGGGCAAGCACGCCTCGCGTTTCACCGGCGAGGGGTCGCCCGGCGTGCTCCACGGCGCCTACACCTACGTCATCCAGGACGACGAGGGTCAGACCATCGAGACGCACTCGGTCTCGGCCGGTCTCGACTACCCGAGCGTCGGCCCGGAGCACAGCTACCTCAAGGATTCCGGCCGGGCGGAGTACCACCCCATCACCGACGCCGAGGCGATGGAGGCCTTCAAGCTCCTGTCGCAGACCGAGGGCATCCTCCCGGCCATCGAGTCGGCGCACGCCCTCGCCGGCGCGATGAAGGTCGGTCGCGAACTCGGCCCGGACGGGCTCGTGCTCGTCAGCCTGTCCGGGCGCGGTGACAAGGACGTCCACACCGCCGGACGCTGGTTCGGCCTCATCGACGAGGACGAGGTCGTCGTCGCGGGCGACGAAGAGGAGACGCAGGTATGACGAAGCTGGACGAGGTTCTCGCGGCGACGCGCAGCGAGGGCCGTGCGGCCCTCGTGGGGTACCTGCCCGCCGGATTCCCGTCGCGCGAGGGCTGCCTGCGGGCCGTGCGCACGATGGTCGAGGCGGGCTGCGACATCGTCGAGGTCGGCCTTCCCTACACCGACCCGCTCATGGACGGTCCGGTCATCCAGACGGCTGCCACGCAAGCGCTCGAGCAGGGCGTGCACGTGCCCGACGTCTTCGCCGCGGTGCGCGAGGTCTCGGACGCCGGGGGAGCGGCCGTCGTCATGACGTACTGGAACCCCGTGCTGCGTCACGGCGTGCGCGAGTTCGCCCAGGACCTCGCCGCCGCAGGCGGTAGCGGTCTCATCACGCCCGACCTCGTGCCCGACGAGGGCGCCGACTGGATCGAGGTCGCCGACGAACTCGGCCTGGCCAAGATCTTCCTCGTGGCGCCGAGTTCGACGCCCGCTCGCATCGCAGCGACGACGAACGTCACCTCCGGCTTCGTGTACGCCGCGTCCGTCATGGGTGTGACAGGTGCTCGCACGTCGGTGGGCGAGGCCGCCAAGGGCCTCGTCGAGAAGGTGCGCGCCACCACCGATCTGCCCGTGTGCGTCGGCCTCGGTGTCTCCAGCGGCGAGCAGGCCCGCGAGATCGGCCAGTACGCGGACGGCGTCATCGTCGGCTCGGCCCTCGTCAAGTGCCTGCTCGACGTCGACCTCGACGAAGGTCTCGAGCGACTTGCGGAGAAAACGCGCGAACTCGCGGCGGGCGTCCGCGGATGACGGACAGGGCGCATCTCGAGGGCACCCGCATGCCGTGGGTGTCGCTCGTGCTCCGCCTCGCACTGGCCGCGGTGTTCCTCTTCGCCGGTGTGCCGAAGCTGACGAACTTCCCCGCATCGCGCCGTTCGGTGCGCGCCTACGAACTGTTCTCCTACGACGTGTCGAACCTCATCGGCACGTTGTTGCCCATGGTCGAGGTCGCCCTCGGCGTGCTCCTGCTCGTGGGGCTCTTCACCCGCTTCTCGGCGCTTTGCGCAGCGCTTCTTCTCGTCGTGTTCATCGCCGGAATCGCCTCGGCGTGGGCCCGGGGGCTCTCCATCGACTGCGGCTGCTTCAGCGAAGGTGGAGCAGTCTCCGAGAACGCCACGAAGTATCCGCTCGAGATCGCCCGCGACCTCGTTTTCCTCGTCATGGCGGGGGCACTCAGCCTGCGCCCACGCAGCCGGTTTAGTGTGGATCAGGCCCTCTGGGGCTGAACGACACACTCAGGTCTTCTTCGAAAGGTTCGTGCGCATGCGTCCCGACGCTTCCGACAAGTTGGCCTCCGTCGGCCCCAGGAAGGGGCCGAGCAAGGCCGTCATCGCGTCGGTGGTGGGGCTCGTGGCCGTCCTCGCGATCGGCCTCGTCGCCTTCATGAGCCTTCGCAAGGACGAGACGCCCCAGGCGACAAGTGCCAAGTCGCTGCCACAGGGCGCCATGGCGGGCGGCAAGGGCATGCCGGTCTTCGCCGACAAGGCCAAGGACAGCGCGAAGACCGTGGACGTCTACCTCGACTTCCAGTGCCCGTTCTGCGGGAAGTTCGAAAAGGCGCAGGGGGAGAAGCTCACCGAACTGGCCAAGTCCGGTGACATCAAGCTGAACTACCACGTCAAGACGTTCCTCGACGAGAACATCCCGGGTGACAACTCGGCCCGCGCCGCCAACGCCGCGTTCTGCTCGGCCAACGCCGGCAAGTTCGCCGAGTTCACGCGCGAGACGTTCGAGAACCAGCCGGAGGAGGGCAAGGGCTACACGCAGGACGACCTGCTCGAGTTCGGCAAGAACGTGGGCATCAGCGACGGTGCCGAGTCCGCCTTCGCCTCCTGCGTGAAGAACAACACGTACGGCTCCTACGTCGAGCAGACCGAGGAGCAGACGAACAAGGACGGCGTGAACTCCACCCCTGTCGTCAAGATCAACGGCAAGGACGTCGAGAACGCCGACATGGCCGGAATGATGAACATCGAGGGTTCCACCCCGACGACGATCGACAAGGTTCTGGCGAAGTCCTGATGCTCGCAACGATCCCTTCGCCCACCGAGGGCGTCCTGTGGCTGGGGCCGATCCCGCTGCGCGGTTACGCCCTGTGCATCCTCGCGGGCGTCGTTGTGGCCACGATCATCGCCGGTCGTCGCCTCGAGACCCGCGGGTACGCGCGTGACGCCGCCGTAGGCGTCGTGCTGTGGATCGTTCCGTTCGGCATCGTCGGCGGCAGGCTGTATCACGTCATCACGACACCGCAGCCGTACTTCGGCGAGAACGGCAACCCCGTAGACGCACTCAAGGTGTGGCAGGGCGGCCTCGGTATTTGGGGCGCGGTCGCCCTCGGTGCTCTGGGCGCCTGGATCGGCGCACGCCGTGAGGGCGTGCCCTTCGCCGTTCTGGCCGATGCCATCGCCCCCGGCCTGCCGCTCGCCCAGGCCATCGGCCGCTTCGGCAATTACTTCAACAACGAGCTCTACGGCCGCCGCACCGACGTGCCGTGGGCCCTGGAGATCCACCAGTGGGACAGTGGAGCCGGCAAGGCCGTCGTCGACTCCACGGGTCAGCCGGTCGTGCTCGGCACGTTCCACCCGACGTTCCTCTACGAGGCGCTGTGGTGCCTGCTCATCGCGTTCGTCATCTGGCGTATCTCGGACAGCGGACGTCTGCGTCGCGGACAGGCCTTCGGCCTCTACGTCATGCTCTACCCGATGGGCCGCATCATCGTGGAGCTCATGCGAAGCGACTTCGCCAACCGCATCCTCGGGCTGCGGGTGAACGTGTGGGTCTCGATCCTCGTCTTCCTCCTGGGCCTGGGAATCTTCCTGGCGCGCAGGAAAGCCGATCCGGATGTCCGGCTGGCACGGGCTGGCGACGACAGCGACCGGGGCGCCGACGACGGCGTGTCCACTGCGTCGTCGGACACGTCCGAGACCGCCACCTCCGACGAGGCGACCTCCACGACGAAGGACTCCACGGACTGAGACGCCGTTCGCACGATGACGCCCTCATTTCATTCAGTGAGATGAGGGTGTCCGCTTTCTGAGCGAAAACGCCCTACAGGCGATAGTCTTCTCGGGCCCGCAGGCCAACGCCGTCCCGCGGTTTGTTCCGAACACTGCTCGACGCACGTGCCGTCTCACGACGATGCGTGCGTCCCGACGACGAACAGGACGGTGAGCCATGTCAGCGCATGCTTTCTCCGCCCAACCATCCGCCCAGGGGCTGTACGACCCCACCTTCGAGCACGACGCCTGCGGTGTCGCTCTCGTCGCGACGATGCGCGGCCACGGCGGCCACGACATCGTCGATGCGGCCCTTCTGGCCCTGACGAACCTCGATCACCGCGGCGCCACCGGCGCCGACCCGCTCGTCGGTGACGGCGCCGGCATCCTCACCCAGATTCCCGACGAGTTCCTGCGCGCCGTCGTCGACTTCGACCTGCCGGCCAAGGGCGAGTACGCCGTCGGTATCGCGTTCCTGCCGCAGGATGCGGACGGTCAGTGGGCCGTCGGCGAGAAGTTCGACGCCATCGCCGAAGAGGAGGGCCTCACGGTTCTCGGCTGGCGCGACGTTCCGGTCGACCCGAGCGTCGTCGGTGAGTCGGCCCGCGAGACGATGCCCGTCTTCCGCCAGGTCTTCCTCGCGGCTGCCGACGGGAGCGTCAGCGGCCTCGAACTCGATCGTCGTGCCTTCTGCGCCCGCAAGCGTGCCGAGCACGACCTCGACGTGTACTTCGCGTCCCTGTCGGCGCGCACCGTGGTCTACAAGGGCATGCTCACCACCGCGCAGCTGGAGCAGTTCTACCCGGACCTGTCCGACGAGCGTTTCGCGACGGCCCTCGCCCTCGTGCACAGCCGCTTCTCGACGAACACATTCCCGAGCTGGCCGCTGGCGCACCCGTTCCGCTTCATCGCGCACAACGGTGAGATCAACACCGTCCGCGGTAACCGCAACTGGATGAGCGCGCGTGAGTCGCAGCTCGAGAGCGACGTCCTGCCGGGCGACATCTCGCGTCTGCTGCCGATCTGCACGCCGGACGCCTCCGACTCGGCCACGTTCGACGAGACGCTCGAACTGCTCCACCTGTCGGGCCGCAGCCTGCCGCACGCCGTGCTCATGATGATCCCCGAGGCGTGGGAGAACCACGCCGAGATGGACGCCGCTCGCCGCGCGTTCTACGAGTACCACGCAGCGTTCATGGAGCCGTGGGACGGCCCTGCGTGCGTCACGTTCACCGACGGCAGCCTCATCGGTGCCGTTCTCGACCGCAACGGCCTTCGCCCCGGCCGCTACTCGGTGACCAAGGACGGCCTCGTCGTCCTCGCCTCCGAGGCCGGCGTGCTCGACCTGCCGCCCGAGGACGTCGTCGAACGCGGCCGCTTGCAGCCGGGCCGCATGTTCCTCATCGACACCGAGGCCGGGCGCATCGTTCCCGACGACGAGATCAAGTCCCAGCTCGCCGCGGAGCGCCCGTACCAGCAGTGGCTCGACGAGGGCATCGTCAAGCTGGAGAACCTGCCGGACCGCGAGCACGTCATGTACTCGCAGAGCTCGGTCGAGCGCCGCCAGCAGACGTTCGGCTACACGCACGAGGAACTCAAGATCCTCCTGTCGCCCATGGCTCAGACGGGCGCCGAGGCACTCGGCTCGATGGGCACCGACACGCCCGTGGCCGTGCTCAGCTCCCGGCCGCGGCTCCTGTTCGACTACTTCACGCAGCTCTTCGCGCAGGTCACCAACCCGCCGCTCGACGCCATCCGTGAGGAGCTCGTCACGAGCCTCGGCACGACGATGGGTCCGGAGTCGAACCTTCTCGGCGACGGTCCGGAGCACGCGCGTCAGGTCGAGCTGGGCTTCCCGGTCATCGACAACGACGAGCTCGCCAAGATCGTCCACATCAACGCCGACGGCGACCAGGAGGGCTTCGCGGCCTACGTCATCCGCGGCACCTACCGGGTCGACGGGGGAGCGAGCGCCCTCAAGGCACGCCTCCAGGGCATCTTCGCGGAGGTGAGCCAGGCGATTGCCGACGGCCACCGCTTCGTCGTGCTCTCGGACCGTGACAGCAACGCCGAGTTCGCCCCGATCCCGTCGCTCCTGCTCACGGCAGCCGTGCACCACCACCTCATCCGCGAGAAGACGCGCATGCAGGTCGGCCTCATCGTCGAGGCCGGCGACGTGCGCGAGGTCCACCACGTGGCCCTGCTCGTCGGCTACGGCGCGGCCCTCGTCAACCCCTACCTCGCGATGGAGTCCGTCGAGCAGCTCGCCCGTGACGGCGCGCTCGGTGACATCACGCCCGAGCAGGCCGTGAAGAACCTCATTAAGGCGCTCGGCAAGGGTCTGCTCAAGGTGATGTCGAAGATGGGCATCTCCACGGTGGCCTCCTACCGCGGTGCGCAGGTCTTCGAGGCGCTGGGCCTCAGCCAGGAACTCGTCGACGCGTACTTCACGGCCACGACCTCCCGCCTCGGCGGTGTCGGTCTCGACGTCGTCGCGGCCGAGGTCGCGGCGCGTCACGCGAAGGCGTACCCGAGCGACGGCCAGGGACCGAGCCACCGCACGCTCGAGGTCGGCGGCGAGTACAAGTGGCGTCGCGAGGGCGCACCGCACCTGTTCAACCCGACGACGGTGTTCCGCCTCCAGCACTCGACGCGCTCGCGCCGCTACGACATCTTCAAGCAGTACACACAGGCCGTCGACGACCAGTCGGCGGAGCTCATGACGCTCCGTGGCCTGTTCAAGTTCGCCTCCGACCGCCCGTCGATCTCGATCGACGAGGTCGAGCCGGTGAGCGAGATCGTCAAGCGCTTCTCGACGGGTGCCATGTCGTACGGCTCCATCTCGCGTGAGGCCCACGAGACGCTCGCCGTGGCGATGAACCGCCTCGGCGGCAAGTCGAACACCGGTGAGGGCGGTGAGGACGTCGAGCGCCTGCTCGACCCGACGCGCCGCAGCGCCATCAAGCAGGTGGCCTCCGGCCGCTTCGGCGTGACGTCGCTCTACCTCACCGAGGCCGACGACATCCAGATCAAGATGGCCCAGGGCGCCAAGCCCGGTGAGGGTGGTCAGCTGCCCGGCCCGAAGGTCTACCCGTGGGTGGCGCGCACGCGTCACGCGACGCCGGGCGTCGGCCTCATCTCGCCGCCGCCGCACCACGACATCTACTCGATCGAGGACCTGGCCCAGCTGATCCACGACCTCAAGAACGCCAACCCGAGCGCGCGCATCCACGTGAAGCTCGTCTCCGAGGTCGGCGTCGGCACGGTCGCCGCGGGTGTCTCCAAGGCCCACGCGGACGTCGTGCTCATCTCCGGTCACGACGGCGGTACGGGCGCTTCGCCGCTCACGTCGCTCAAGCACGCCGGTGGCCCGTGGGAGCTCGGCCTCGCCGAGGCCCAGCAGACGCTGCTGCTCAACGGCCTGCGCGACCGCATCGTCGTCCAGACGGACGGCCAGCTCAAGACCGGCCGTGACGTCGTCATCGCGGCCCTGCTCGGTGCCGAGGAGTTCGGTTTCGCCACGGCTCCGCTCGTCGTCTCCGGCTGCATCATGATGCGCGTGTGTCATCTCGACACCTGCCCCGTCGGCATCGCGACGCAGAACCCGGAGCTGCGCGAGCGCTACTCCGGCAAACCCGAGTTCGTCGAGACGTTCTTCGAGTACATCGCCGAAGAGGTGCGCGAATTGCTCGCCGAGCTCGGTTTCCGTTCGATCGCCGAGGCCGTGGGACACGTCGAGGCCCTCGACACCGACGAGGCCGTCGAGCACTGGAAGGCCAGCGGCATGGATCTGTCGCCGATCTTCGCCAAGGCGGAGATGCCCTTCGGTGGCGACCTGTACAACTCCCAGGGCCAGGACCACCACCTCGACGTTGCACTCGACAACGAGCTCATCGAAAAGGCCAAGGCCGCGATCGAGAACAAGGAAGCAGTCGCGTTCGAGACGAAGGTGTCCAACGTCAACCGCACCGTCGGTACGATGCTCGGCCACACGCTGACGAAGCGCTACCGCGACGAGCAACTGCCCGACAACCTCGTCGACATCACCCTGCGCGGTGCTGCGGGGCAGAGCTTCGGCGCCTTCGTGCCGAAGGGGCTCACGCTGCGCCTCGTCGGTGAGGGCAACGACTACGTCGGCAAGGGCCTGTCGGGTGGACGCATCATCGTGCGCCCCGACACCGGGACGGCCCTCGTCGCGGAGGAGAACGCCATCGCCGGCAACGTCATCGCCTACGGTGCGACGAGCGGCGAACTGTTCCTGCGCGGCAAGGTCGGCGAACGCTTCTGCGTGCGTAACTCCGGTGCCACCGCCGTTGTCGAAGGCGTCGGTGACCACGGGTGCGAGTACATGACGGGCGGTCGCGTCCTCATCCTCGGCCCGACGGGACGCAACTTCGCGGCCGGCATGTCCGGCGGCGAGGCCTACGTCCTCGACCTGCGCGAGGAACTCGTCAACGCCGAACTCGTCGACATCACCGGCCTGCGGGAGAGCGACGAGGAGATCGTCAAGGAACTGCTCACCCAGCACGCCGAGGAGACCGGTTCAGCCGTCGCCACGTCACTGCTCGAGGACTGGCCCGCCAGCCTCGTGCGCTTCTCGCTCGTCACGCCGCGTGAGTACCAGCGCGTGCTGAGCATCCGAAAGGACGCCGAAGGCATGGGCGTCGACCCCGACAGTGCCCAGGTGTGGGACCAGATCATGGAGGTGTCGTCTCGTGGCTGACCCCCGCGGATTCCTCAAGACCCGTGAGCGCGAGCTCCCGGCCCGTCGCCCCGTTCCCGTTCGTATCCGTGACTGGAAGGAGGTGTACGAGGAGCAGCAGCTCGGCACCCTGCAGCGTCAGGCCGGCCGATGCATGGACTGCGGCATCCCGTTCTGTCACTCGGGCTGCCCCCTCGGAAACCTCATTCCGGAGTGGAACGACCTCGCGTGGAAGGGGGAGTGGGAGGAGGCCATCGAGCGCCTTCACGCCACGAACAACTTCCCCGAGTTCACCGGGCGCCTGTGCCCGGCGCCGTGCGAGACGGCGTGCGTGCTCGGCATCAGCCAGCCCGCGGTGACGATCAAGCAGATCGAGAAGACCACCGTGGACGAGGCGTTCGAGCGTGGCCACGTCGCGCCGCAGGTGCCCACGCGCCTGACGGGTAAGACGGTCGCCGTCGTCGGCTCCGGCCCTGCCGGTCTCGCAGCGGCCCAGCAGCTCACGCGCGCCGGTCACACCGTGGCCGTCTACGAGCGTGACGACGCGCCCGGTGGCCTCATGCGCTACGGCATTCCCGAGTTCAAGATGGAGAAGGCCGTCCTCGACCGCCGCATCGACCAGATGAAGGCCGAGGGCACCCGGTTCCGCTGCAACAGCGAGATCGGCGTGACGATGACGGCGGAGTCGCTGCGTGCGCGCTACGACGCGGTCGTCCTCGCCATGGGCGCCACCGTGCGTCGCGACCTGCCGGTCGAGGGTCGCGAGTACAAGGGCACCTACCAGGCCATGGAGTACCTGCCCCAGGCCAACCGTGTCTCGCTCGGCGGCGAGGTGGAGGACCAGATCCTCGCCACCGGTAAGGACGTCGTCGTCATCGGTGGCGGTGACACCGGCGCCGACTGCATCGGCACCGCGCTGCGTCAGGGCGCGAAGTCGGTGACGAGCCTCGAGATCATGGCGCGTCCGGGTGAGGACCGCCCGACGAACCAGCCCTGGCCGACCTACCCGATGATCTTCCGTGTCGCCTCGGCGCACGAGGAGGGCGGCGAGCGTGTCTACTCGGCGTCGACGAAGGAGATCATGGGCGACGCCGACGGCAACGTCACGGGCCTCAAAATCGTCGAGGTGACGTTCGAGAACGGAAAGTTCAACGAGGTCGAGGGCAGCGAGCGGGTCATCCCTGCGCAGCTGGTACTCCTCGCCATGGGCTTCCTCGGCCCGCAGGGCGAAGGTCTGCTCGAGCAGCTCGGCGTCGAGAAGGACGAGCGCAGCAACGTCAGCCGTGACGCGAACTTCATGTCGAGCGTGCCCGGCGTGTTCGTTGCAGGTGACTGCGGCCGAGGTCAGTCGCTCATTGTGTGGGCCATCGCCGAGGGCCGTTCGGCGGCCCACGGCGTGGACACCTGGCTCATGGGCGACTCGACGCTCCCGGCGCCGATCGCGCCCACGGATCGTCCGCTGACGGTCTGATCGCAGCCTCGAAGGCCCTCGTTCGCAGCACGCGGACGGGGGCCTTCGGCGTCCCCGAGCAGGTACTCACCAGTAGGGCAATTCCGGGGTCTCAGCGCGCGATACCGCGTGATGTGTGCCTTCGACGGGGGCTAGGGTTGAGGCATGCGTCGCGCAAAGATCGTAGGAACTCTAGGTCCCGCATCCGAAACCCCCGAACGTATCCGTGAACTCGTCGAGGCCGGCCTCGACGTGGCCCGCTTCAACCTTTCGCACGGCTCGTACGACGAGCACCAGACGCGACTCGACAACGTCCGCGCTGCCGCCGAGGCAACCGGTCGCGCTGTCGGCGTCCTGGCCGACCTGCAGGGCCCGAAGATCCGCACGGCTCGTTTCTCGGGTGGCCCGGTCGAACTCGCCAAGGGCGACCGCTTCACCATCACGATCGAGGACGTCGACGGCAACGCCGAGCGCGTCGGTACGACGTACAAGGGCCTGCCGGGTGACGTGAAGGTCGGCGACGACCTGCTCGTCGACGACGGCAAGGTCGCCCTGCGTGCCGTCGAGGTGACCGACACCGACGTCATCACCGAGGTCGTCGTGCCAGGCACTGTGTCGAACAACAAGGGCATCAACCTGCCCGGCGTTGCAGTCAGCGTGCCGGCCCTGTCCGAGAAGGACGAGGCCGACCTGCGCTGGGCGCTCAAGGCCGGTGCGGACCTCATCGCCCTGTCGTTCGTTCGTGACGCCGCCGACATCGTGCGTTGCCACGAGATCATGGACGAGGAGGGCATTCGTCGTCCCGTCATCGCCAAGGTCGAGAAGCCGCAGGCCGTCGACAACCTCGAGGAGATCGTCGAGGCGTTCGACGGCATCATGGTGGCCCGCGGTGACCTCGGTGTGGAGCTCCCGCTCGAAGACGTCCCGCTCGTGCAGAAGCGGGCCGTCGAGCTCGCCCGGCGTGCGGCGAAACCCGTCATCGTCGCCACGCAGGTGCTCGAGTCGATGATCGAGAACCCGCGCCCGACGCGCGCCGAGGCCTCCGACTGCGCCAACGCGGTGCTCGACGGCGCCGACGCCGTCATGCTCTCCGGGGAGACCTCGGTCGGCGCGTGGCCGGTCGAGACGATCCGCACGATGGCGCGCATCATCGCCTCCACCGAGGATCACGGTCTCGACCGCGTTCCGGTGCTCGGCACGAAGCCGAACACCAAGGGCGGCGTCGTGACGAAGGCAGCCGTCGTCGTGGCCACCGAGCTCGACTGCAAGTACCTCATCAACTTCACGACCACCGGTGACTCCGCGCAGCGCATGTCGCGTCTGCGCCCGAGCACGCCGATCGTCGCGTTCACGCCCGACCCGGTCGTGCGCGCCCAGTTGGCGCTCGTGTGGGGCATCGAGACGATCTGCCGCCCGAAGGTGCGTCACACCGACGAGATGGCGCAGCAGGTCGACGAGATCTTCCTCGGCGACGGTCGCGTGTCCGAGGGCGACCTCGTCGTCATCGTGGCCGGCTCTCCGCCCGGAATCCCCGGCTCGACGAATGCGCTCCGCGTCCACAAGATGGGTGACGCGAAGAACCGGGTGGCTCCTGCGTACAACGCGGTGGGCACCGAGGCCTGATCGGCCGACCGGTCTCGAAACACCCCTGACAAGCCCACGTTTCCGTGCGCTGTCGGGGGTGTTTCGCGTCTGTGGCCATGGGCTGTCCCGATGACGGCGACGGGCCCGGCGTCGGCTAGCATGTCCGGGTCACGCGCCGACGTGGTGGAACGGCAGACACGGAGCACTCAAAATGCTTTGCCTTCGGGCGTGGGGGTTCGAATCCCCCCGTCGGCACACAGGAGGTCCGTCAGGAATGGCGGGCCCGCAAGGCCCTCGTCCGGCACCGGACGAGGGCCTTCGTCCTCTCACTGGAGAAATGAATGACCGAACTCGACTCGCACCTCGGTTTCCAGGACGTACCGCGCGAGTTGGAGGCGATCGCGTTCGCTCTCGGCTCCTCCGGGTGGACGGACTGCTCCCTCACGGCGAGCGACGGTTTCACGCTGACGGTTCGGGCGAGCTACGTCTCGGACGTGCTGGCCGACTTCCTCGATGCTGCCTGGACCCTGGCGACGGAGTCGTCGCGCGCTGCGAGCTTCGTTCTTCACCGCGAACCTGACGCGACGATCGTCGGATGCCTCGCTACCGAGAACCACATCCTGCTGTTGATCACCTCGAGCGACGACCGTCGTGCGTATCGCTTCACGTCGACGTCCGAGCGTTTGGCGCGGTTGATCTATGACGGCGTCGCAGCCGTCGATCGGGGCGCGTACCTCGACACCTGGTCGACGCATCCGTTCCCCGAAGAGCGCCTCAGCAACCTCGGTGAGCTCTTGGGCGCTCAGCAGGGTGTGTCGCCCAGTGGGCCGCGTACCCGTAGAGCGCCGGGGTGAAGCCCTCGCCGCGCCTCAGTAGGGTTGGGCCATGCTCTCGAAGGACACCCAGCTGTGCATCTCGATGTCGGGCAACCCGAGCAACATCGGCACGCGCTTCCACAACCGCCTCTACGACGAACTCGGGCTCGACTACGTCTACAAGGCGTTCTCGCCCACCGACCTCGAGCAGGCCGTGGCGGGCATCAGGGGGCTGCCGATCCGCGGCGCCGCGGTGAGCATGCCGTTCAAGGAGCAGGTCATTCCCATGCTCGACCGGCTCGACGAGTCGGCGAAGGCCATCGATTCGGTCAACACGATCGTCAATGACGACGGAGTCCTCACCGGGTACAACACCGACTACTCGGCCGTCGCCTCACTCCTGGCGAGCCACGGCGTGCCGACCGACCTGACGATCGCCGTGCGGGGGAGCGGCGGCATGGGCAAGGCCGTCGTCGCAGCCTGTCGGGACACGGGATTCACCCACGGAACCGTCGTCGCGCGCAACGTGGACACGGGCCGTGCCCTCGCCGAACAGTACGGCTGGGAGCACTCGCGCGAGGTGCCGGAGGGAACTCGCGTCCTCGTCAACGTCACGCCGCTCGGCATGGCCGGGGGCGAAGGGGAGGGCCAACTCAGCTTCACCGAAGCGGAGATCGACGCTGCGGACTGGATCGTGGACGTCGTCGCCAAGCCGAGCGAGACCCCACTCATCGCGGCGGCGCGTGAGCGCGGCAAGAGCGTCATCACCGGGGCCGAGGTCATCGCACTCCAAGCCGCCGAGCAGTTCGTCCTCTACACGGGCGTGCGTCCCACCGACGAGCAGATTCGCGCGGCGTCGGAGTTCTCCCGCTCCAAAGCATGATTGGCTGCGTGATCGAGTCGTGTTCGACGCGGGCTTAGGATGCTCCGGGTGACGACGAACAGCGCTGAACCGACGAACACCCTTCCCCGCGTCGTGGTGGCCGAGGACGAGGCCCTCATCCGCCTCGACCTCGTCGAGATGCTCGAGGCGGGCGGCTACGACGTCGTCGCGGCGGTTTCCGACGGCGAGGCAGCACTCGCCGCCGTTCGCGAGCATCGCCCCGACCTGGCCGTGTTCGACGTCAAGATGCCGGCCAAGGACGGCATCAGCGCCGCAGAGGAGATCGGCCGCGAGCACCTCGCGCCCGTCGTGCTGCTCACCGCGTTCAGCGACAAGCACCTCGTCGACCGTGCCGGCGACGCGGGCGTCATGGGCTACGTCGTCAAGCCGTTCACCTGGAACGACCTCGGCCCGGCGCTCACCGTCGCGCTGCGTCGCTGGAGAGACACCCGGTCGCTCAGCGACGAACTCGAGGAGATGAAGACGCGCTTCGAGGCGCGCAAGTCGCTCGACCGTGCCAAGGGGCTGCTCACGACGAAGCTCGGCCTCGACGAGCAGGCCGCCTTCCGGTGGATCCAGAAGACGGCCATGGATCGGCGCCTGTCGATGCAGCAGGTCTGCGACGGTGTCATCGCCGAGTTCGGCGACTGACTCTGCGCTCAGTTCACTGGTCGCGCAGCATGCACGTGATGCGTGCCGTGCAGGTGCGTCGCCCTTGGTCGTCGGTGATGACGACGTCGTAGGCCGCGAGCGTGCGACCGAGCGACAAGGCGGTCGCCGTCGCCGTCACGATGCCCGAACGCGCCGAGCGGTGGTGCGTGGCGTTGATGTCGAGGCCGACCGCGTAGCGGCCCGGGCCCGCGGCTATTGCCGCACCGATCGAACCCACGCTTTCGGCGATGACGACGTTCGCGCCGCCGTGGAGGAGACCGTAGGGCTGGGTGTTTCCCTCCACCGGCATCGTCGCGACGACGCGCTCGGCGCTGGCCTCGACGATCTCGATGCCCATGCGCTCGTCGAGCGTTCCCCTGCTCATCTCGCGCAGCATCGCGAGTTCCTCGTCGGTGGCGGGGCGGTTCTCCGCGGCGGAGGAGGGGCGGGAAGCGTCGGTCATGTCGGTCGCCTTTCGGGTTGTCAGTGTCGGGACATAGGCTGCCATGTGTGAAGCGCTTGTTGTTGCTGGACGGTCATTCCCTCGCCTACCGGGCGTTCTTCGCGCTGCCCGCGGAGAACTTCTCCACCTCCACGGGGCAGCACACGAACGCCGTGTACGGCTTCACCTCGATGCTCATCAACGTCCTGCGCGACACCGAACCCACCCACCTCGGTGTGGCCTTCGACGTGTCGCGTCAGACGTTCCGCACCGAGGAGTACGCCGAGTACAAGGCGGGGCGCGCCACGACGCCGAACGAGTTCAAGGGGCAGGTCAGCCTCGTCAAGGAGGTGCTCGACGCCATGGGCGTCGCGCACATCGAACTCGACGGCTACGAGGCCGACGACATCCTCGCCACCCTGACCACGCAGGCCGTCGATCAGGGCTTCGACGAGGTGCTCCTGTGCTCCGGTGACCGAGACGCCCTGCAGCTCGTGGGGGACAAGGTCACCGTCCTGTACCCGGTCAAGGGCGTCTCCGAGCTCACGCGCATGACGCCGGCCGCCGTCGAGGAGAAGTACGGCGTTCCGCCCGAGCGCTACAGCGACCTCGCGGCCCTCGTCGGTGAGAAGTCCGACAACCTGCCCGGCGTGCCCGGCGTCGGCCCGAAGACGGCCGCCAAGTGGCTCACGACCTACGGCGACCTCACCGGTCTCGTCGCCTCCATCGACCAGATCAAGGGCAAGGCCGGCGAGTCCGTGCGTGCTCATCTCGACGGTGTGCTGCGCAACCGCCGCCTCAACCAGCTGCTCACCGACGTCCCGCTCGAGCTCGGACCGGACGACCTCGTGCGAGCGGACTGGAACCGTGACGAGGTGCACCGCGTCTTCGACGGTCTCGAGTTCAAGGTGCTGCGCGACCGCCTCTTCGCCACGCTCGGTACGAGCGAGCCGGAGGCCGAGGGCAACGTCGACGTCGACGGCGAGGTCGTTGCCGAGGGCGGCGCCGAGAAGGCCCTGGCCTCACTCACCGGACGCACCGGCGTCCACGTCCTCGGCACCTGGGCTCGCGGCACCGGTGACGCTGCCGGCATCGGTCTCGCAGGTGACGACGGTCGCGCGCTCTACATCGACCTCACCGCGCTCACACCGGACGACGAGAAGGCCCTCGCCGCCTGGCTCGCCGACGAGTCCAAGCCGAAGGCGCTGCACGACGCCAAGGGCCCGATGCACGCCCTCGACGCGCGCGGCCTCACGCTGCGCGGCCTGACGAGCGACACCGCGATCGCCGCCTACATCGTGCGACCCGACCAGCGCTCGTACGGCTTCGACGACCTCCTGTTGCGCTACTGCCACATCGAGCTCCCGCAGGCGGGTGACGCTGCCACCGGTCAGGGCATGCTCGACCTCGGCGGCACCGACACGGCCGAGACCGACGACGTCATGGCACGCGCAGCGGCCGTCGCCAAGCTCGCCACGGCGCTCGACGAGGCCGTCGCCGAGGTCGGGGGCACCGAGCTCATGGCCGACCTCGAAATGCCCGTCGTCGACGTCCTCGCCGGCATGGAGAAGGCGGGTATCGCCGTCGACCTCGACAAGCTGCAGAACCTCGAGAGCGACTACGACGCTCTCGTCGTCCAGGCTCAGCACGACGCGTGGGACGCGATCGGCGGCGAGCAGGTCAACCTCGGTTCGCCCAAGCAGCTGCAGACAGTGCTCTTCGAGACGCTCGGTATGCCGAAGACGAAGAAGACGAAGACCGGCTACACGACGGACGCCGAGGCTCTCGCCGACCTCTACGAGAAGGAGCCGCACCCCTTCCTCGAAGCGCTCCTGCGCCACCGCGATTCGTCGAAGCTGCGCTCGACCGTGGCAGGTCTCATCAAGTCGGTCGCGGACGACGGCCGGATCCACACCACGTACCAGCAGACGATCGCGGCCACGGGGCGACTGAGCTCCACCGACCCGAACCTGCAGAACATCCCGATCCGCACCGAGTCGGGCCGGCGCATCCGCCGCGTGTTCGTCGTGGGTGAGGGCTACGAGTGCCTCATGTCGGCCGACTACTCGCAGATCGAGATGCGCGTCATGGCGCACCTGTCCGGCGACGAGGGCCTCATCCACGCGTTCAACGAGGGCGAAGACCTGCACCGCTTCGTCGGCTCCCGCGTTTTCGGCGTCGAGCCCGACGGCGTCACGCCCGAGATGCGCGCCAAGGTCAAGGCCATGTCGTACGGCCTGGCCTACGGCCTCTCGGCCTTCGGCCTGAGCAAGCAGCTACGCATCTCCACCGCCGAGGCCCAGCGCCTCATGGACGGCTACTTCGAGCGCTTCGGCGGGGTGCGTGACTACCTGCGTCATGTCGTCGACGACGCGCGCGCCGTCGGTTACACCGAGACGATGATGGGCCGCCGCCGTTACCTGCCCGACCTCGCGAGCGACAACCGTCAGCGCCGCGACATGGCCGAGCGCATGGCGCTCAACGCGCCCATCCAGGGCAGCGCGGCCGACATCATGAAGAAGGCGATGCTCGGCGTCGACGAGGCATTGCGCGACGGCGAGTACGCCTCGCGCGTCCTGCTCCAGGTGCACGACGAACTCATCCTCGAGATCGCCGAGGGTGAACGCGAGGCCGTCGAGAACCTCGTGCGTGAACAGATGGGATCGGCCGCCGATCTCGACGTTCCGCTCGACGTCAACGTCGGCACCGGCGCGAGCTGGCAGGACGCCGAGCACTGATATCGGGTCGCCCGGCTGAGTGAGACTCGTTCAGCGGCGCTCGTCGACCTCCAGTACGGCGTCGGCGAGTCGCAGCCCGGGGCTCACCCGAGCCCCGTCGCCCAGAACACAACCCTCGAGGTGCGTGCCGTCACCGATGACGCAGCCCGGCCCGAGCACGCTGTCGGTGAGCACCGCATCGGCGCCGATCTGGGCACCCGGCATGACGAGGCAGCGCTCGACGCGAGCCGTGGGGGCGACCTGGGCGCCGAGCAGAACACTCGTGGCGTTCGGGCGGTCGCTCGGGACGTGATCCCGGGCCCACGCCAGGTTTGCCGCGAGCAGCGCGGCGGGTGTTCCGATGTCGGCGAAGCGCGCGTCTTCGCGGTAGACCCGCACACCCTCGTCGAGCGCCACAGCTCGGGGGAACACGTCCCGCTCGAGCGAGACCACCTCGCCGGCCGGGATGAGATCGAGCAATGACGGGCTGACGACGTACGTGCCGGCGTTGACGAAACCGGCAGGTGCGCCGGCGGGCTTCTCTTCGAACCGGGTGATGCGGTCACCGTCGAGATGGAGCAGGCCGAAGGCACTCGCGTCATCGACCGGTCGCGCGTGGATCGTCGCCAGGGGTGCGCCGGCGTGGACATGCGCGCGCACGTGCGCGGCGAGGTCGTGGTCGCTCACGAGGTCGCCGTTGATGACGACGAGCGCGTCGTCCGGGTGAAGCGTGAGCCCGGCGCACGCGTGTTTCAGCGCGCCACCGGTGCCCCGCGGCTCGGGCTCACGGGTGTAGCGCAGGTGGAGCCCGACGCGCTCACCGTGGCCGAGCGCCGGCAGGAAGGCCTCGGCGTGGTGGGCGGTCGCCAACGTCACGGAGTCCACTCCCGCGGCGGCGAGGCGACGAAGCTGGTGAGCGATGACGGGCTCGTCACCGATCGGGAGAAGATGCTTCGGCGTGCGTGTCGTCAGCGGCAGCATCCGTGAGCCGTAGCCGCCCGCGAGGATGACGGCGTGAAGGCTCACTTCGCGGTGTCCTTGCGGATCTGCGGTGCGATCCACGACCACATGATGGGTCCGGAGACGGATGTGTAGTGCAGGGCGTCCTCGTAGAGCTCCTGGCCGTTGAGTTTGCCGTGGTACGTGCCGCCGGGGCACAGCCGGTCGAACTGCGACAGGAACTGCACCTTGTTCTGCGCAGCCCACTGCTTGGCGACCCCGTTGAGGTGACGCACCTTCGCGGTGTCGTTGAGGGACGGCGGATTCTGGCCGAACGTCGGCATCTCGTGGCAGGCGAGGTCGAGCAGCACCGGGCGCTTCACCCGGGATTCCTTGGCCTTGGCGAGCATCGAGTCGAGCGAGGAACGGATGAAGGCGTCATGCTCGGCGCTGCCCGCCTTCAGCCGTCGGCCGTCGACTTCGTAGTCGTCGAGCAGGTTCTGCGGCAGGAAGTACAGCATCGTGTCTGCCTCGAAGAGACCGAGGTGCCAGTTCTTCCAGAACGTGCGGCAGGCCGCGGGAATGGCGGCCGGTTTGCCGTTGAGGATCTGCTGACCGGGGAAGGTGGTGCAGCCGAAGCTCGTCGACTCCGAGACGTCGAGGTCGGTGAACCGCGTGGACGGGAAGTTCACCATGAGGCTGTGCGGAATCGAGTTACCCACGACGACGACACGCTGCGAGGCGCCCGGCTGGTACGACGGCACCGCATACGTGAGTTCGCCGCCTCCCGCGCCGGTCTCCTCGGTCGGGATACCGCTGGTGACCCTCGGGAGCGCAACCGTACCCACGGCGACGGCAGCACAGGCCGTCACCGCGACCAGGCGGGAGATCCTGGGCGAGCGGGGCACCAGACCGCGCAGTCCACCCGCCCGGATCGGCGCCTCGAGGTAGCGGTAGGTCAGCGTCGCGAAGACGATCGACAGCACGGCCTGCACGAGCGCGGCGGCAGCGGTGCTCATGCCCAGACGCTCAGGCGAGAGGAAGACGTGTACGGGCCAGTGCCACAGGTACAACGCGTAACTGATGAGGCCGATCTGCCGCAGCGGCTCGAACGAGAACGCCCGCTGAAAGGCGTTCGCGTGCGGTGACGCCGCGGCGAGGATCGCGGGCAGCGTCAGAAGACAGACGACGACGAGGCCGCCGCGGAAGACGAGCGGCGAATCCTCGGAGAGGGCGACGAACGCAACGAGCAGCGCCGCGAGGCTCGGCCAGGCGAGCTTCGAGATGGTCTCGACCCAGCGCGACGGGCGTTCGTGCCCCCATTGGCTCGGACCGACCCACGCGCCGATCGCAGCGCCGATGAGCAGTTCGAAGGCGCGGGTGTCGGTGCCGTAGTAGACGCGCGTCGGGTCGACGTCCGGCACGAAAAGGTAGGCCATCCAGGCAGCACTGGCGGCGGCAGCGACGGCGAAGACGAGCGCGAGCGTCCAGCGGCGGTGGACATACCGCGCGAGGAAGAGGAACAGCAGCGGGAAGAGGAGGTAGTACTGCTCCTCGATGGCCAGCGACCAGGCGTGGCGCAGCGGAGAGGGAACGCCGTTGGCGTCGAAGTAGGCCTCGTTGCTCGCGAGGAGGCGCCAGTTCTGGACGTAGAAGAGCGTCGCGAGAGTGTCGAGCGCCACCGAGCTGCGTCGTCCCGGGGGTGTCCAGAAAGCTGCCGCCGCCAGCACCGCGATGAGCACGGTGATGAGGCTGGGCAGCAGGCGTCGGGCGCGGGCAGTCCAGAAGCGGCGCAGGTCGATGCGGCCCGAACGGGCGTACTCGCGCACGAGCAGACTCGTGATGAGGTAACCCGACAGGACGAAGAAGAGGTCGACACCGAGCCAGCCGCCCTGAACCCCCGCCGGCCAGAGGTGAAAAACGAGAACGGCGAGGACGGCGACGCCACGAAGTCCGTCGAGCGCCGGGCGGTAACCCGACGAAGTGGGTGCGCGACGTGGCACGGGGTGGGCCTCTCGACGGGAACAGGACAACGGGCGCGAGTCTATTTGCCCAATGGCCGGGCCGCAGGCGGTTCCACTTCGCTAGCATGCGGGCATGTCGAACCAGTCAGACACTCGTACAGTGACGTCGCTGCGCCCCGGAACGAAGGTCGCGCTCATCGTCGCCACCGGATTCCTCGCGGTGGCCGCGTACTTCTTCCTCACGCCGACCAGCTTCATGGGCAAGGACGGCGGCCTCTTCCGTTGCGGTAGCCCGATGTCACCTAACACGAACGGTCTGGCCAAGGGCCAGTGCGGCATCATCGAGGACGTCGCACGCAACCAGAGCCTCCTCTTCCTCGCCCTCGCCATCATCACCGCCGCCCTCGGCTTCCTCCTCTTCGGCTCGGAGTCGGCAGCGCAGACGCGCGGCGCCCGCACCCGCCTCGAGGACGAGGCCGTGGAGGACGACGACGTCGACGACGCCGATCGCCGCCCGGGCCTCCTCGCCGGTCGCACGGAGCGCCAGAGCGAGCGCACCACGGAGCCGCGCCGTCGTTCCCGTTTGGGAGACGAGGACGACGCCCCTCGCAAGGTCCGCCGCACGCGCCTGGTCGACGACGAGGACGACGACGATGTGCGTCCGGCCCGCCGTCGCACGCGCTTCGACGACGACGAGCCCGACACGGTTCGCGACTGACTGCCGCTGACGGCAACGGGCTCACCCGCTCCGATTCGTCGGTGGGTGAGCCCGTCGCCGTGAGCGGACGCTCGCACGCGTTTGATCGGAGAGGAACTCATGGCCGCACGGCTCTTCGCCCACCGTCCTGGCCTGGACGGCATCCGCGGCTACGGCATGGTCGTCTTCATGCTGTGGCACGTGGGGGCACTCACGGTTCTGCCGGGGCTGTGGGTGTTCATGAACGTCTTCTTCATCCTCTCCGCCTTCCTCATCACGCGTCTGCTCCTCGCCGAGCGGCGTAGCTACGGCGACATCAGCGTTCGCGATTTCTACGTCCGACGGGTGCGGCGCCTCGGCCCGGCACTGCTCGTCATGCTCGGCGCGGTGACGCTCGATGGGCTGTTCTTGGCCCCCGATGAGGAGAAGGCGTACCTCAAGGGCGACATCCTCGCCACCCTCACCTACGTCATGAACTGGCGTCTCGTGGCCCGTGACGATCAGTACTTCGAGGCTTTCAGCCACCCGAGCATCACGCGGCACGCGTGGAGTCTGTCAGTCGAGGAGCAGTTCTATCTCGTCGTGCCGTGGCTCGTCGTGGCCGTACTGGCCCTGGGGCGTACGCGCCTGGCGAGGACCCTTCCGTTCGTGCTGCTCGCCGGACTCAGTGCCCTGTGGGCCACGCGGTTGGACCTCGTCGGGCTGGGTGGTCAGTCACACGCCTACTACGGCACGGACATCCGCGTTCAGGCCTTGGCGCTCGGCGTCGCGGCGGGCGTGTGGAGTGGGCACCGGTGGAGCGGCGGGGCGCTGCTCAAACCTCGCGACCCGCGTGATCCCCTCGACGGCGGCCGCCCGTGGATCGAGATCGTCGGGTGGCTCGGGCTGGCGACCACGCTCGTCGCGTTCGTCACGATCGAGCCGCTCGCACCGTGGATGTTCTCGCGCGGCGGGATGCTGCTGACCTCCATCGCGGCGACGGCGTGGATCATCGGCTGTGCGCAGAGGCGCGCCACACCCCTCGTTCGCGTGTTCTCCCTGCCACCCGCGGTCTACACGGGCAAGATCTCGTACGGCCTCTACCTGTACCACTGGCCGATCTTCATCTGGCTCTCGCGCTACCTCACCGGCGTCAACGTCTGGGTTCTCGCGGTGCTGACGCTCGCCCTGTCCTACGCGGCGGCCGCCGTGAGCTACCGCTTCCTCGAACAGCCGATCATGAAGCACGGACTCGGCGCGTTCGGTCGCCGTCGGACGGGGGCCGCAGGCTTCGCAGGGCTGGCCGCGGTCGTCGTCGGCGCGCTCTTCGTCTCGGGAGGTACGGCGCAGGCCACCGCACCCGTGCGCGACGAGAGCGTCCCGCAGAAGGTGGCGAACATCCCCCAGCTCGTCGAGGGGCAGCCGACGTTCACGGCGCCGAAGCCGCCGACGAAGGTCGCGCTGTTCGGTGACTCGGTGCCGTTCCACCTCGTCTCCCGTTTCCCCAGCGGCAACTTCCCGGGCCTTGAGGTCGTCAACCTCGGCACACCCGGTTGCGACATCGTCGACGCCCCTGTGCAGTGGACACCGACGGTGGCGCTCGGCGCCGACGCCGCGTGCCGGCAGAACAAGGCGACCTACGAGGAGAAGGTGCGTACCTCGGGCGCCGAGACGTTTGTCATCATGCCCAGTCTCCAGCTCGCGCTGCGCCACCAACTCAGAGGGCGCACGGTGTGGCTCGACGACCCGGCGTACGTTGCTGCCGTGCGCTCGAAGCTCTCCGAACTCACGACGAAAGCCGAGGCGGCCGGGGCTCGTTCGGTGCAGATCACCACCGTTCCGTGCCGACGGATGAGCGAACTCAACCTTCCGCCCCAGTACCGTACGGAGCTGAGCCGCTCCCCCGAACTCGTGGCCGAGGCCCAGAACCCCAAGCGCCTCAACGCCCTCATCAGTACCTGGGCGAAGGAGGAGAACGTGCCTGTCGTCGACCTCGCCTCCGCCGTGTGCGGTGACGGTTACCAGCCGACGCTGCACGGCAAGAAGGTCTACGAGGACGGCATTCACTTCTCGCCCGAGGCAACCCCGATGATATGGGGCTGGCTCGCCCCGCAGGTTCTGCGCAAGGCAGGTGGACGTCCGTGACGGGCAGCACGCGCGCACAGCGACGCAACGGCAAGGGCGTGCGCACGCCGTCGCGCTATGCGGCGCTCGACGGTTACCGCGGCCTGTTCGTCGTTCTCGTCATCGCCTACCACTTCGGCGTGACGGCGCTCGTCGGCGGCTGGGTCGGCATCAACCACTTCTTCGTCTTCTCCGGCTTCCTCATCACGCGTCTGCTCCTCAAGGAGCGCCAGAAGACGGGGCGCATCGACGTCCGCCGCTTCTACGTCCGCCGGGCCCGCCGCGTTCTCCCCGCGATGTTCGTGCTCGTCGCCGCGGTGCTCGTTCACACGGCCTTCTTCGCCGACGCGGAGCAGCGCAAGGAGTACGCCGGCGACGCTTTCGCGACGCTCGGGTTCTTCCTCAACTGGCGCCTCATCAGCCGTGGCGACGCCTACTTCGACCAGTTCGTCGACCCGTCGCCGCTGCGTCACGCGTGGACGCTCTCGGTCGAGGAACAGTTCTACGTCATCGTCCCGTTCCTCGTGCTCGCCCTCGTCGCCCTCGCCCGTCGCCGGGGCGCGAAGGCCGGCATCGCTCTCGCTCTTGCGGCGGTGAGCGCCTGCTGGACGGCGCAGCTCGGCTTCGAGACGCCGCAGGACCAGACGCGCCTCTACTACGGCACCGACACCCGCGTGCAGGCTCTGCTCGTCGGTGTCGCGCTGGGCTGTCTGCTTGGACTCGGCAACGACAAACGGGGCCCAGTGCTCCCTCCACGCGCCGTGACGCAGGCGCTCGGCGTCATCGGCTTCGGCGTCTCGGTCTCGGCGGTCTTCCTCCTCGACCCGAGCACCACGTGGGTCTACGACCGCGGTGGCATCCTGCTCTTCGCCGTCGGCGCCGCCCTCATGGGGTGGTCGAGCGTCGACCCGCGCAACCTGCTCATTAACCGCATCTTCGGGTGGGAGCCCCTGGCGTTCCTGGGCCGCATCTCGTACGGGCTCTACCTCTACCACTGGCCCATCAACCTGTGGGTCGACGTGCCGGGCCTCCCCGACATCGCCGAGGCCGTGCTCAAGGGTGCGCTCACGTTCGCCGCTGCGTACCTCAGCTTCCGCTACATCGAAGTGCCCGTCCTGCAGAACGGCGTCAAGGGTCTGCTGCCGAAATCCACTTCCGGCACGCGGCAGTTCGTCGCCGTCGGTTCGGCACTGGCCCTCGTCCTCGGTTCAGGCCTCATGTGGACGATGACCCGAGTCAGCGGCCCGCCGCAGTACGTGGCGAACGTTCCCGACCTCGTGCCGGGGCAGAAGGCCTACCCCATGACCTCGAGCCGGACCACGGTGGCCATGGTGGGCGACTCGGTGCCCCTCAAGCTCGTCGAGAACTACCCGTCGCTCAACTTCCCGGGGCTCCACCCCGTGGCCCTGGCTGTGCCGGGCTGCGACATGCTCGACATCCCGATCGTCGATTCCAAGAGCAAGATCGTGCCCAACCCGAAGGACTGTGCCTCCCTCAAGCGCGACCTGACGTCGAAGGTTCGCGGCTCGGGTGCGGAGGCCGCCGTCCTCATGCCCGGCGTGCACCTCGCCTCGCGGCACATGCTCGACGGCCGAAAGGTGTGGATCGACGACGCCGCCTACCGCGACCTCGCGAAGAAGCGTCTCACCGAGACCGTCGGGAAGATCCGCGCCGGGGGAGCGCAGCGTGTCTACGTGACGACGGTGCCGTGCCGTCAGGCCGATCTGTCCGTCCTCCCGCCCGAGGACGCCGCCGCGATGCGCGCCGACGGCCCTGCGCTCGCCGAGTCGCAGCGACCCGACCAGGTCAACGCCCTGATCCGGGAGTGGGCGTCCGAGGAGCACGTGCCGCTGCTCGACCTCGCGAGGACGGTGTGCAGCAATCCCTTCCAGCCCGAGGTGAGCGGTAAGCGGCTGTACACCGACAGCGTCCACTTCTCCGAGGAGGCCACACCGATGATCTGGAAGTGGCTGGCGCCCCAGGTTCTGGCGACTGCCCAGCGCTGAGGCGCATGAGGTGGCATTCTTGTGCCGCCCGAGTTCGCCGACACCGTCCGTGGTCCGCCGTGTGCGTTCGGGCCTCACCCACGTAAGGAACCCATGAAAACGTCTGCCTTCTTCGAAGCCCTTCCGGCGCTGTTCACCCCCGACGTCCAAAGTGGCGACCCGGTCGACGGCTCGTGGAAGGGCCTCGCGTCCCAGGTGGCCGGCTACACGGCGGTCAACGAACTCGCGGTGCTCAACGAGGCCGCGCGTCACCTGCCCGAGGGCGAGGCCTACCTCGAGGTCGGCACGTTCAAGGGCCGCTCGATCTGCGCTGCGGTGCGGGGCAACGCCGGCAAGAAGTTCGTCGTCATGGAGAACTTCATGGAGTTCGGCATGGCCGGCGAGATGGCGCGCAAGGAGCTCATGACGAACCTCGCCCAGCACGCGAGTGACGCCGACGTCGAACTGCTCGAGGGCGACTGCTTCAAGCTCATGGTCGAGCCAGGCGCGCTCGATCGGCCGGTCGGCGTCTACTTCTACGACGGCGAGCACACGCTGCTGTCGCACTACCTCGCCCTGGCTGTCGTCGAGCCGTTGCTCGCGGACGAGGCGCTCGTGCTCATCGACGACGCGTCGTGGCCGGTCGTGCAGAAGGCCCACAAGCTCTTCCTCCAGCGGCACAAGGGCTGGGAGATCGTCGAGACGTGGGACGCTGCGCACGCCGACGACCCGCGCTGGGCCAACGGCCTGCACGCCCTCACATTCCGCCGTGTGCCCGGTACAACCCGCAAACTCTCGGGCACGGACGAGGCCCTGCGCCGCTACCAGGTGACGGTGCAGGACCGCGTCAACGCCGTGATGTGGAAGGCCGTGGGCGTCGTGCCCGGCCCGATCACCGCGGTCGCGAAGGTGCTGCTCGGACGCTCGCGCAAGATCGGTGACGACGACAGCGCGAAGTGACCCACCGTTGCCTCGGGCCGAGCTGACCACGTGTGTCGGCTCGGCCCGATGCGTGTCACGTGCGGTCGGTGACGAGGAGGTCCTCCTCGGACTCGAGCTGCGTCACGGCGTGACGGCGGGTGCGCACCACGCCGACGAGGACGACGAGCGCCGCGCAGCCGGCGGCGAGGCCGATGATCTGCTCGGCGCTGTCGTGCCACCACAGCCACCCGACGACGAGCTCGACGGCAACGGCCAGCCAAGCCACCTTGCCGAGAGTCGTGTCGTCGTCGGCCATCTGGGAGAAGAGCCACAGCTGCGCCAGGGCCCACAGCGTGCCGAGCGCGATGCAGGCCAGGACGAGCGTTCCGAAACCGTCGAAGGCCGTGCCGCCGATGAGCCGCACGAGAGCGTCGGCGTCAATCGCGACAACCGCGGCCGCGATCGCGCCGATTCCGACGACGAGCGCCGCCGCCCGCCAGATCATCGACGACCCCTGACGCGACAGGCGCGGCACGACGAGCAGCGCGATGAACTGGGTGCCCCAGCACATCGCCCGCCCGAAGGTCGACGCGAGCCCGTAGCCGCCGGAGGTGTGTTCGTCGAGGAAGTGGCGCACGAGGAGCACGTCGACGTTCGTCAGGGCGGTGAAGGCCGCGAGCGTCGAGTTGGATCGCGCCATCTCGGCCAGGAGCGAGGGGGAGTGGCGCCGCGTGGTGGCGGCCAGATCGCGACAGGCCCACCAGCCGTACGCCGCGGTGAGCCAGGCCGCGATCGCCATGGCGACGAAGACCTGCGTGACGTTCGCATCGATCGCGAGGCACACGAACGCGCCGAGCAGACGGGTGGCCGCGGTGAGGACGTAGAGCGTCGACAGGCGCCCGAGGCGTTCGGCCCCCAGCAACATGCCCTGAAACGCTCCCGTGAGCGTCATCGGAAGGAGCATGAGCGACATCGCGACGGTCGCGGCCACACCGTCGAGGTGGAAGATATCGCCGATCGGTGCGGCGAGCAGGCACGTGAGCCCGGTGAGAGCGATGCCCGTCCCGGCCGCGGCGACGAGCCCGGACGTGCGTGCTTCCTCGTCCGCCCAGCGCCGCGCGATGATGACCTGGAAGGCGCCGGCCGGGATGACGAGCACGATGCCGAGCGTGATGAGCGCCGAGTAGGCGCCGAACCCCGCGGTACCGAGGGCGCGCGTCAGCACGAGAACGAAGACGTAGCTCAGGGCGTTGCCGACGCCCATGGCGACTCCGAGGAGGGCGCCCGAACCGATGCCCGCCGTGCGCTCGGTCCGGTTGCCAGGAGCCTCGGACGGTTCGTCGGCGGAGTCAGTGGAGACGTCGGTGCTTCCAGCGTTCAACGTCTCCACCTTCTCGGGTTGGTCCTCTCGGGGGTTACTTCCCAGTTATATTAGGCAGTCACCGCCGGGGCGCCGACGGGAAGCGCGCTCGGCGCGCGGTGCAGTGACGAAGTCGACGATCCGGAGGCCAACGACGTGAGACGCTTCGCCGCGCGGGTCAGCCCGTACGCGCTCACGACCGGCGGGCTCGTTCTCTTTCTCGCGATCATCGTCTTCGGCAACTCGCTCGGTCACTTCCACACCGACATCAAGCCAGAGGTCTACCTCGCGCCGTGGACGATGGTCGAGCGCTACCTCTCGTCGTGGACGAGCTCTCCCTACCTCGGGTCGGCCAACTTCAACGTCGGCCTCGTCCCCGTGCTGCTTCTGCTGTCGGCGCTGCGCGGGCTCGGTCTGTCACCGGAGTGGACCTTCAAGGTCTTCCACTTCGCTCTCTGGCTCGTCGCTGCATGGGGAGCGAACCGTCTCGTGCGGGCAGCCACCGTCCGCGCGACGAAGTGGGTCGGCCTGTTCGCGGGGGTCTTCTACCTCGCCAACCCCTACACGATCGCCGCCGGAAACACGCTCGCAATCGCCCTGCCGATGGCGTTGTTGCCCTGGATGCTCCTGGCCTACTTGAGGGGTCTGCAGCAGCCTCGCAGCTGGGTCTGGCCGGCCGCGTTCGGCCTTGCGTTCTTCGCGATGAGCGGCATGAACGTGGCCGTCGTGCCGCTGTACCAGCTGCTCGCGCTCGTGCCGATCGCCGCCGTCGCGCTGTGGCACCGCCGCGCTACGTGGCGTCAGGTGCTCGCCGTGACGGCCAAGTGCGGCCTCTTCGTCGTCGCCGTCTCGGTCTACTGGCTCGTGCCCGCCACCGCAGCGCTTGGCACAGGCGCGCAGATCGTCGACATGTCCGAGACGCTCACCGGTATTCACAAGGTGTCGTCCTTCACCGAGGTGCTGCGCGGCCTCGGTCTGTGGCCGCTCTACGGCCACAGTGACACGGGGCCGTGGGTGCCTCAGAACGCCACCTACATCACGAGCCCGGTCGTCATCGTCCTCACCGCGCTGTGGCCGACGCTTGCGCTCGTCTCCCTCGCCTTTGCGCGAACTGCTCTTCGCCGCACTCTCGTGTTGCTCGCCGCCCTGGCTGCCGTCGTCATGGTCGGGCTGTTCCCGGGTGAGGGACGCGCCCAGAGCCCCGTCGGGTGGGTGCTGGAGAAGGTGCTCGGCCTCGGCCCGCTCGCCGCGTTCCGCACGACGAACAAGATCGGAGCGCTTCTCGCGCTGGCCTTCGCGCTGGCGCTGGCTTTCGGCGCGGTGCAACTCGTGCGCCTCGTCCAACGACGCAGCGCGCTCGCCCCCGTGGCCGGTTCGTTGGCCACGGTTCTCGTGGCCGGTTGGATCCTGCCGGCCCTGTCCAACGGGCTCTACATCTCCGAGATGGACGTGCCGAACTACTGGCGCGAGGCGGCCAAGACGGCCGACGGGGGAGACCCGAACGCGCGTACTCTCATGCTTCCCGGCCAGACCAGGCCGACCTATCGCTGGACCGTTCAACGGCCGGACGACCTCACGAACTCGCTTCTCAAGCGCGAGGCCGTGCTGCCCGAGACGACGCCGAACGCGAGTGCACCCGGCGCCAACCTCCTCGCGGCCATGGACGACACGGTGCAGTCGGATCGCTCGAACGGCGACATCGCCTCGACGTTCGCGCGTTACCTCGGGGCCGACAACGTGCTCGTGCGTCACGACACCGTCTGGGAGAACGACGGCGGTGCGCGGCCAGCTGCCATGTCGCGCCTCATCGACGGCGACAGTGGTCTGTACGGCGTCGCGAACTTCGGCCGTCCCGGTCAGAACGTCCTGTCGCCCACGAACCAGCCCGAGAGCATGGACGAGGCCCTGCTCACGCCGGTGCAGCTCTACGGGGTCAAGGACTCCCGACGTGCGGTCCGGGCCCAGAGCCTCGCGGGTCAGATGATCGTCGCCGGCGACGGCTGGGCGTTCCCCCAGCTCGCCGCCGCCGGCCTGCTTCGCTCGAGCCCCACCGTGCGCTACGCGCAGGACCTCGACGAGACGAGCCTCAAAGCCGCGCTCAAGGACGGCGCACGACTCGCGCAAACCGACACGAACGCCCGTCGCAACACCATCCCTCAGCGCCTCACCGCCGGCCAGGGCTCGCTCCTTGCCGCGAACGAGGCACTGAAGAACAGCCGCACACTGGGCACCGATCCGAAGAACCAGACCGTCCTGGAACGTTCCGGGGCGCACGTCACCGCGAGCTCGGCCGGTGGAACGTTCTTCGACCTGCCCTTCGCCGCCGCCGAGAACGCTTTCGACGGTGACGATGCGACGTCGTGGCGGTTCGGTGACTTCCAGCGAGCCGCAGGCCAGAGCCTGAACGTGAAGCTCGACAAGCCCGCCCGCCTCGGTGACGTGTCGGTCGCTCAGGCCGATCTCGGTCCCGTCAAGATCGATCGCGCCACCCTCATCGCAGGCGGCAAGTCTGTCTCCGTGCGCGTGCCAGACACCGGCCGTGCCACGTTCCGCATGGGCGGCGTGAACGCCGAGTCCGTCCGCCTGCGGATCGACTCGACCCGCGGCGACGGCTACAACCTCGTCGGTGTTTCCGAAGTGGGGCTACCCGGGGCGAAGGCAGAGCGTGCGGCGCGCACGCCGTCGACTCTGAAGGACCTGTACGACAGCCTCGACGCCGAGGGCCGCACGGCCTTCGAGAAGGCACCGCTCGACATCCTCTTCCAGCGCGTGCAGAACTCGTCCTCCCCGAACGACGACTCCGAGACCTCGCTCAACCGCATCTTCACGATGCCCGACGCCCGTCGCTACGACGCCTCCGCCACGGTGCGCCTCGCGAAGGCCGACCAGGAGCGCTTCTACGACCGCAGCGCGGGCTACAGCGATGCCGTCACGGCGTCGTCGTCGGAGTTCTGGTTCGACCGCCCCGAATACCGTGCGTCCCAGGCCGCCGACGACAACGACAAGACGGCCTGGGTTCCCGGTGGCGCAAGCCCGCAGGGTGCCTGGTGGCAGATGCGCGGGCCCGAGCGCGAGATCAGCTCTGTCTCCGTCACCCAGGCCCCCGGTGAGGGCGGTGCATCACGCACCCAGTGGGCGACGCGGGCCACGGTCAGCGTCGACGGCCGCGTCGTCGGCTCCGGAGTTCTCAAGCCGAACGGCACGGCGTCGATCGACATCGCGGCGACGCGGGGCAAGGTCGTGCGGGTGCAGCTCGACGCCTCGAGCGGGCCGCGTAACGGCGCCCCGGCGAAGTTCACGTCGATCGATACGAAACAAGTGCTGCGCAAGGCTCCTCTCGGTGCGTTCGACGAGCCTGGTAAGAACCGGTGCTTCGCCGTCTCGACGATCAACGGTACGGCGCTGCCGATGCGTCTGTCGGGCGACCGTGTGGCCGGGCCCAAGGACGCCGGCACCCGCTGGACGGCGTGCAACCCGGTTGTCCTCAAGGCCCGCGAACAGCACCTCGAGCCGGTGCGCGACTTCGTCGTCGACTCGCTCGTGCTGCGCGACACCGTGTCGGAGAAGGCGGGGGCCGGCGTCTCGCCTGCCCCGGTCGACTTCGCCGTGACGAAGAACTCGCCGAGCGTGAAGTCCGTGCGCGTGGCGAAGAGCTCCACGCCGAAGGCCGTCGTGCTGGGTCAGAGCTATGACGAGCGCTGGAGCGCCACGCTGGGCGACAAGGATCTGGGACGCCCCGTCCTGCTCGACGGCTACTCCTCCGGGTGGGTTCTGCCGGCCGGCGCCGAGGGCACCGTCGAGATGCGCTTCACGCCTCAGCGTTACGCCAACTGGGCCATCCTCCTCTCGCTTGCGGCACTGTTGCTCGCGGCAGCGCTCGTGGTGCGTGCGTGGCTGACGGGTGCGCTTGTCGGTGGTCGAGACGAGAGCGCCGACGAGGACCTGCCGGCTCATCGCGCGCACCGGTCCGCGACACAGGAGCGGATGACCGGTGGCGGCGGGTCCCCGGGTCGCTCGGGTCGTCAGGTCCTGCTCCAAGCCGGCTTCGTCGCGGCCGCCGCGCTCGCTGTGGGGCTTCCGGGACTCGTGGCGGGTCTCGCCGTCGTGGCGGGCCTGCGCTGGGGACGCGTGACATCACGGGCACTCGTCGTCACCGGCTCTGCCCTGGTGTTCGTGGCGATTCTCCTGTTCCTCGTCCTCAGCCCCGACCTCGGCGAGGTGAGCGCGGATGCGATCTCGGCGAGCCTGTGGCCGCATCGCGTTGCCGGCGCCGGTTTCGTCGTCGCCATCGCAGGCCTCCTGCGCCGTGAAGGCCTGGCCGGGGGATCCCGCGGTGCCGCAACGGCCGAGCCGGCCGCTGACGCCACCGACTCCGCCGACCGCACCGAGGACGAGGGACGCACGCGCGACAGCGACAGCGACGGAGGATCCGAGGATGAGTGACAGCCACGTGAGCGCAGGGACGCCTGCCGGGCGCGATGTGGAGGGCGGTGTTGCGCGCGCGGTGAGCGTCATCGTGCCGACGCGCAACAACGAGCGCACGATCGAGGCGACGCTCGCGTCCGTCGTTGCGCAGACCGAGCCGAACGTGACGCTCATCGTCGTCGACAACGCGAGTAACGACGCGACGCCCGAGATCGCCCAGCGGTATGCCGACGTCTACCTCGAGGCAGGCCCCGAGCGTTCCGCCCAGCGCAACCGCGGCATTCAGGCTGCCGAGACGCCGTGGATCGTGTGGCTCGACAGCGACATGATCCTGCCGCCGCGTGCTCTCGAAGTCGCCCTCGACACCGCCGAGCAAACAGGCGCGGCCGGCGTCGCCCTGCCCGAGCGCACGATCGGCACGGGGTTCTGGACAGCCTGCCGGGCCCTCGAGCGTGAGTGCTACCTCGACCAGCCGTGGCTGCACAACCCACGCCTGCTGCGCCGTGAGTTCATGGTCGGCGACGGCGAGTTCCACCTCGCGATGTCCGGACCGGAGGACGCCGACCTTCGCATGAAAATGCGCCGTGCGGGACACCGCATCGAACTCGCTCCCATCGTCATCGACCACGACGAGGGTCACCTCACCCTGCGCGACGTCTTCGACAAACGGCGCTACTACGGCCGAAGCATCCCGGCCCTCGAAGCCGAGCACGACGGTGCCGTCAGCGACCAAGGGCGGGCGGTGCTCGGCGCGTACTGGAGCCACCGCGGCGACCTGGCCCGACGCCCCGTGCACGCCGCCGGCATGATCGCGATGCGTGCCATGGAGGCGGTCGGCTACGGCTACGGCGCCTGGAGCGCGCGCCGTGAGGCGGCCTCCGGAGGAAAGACGTCGTGACCCACGGTGACGCGTCGCGCCGGCGTGAGCTCCTGTGGCTCTCCCTGCCCGATCAGCGTCCCCGCCGTGAGCTCTACTGGATGTCGCGCATGCCCAACACCCACGTCACAGCGCTGGCCGCCGACGAGCCGGTGGGGGAGATGAGCTGGGTCCCGACGACCTACCGCCGCCCGGTGAAGCGCTTCATCGAGGCCGGCGCTTTCGCTTGGGCCGAGAACCTCGACGACGAACTCGCGCGCGTTCGCCCCGACTGGGCGGTCAGCCTCGAGCTGTGTTCGCTCGTCACCGGGCAACTTTCCAGGCGCCGCCGATCCGGAGGCTTCAGGCAGGCCGTCGTGACGTGGGAGAACATGCCGCGTCAGCCCCTGTACGCCCTGCCGCCGTACCGCCAGGCCGTCGAATCCGCACGCAGCGCCGACCTCGTGCTCTGCATGGTCGACGCCGCCCTCGATCACCTTGACCTCAACGGCTTCGACCTCGTGCGGGCGCGCGTCGTCAAGCCCGGTGTCGACACGGAACTGTTCTCCCCGGCAGCCGAACTCACCGACCGCCCGCGCGTTGTCTTCACTTCGCCGCTGGCGCCGAACAAGGGCATCGACACCGTGCTCGACGCGATGGCTCACGTGCGCCGACACCTGCCGGAGGCGCAGCTCGTCGTGGCCGGACGCGGCCCGTTGCTTCCGCTCGTCGAGGAAGCCGCCCGTCGCATGCCGGATTCGGTCGTCCTCGCGGGCTCGCTCGATGCGTCGGGGGTGGCCGATCTCCTGCGCTCGGCTCGGGTGTTCACGACGGCACCCCGCCCGACGTGGAAGTGGACCGAGCAACTCGGTCTCGCCTACCTCGAGGCGCAGGCGTGCGGCCTTCCCGTCGTCACGACCGCCTGCGGGACGAACGACGAGGCCGTGCGCCCACCGAACCTCGTCGTCGAGGACGACGCCGCAGCACTGGCCGACGGGCTCCTGCACTTTCTCGAGAACGACGCGGCAGCCCGCGAGACGGGCCGAGCCAACCGCGAGCGGATGGTCGCGGAGCACGACATCGTCACGCAGACCCGTCGCCTCGGCGAGGCTTTCGCCGAGTTCGAGTGAGGCCCGCGTGAGCGTCAGGGGCGAGGGGGAGCGGTCGAGCGCTGTCTCATGGCCCACACGGCATGCAGGCCTGTTGACGGCGACTGCCGTCGCGCTCGTCGTGCTGTCCCCGGCGCTGTGGCGTCCCGGCTTCCTGCTCCACTACGACATGGTGTTCGTGCCCGACCTCCCGCTTTCGGCGGGCACGCTCGGGATGGACGGCGGGGTTCCCCGCGCCGTGCCGAACGACACCGTCGTCGCACTGCTCGACCTCGTGCTGCCCGGCTGGATCACGCAACGGCTCGTCCTCGTCGGGGCGTTCTTCGCCATCGGCGCCGGTCTCGACCGCTGGCGACGCGGCGTCGTCACCACCGTTGTCGCAACCGTCGCCGCGACGTGGAGCCCGTGGATGGCCGAGCGTCTCGCCATCGGTCACTGGGGCTACCTCTGGGGGTACGCAGCGCTCGTGTGGGCCGTCGTCGGTGCACTCGAACTGCGCGCAGCGCGGAGCGACGGCGATGACACGCGCCATCACCGGGCCGTGACGAGCACCGCGGTGGGCCTGGGCATGAGCGCTCTGTCGGGCTCGACGGGCGCCGTGCTCGTCGCCATCGCGTTGGTCGTCATCCTCCTTGCGCCCGGCGCGGGTCGGCCCCGCGCGGGAAGCATCGCCGTCGGAGCAGCCGCGTGGCTCCTGCTCAACGCCGCGTGGTGGTTCCCTTTCCTCACGAGCTCGTCATCGTCCGCGGCCGACGCCACCGGCGTTCGGGCCTTTGCCGCCGGAGCCGACACGCCGCTGGGCGTTCTCGGGTCACTCCTCGGGGGCGGCGGAATCTGGCACGAGCCGTCGTGGTTCCCCGAGCGCCACGCCGTGGTCTTCGCTTTTCTCGCCGCTGCGCTCGTCGTCGTCGGCTTCGTGACGCTCCTGAGGCATCTGCCGGCGCTGCGCTGGGGGATCGGGGCGCTCGGAATCCTCGCGCTCGTCCTTTCGAGCCTCGGAAGCCTCGCCGTCACGGCGCCACTGCTTGTGTGGTTCGTCGAGACCGTTCCCGGCGGCGGGCTGCTGCGCGACGGACAGAAGTTCGTCGCGTTGCTCGTCGTGCCCGCAGCGCTCGGGTGGGGCGTGCTCGCGGCACGTGTCGTGTCACGCGCCCGAGGAACCGCGCTCGCCCCTGTCGCGCTCGTCACGGCCGCCGTGCTACCGGTCGTTCTTCTGCCGGGGCTTGCGTTCGCCCGCGGTGGCCAATGGATCTCGTCGAGCTATCCGAACGAGTACGGAGCCGTCGCGCAGCGGTTGTCTGCGTCGTCGGACGCGGCCGCCGTCCTGCCGTGGCGCCTGTACCGGCAGTACGGCTGGAACGGCGACATCACCGTGCTCGACCCGTGGCAGCGCCTGTCGTCCTCTCCGGTGCTCGTCAACGACGACCTGCCACTGCGTGACAGCACGGTACGAGGTGAGAGTGCGGCCGCCGACCGGGTGTCGAGGGCCCTCGCGAGCGGGGACGCGGCGCAGGTCAAGGCTGCGCTGAGCAGGGCCGGCGTGCGCTACGTCGTCGTCGAGAAGTCCCAACCCGGGGCCGACGACGACATTCGGACGCTCACCCCGATCGGCTCCGTCGTGCACTCGGGACGAGACCTGACGCTCTACGACATCGGCCGTCCCAGCGGCCACGACGGCCCGCAGAGCCTGGGGAACACGCCCTGGTGGGGCGCGACGGGCCTGGCTCTCGCGGGGGTCACCCTGGCTGCGGGTACGGCGTGGCTCGTGCGGCGCAGGCAGTTCGAACGCGGCGCGGAACGACACGCTTCGGGTACCAGTCAGTAGTTCGCCTGCGCAGAACGTCACATTCGGGCTACACTCGATGAAAATGCGTCGTACGGGCGACGCGTCTCACCCGCGAAGTGAGAGCTGGACACAGCGAAAGGCGGTTCACCATGAGCGCGTCCACGAACAAGGCGGCGTACAACGTCGGCGGTGCCATCGTCGGCATCCTTCTCGCCCTTCTGGCGATCTTCGGTCTCATCCAGACCCAGGGCAACCAGGAGCAGTCGCAGAAGTACCAGTCCAAGATCAGCTACGACGGCTGATCCGTTCGGCCGCACGGCCGAACATGCGCGAGGGCGAGGCATCGAAATGCCTCGCCCTCGCGCTGTTGTGTGTGGGCCGCACCGGCTGCCGTCGACGACCGGGGCACCGTGTGCCTGAGATCAGGAGACGCTGACGACGTGCGGCCGCTCGTCCAAAGCGAACGCGTCGCGCTCGACGAGGGCACGCAGGCGCTCGACGTGCAGGGGAGTGTCCGGCGGCTGGGGCGCACGCGTCGCGCGCCCCAGGACGTTCTCGAGCGTGTGGTGCAAGTTCCGGCCGGCGCTGCTCCAGCTGAACGAGCGGGCGTAGCGGCGCGCATTGCGTCCGAGTTCCTCCCGGACATCCGCTCGTTCGAGGAGGACGCGCACGTCGTCGATGAGTTCCTCGGTCGTCGAGGCCAGAGCGCCGGTGCTCGCGTGCTGGATGGACTCACTGGGGCCACCGGCCTGGATGAACGCCAGCGAGGGGGTGCCGTGCAGCCCGGCCTCCACGATCGTCAAGCCCCAGCCCTCCTTGTACGAGGGCATCATGACGAGCCACGACGAGGCGAGCAGCGTGTGCTTGGTCTTCTCGTCGACGAATCCGTGGAAACGGACGGCGTCCTCTACTCCGAGATCGCGGGCGTGCTGGGCGATGTTCTCCTGCCAGTACCCGGAACCGACGACGTTGAGCACGAGCCCGGGGAACTGGGGGCGCAGTCGTGCCACGGTGTCCACAGCGATCTCCACCTGCTTGTGCGGCACGAGGCGGCCCAGCACGGTGATGGACGGCTCGGACGTGCGAGGCACGTCCGCGTAGGAGTCGAGATCGCGCGGGTGGTCGTTGCCGCTGTAGACGAGGTCGATGCGTTCGGCGTCGACGCCGAGTTCCACGAGTTCGGCCCGCGTTGCCTTCGAGACGGTGACGTAGCGGCTCTTGCGGTAGACGAACGGCGCGGCCTTCGACTCGAGGAACCAGCCGAACCTCGCGAGGCGCTCACCGAAGATGCTCGACCACTGGTCGCGGTGCACGTGGTGGACGACGGCGACGACGGGGACGCGGGAGACGATGGGTGACCAGAACGGCACACCGTTCTGCACGTCGATGACGACGTCGTAATCGCGGGAGTGGCGCAGCAGGTGCCACAGCCCCGCCGCGTAGCAGGTGAAGCGGTTGCCGGCGCGCAGGACGCGGACGTCGCCGTGCATCGTGCGTCGGGCTGCGCCCGGGAAGCGGGCGGTGTGGATCGTCACCTCGTCCCCGAGAGCGCTCATCACCTCGCTCGTGCGCTCGACGAACACCTCGGAGCCGCCGGCTTCGGGGTTCTCGCGGTCGCGCCACGACAGGTACAGCACCCGCATCGGGGCACCTGCGCGCTCGCCGTTCATCCCTGCTCGTCTCCTCGTGCCATTCGTCCGCGACCGTTTCGGGTCGCCCGTTAGAGTAACCGGGAGCCGAACAGGAGGTGTCCCGATTCCCAGGTCTCGATGCGAGGCGTGCGGCCATGCCGTGCAGCCTTGGACGCTCGGCTCATCCGTGCTCGGGCGGTGCACTCACTGCGGGCACCTCGTGCGCTCCCTCCACGACGCGCCCGCGCGTCACCGTGAGCACGCTTACGGCGGTGACCCGACGCTCGACTCGGCGCGTCTCGCCCTGACCTACCGCACGCTCGTCGCGGACGGCGTACCCGAGTCGGTGTTCGAGATCGGCTTCGGCACCGGTGCTCTGCTGCGTCGCTTCCTCGACGGCGGAGCCAGTGTCGCGGGAGCCGATCCCGACCAGCTCGAACTCGCCGTCGATGACCGTGTGGCCCGCGAGGGATCGCTGCACGCCTGCGGCATCGAGGACGTCACGCCCGACGCTCTGCCCGCCGGCGCCGTCGACATGGCCTACGGCATCCACGTGCTCGAGCACGTCGTCGATCCAGCCCTGACGCTGCAGCGCACCCGCGACCTGTTGCGCCCCGGCGGCAGCGCGCACTTCCTCACGCCGGCCGGTGACTGGGCGGGTCTCGGCCTCGTCAAGGACGGCTGGTGGATGCTCGAGGATCCGACACACATCCGCTTCTTCACGGCGAAGTCTCTGAGCACGATGGCGCGGGACGCCGGCTTCGACTCGGTGGAGATCCGCCGCCCCGTCCTCGACTCGCTCGTCCACGGCGCCGCGAGCACGGTTCGCGCCGTGCGCCCGACCGATCGCCCGCGTGGCGTGCTCGCGCAACGCTCGACGATGGCGCTGGCCGCACTCGGTCTGCCCGGGACACTTGCAGCGCGCGCCGCTGTGCCGCGCCTGCGTCCCACGCTCCACCTCGTGGCCAGGGTTGCCTCATGAGCCGCGACCTTCGCCGCAGCGTTCACCTGTTCCGCGCCTTCCTCGTGGAACAGAGCGACCCGGCGCACTTCTACGGTGAGCTGGCTCGAGACTCCGTCGCAGGCATCGCCGAGCACCTCGACCTGGACGGGGCTCACGTCCTCGACGTCGGCGCCGGACCGGCGGAGTTCGCCGAGGCCTTCCGCGAGTTCGGTGCCACCTACGTTCCCCTCGATGCCGACCCCGACGTCGACTCGGTTCGCCACGGTGGCGTCGTCGGGGACGCGGGGCACCTGCCGTTCGCGGACGGCTCGTTCGACGTCGTCTTCAGCTCGAACCTGTGGGAACACGTGCGCACACCGGAGGCCGTCGCCGACGAGATGCTGCGCGTCGTCGCACCCGGCGGGTTGCTCTACATCGCATACACGAACTGGCTCAGCCCGTGGGGAGGCCACGAGACGTCGCCCTGGCACTGGCTCGGCGGAGAACGTGCCGCTCGGCGGTACGAGCGCAAGCACGGACACCGGCCGAAGAACCTCATCGACGACAGCCTGTTCCGGGTGAGCGTCCGGCAGGGACTCGACTGGGCCGAGGCCGCCCGTGAATCCCGCCGGGCCGATGTTCTCGCCCTGCGTCCGCGCTACTGGCCCGATTGGGCCCGCCCGATCCTGCGGGTGCCGGGCCTTCGGGAGATCGTGACGTGGAACCTGCTCGTCCTCGTGCGCAAGCGGTGAGCGACTCCGCCGTCACGCCCGCCCGGGGAGGACGCCTGCGCCGTTTCCTCGCCGACCCGCTGACGAGCGTCATCGCGGCACTCGGAGTGTTGCCGTGGTTGGTGCAGCCCGGCGTCATCCAACCGGACACGAAGATCGACCTCGTTGCCGCACCGGCCCGCTACCTCGCCCGCTCGCTCGACGCCTGGTCCGGGCATTCGGGGTTCGGCGAACTCCAGAACCAGGCGTACGGCTACCTGTTTCCCATGGGGGCGTTCTTCGCCCTCCCGGACGCGGTGAGCCTGCCCGGGTGGGCTGCGCAACGAGCCTGGTGGACGCTCATGCTCATCGTCGGTGCCTCCGGGGCCGCCCTCTTCGCGCGTCGCGTGCTGGGTGTCGGGACGGCGGCTGCGGCGCTCGCGGGAGTGCTGTACGCGCTGAGTCCGCGGGTACTCAGTCTGCTCGCTCAACTGTCCGTCGAGACGTGGCCCGGGATGGTGATGCCTTGGCTGCTGCTTGCCGTTCACGCCCGCCGTCGTCCGGGCGGACTCTCGTGGCGCCGCTACGTCGGTGTCGTCGGCATGCTGTCCGCCGCCCTCGGCGGGGTCAACGCGACGGCGTCGCTCGTCGCCGTGCTCGGCGCGTTCGTGTTCGCCCTGGTCGTCGGTGGGGAGCGGTTGCGTGAGGATCGGAGCGTCGGTCGTCGCGATCTCGTCGGCGGACTCGCCCTGGGCGCCTTTCTCGGCTGCACCTGGTGGCTCGGCCCGCTCGTCGTGCTCGGCCGCTACGCCTATCCGTTCCTCGATTACATCGAGACCTCTCGCATCACGACGGCCGTGACGTCCGTGCCGGGCATCCTGCGCGGCGCTTCGGACTGGGTGGCCTACATCATCGACGCCGAAGGCCACCCGGTCTGGCAGAGCGGCTGGGTCGTGGCGCAGGGCACCGCGTCGATCGTCGCGGGCTGCCTGCTCGCCGGGGTCGGCCTTGCAGGGTTGCTCACGGCACGCACCGGAGCGGGTACTCACCGACCGGTCGTGCCCCGAGGTCTCGGTGCCATGGTGCTCGTCGGTGTCTTCGGTATGGGGGTTGCCTACGTCGGCGCCGTGCACGGCCCGTTCGCGTCCACGGCGCGCGACCTCCTCGACGGTCCACTCGCCGCTGCACGCAACGTGCACAAGCTCGACCCTCTCGTGCGACTGCCGCTCGTCATGGGCATCGCCGTCGTGGCCGAGCGGCTGCTCGCGCGCCTGCGGGACCGGGGGGCCTCCGTCACCGACAGTGTCGGGGGAGCCGCGCTGCCGACGCCCGCGGTTCGTTGGGGCGCCACAGCCCTCGCGGTGGCCGTGCTCGCCTCGATGGCACCGTTCTGGCAGGGACGTCTCGGGCACGAACCCGGCGTCACGGCATGGCCGGCCTCGCTGCGCGCCGCGGCGAAGGACATCGACGCCGCGGCCGCGCGCGACGGCGGGTCGACGCTCGTCCTGCCGAGCGCGCGCGCCGCGACCTACGCGTGGGGCACGAGTTCCGACGAACCGCTCGTCGCATTCGCTCAGAGCCCGGTGGCTGTGCGTGCCTCCGCACCGCTCGTTCACCCCGGTGCCCAACGGCTCATGGACGCCGTCGATGCTCGTGTGGCGTCGGGCGACACGGCCGGCGTCGCGAAGGCCCTGCGGCGTGCTGGCGTTGCGCGGATCGTCGTGCGCCACGGCGTCACGCCGGCGCAGCAAACAACCTCGGCGGCCCGATACGTCACGGCCCTGCAGGGATCGCCGGACTTCACCGGCCACCGGGTTCACGGATCGGGGGAAACTCGCTTCGATGTGTTCGACATCGACGCGTCAACCTCGAGCGAGCGGGGCACAAAGGCCATCTCCGTCCTCGGTGGCCCCGAGTCGACTCTCTCGTTGGCCGCCGCGGGTGTCCTGCCCTCGTCGCCGCTCGTGACGGGACGCGGGGGTGGGTGGATCACCGACGACGTCCGCAAGCGCGTTTACAACAACGGTCGCCCGCCGGCGCTCGCCTTCGGGCCGACGTTGACGGCCGGCTCGACGAGAGACGCGCGTCTCGGCAGCAGAGACCTCGACTTCGAGGGGCGAACGGCTTCCCTCACGACGTTGGCTCTCGACGGCGTCACCGCGGTCGCGTCCGAAGGTGACGCCTCCGACCCGTTCGGCGACGTGTACCTCGGCCCGGGCGCAGGGCCCGCATCAGCACTCGATGCCTCGGACGCCACGGCATGGCTCACGCCCGCCCACGAAGCGACACCGCTCGTTCTGCGGTGGGCGCGCGGCACCTCCGGTGGCACCGTCACCGTGCACGGCACGAGTACCGGCAAGGCCACACTGCGCGGCTTCGAGGTCGTTGCGAATGGCCGCGCCGTCCAAGCTCGGGCGGCGGGCGAACGGGCCTGGAACGTCACCGTGCCGCGCGGCACGACACAACTCGAACTGCGCCCGAAGGCGTCGGCGCGCGACGCGTCATCGACCGTCGGCATCAGTTCGATCGATTCCGGAGGAGCAGGGTGGCGGGCCGTCCAGGCTCTGCCGGGGCAGGTCGACACGGAGCGCAACGGCGTCCTTCTCACACGTACCCAGCCCTTCGCCGAAGGCAGAGCTCTGCGCTCCGAAGATGACGGCCAGTGGACCCGTCGGCTCACCGTGGCACGTGCTGGAACCATGGGGGTCAACCTGACCTTGAGTGATGGCGGCCATCGCGACGCCGGGAATGTCCTCTCCGTGCGTCAGCGCGACGGCAGTTGGAAGGCCGCCTCGCTCAACGGTTCGTCGGGCTCATTAGCCCTGCCGAAGGGGAAGGTCGACCTCAAGCTTTCACCTGACGTCGAGAGTCTGCGCCTGACGCCCACCGGCGGCGACGCGCGCGCGGCGCTCGGGCTGAGGGACACCGGCGGCAGCAGCACGACTCCGCCCGCGACGACGCACGAGTCCTCCGTGGTGACTCTCGCCTCGACCCAGGGCGCGAACGCGGGATGGAGCTGCGTGGGCGAGGGGGCGAGCCCCGTGACCCTCGACGGCTGGCGTCAGGGGTGTGCGGTGTCGTCGACGCCCTCCGCTGCGCAGGCGCCCGAGCTCGCGTTCGCCCCTCAGATGTGGCACCGCGGTGCCCTCCTCGTCGGAGGTTTGGGTGTCCTGATTGCGGCCGTGCTCGCCGGCTGGCCGCGCCGCAACCGTCCCGCTCCTGAGAACACCGAACCGGACCCCGTTGCGATGACCACCGCGGCGGCAGGCCGTACCCGCCTCGGCGTTGCGGCCGGTTGTCTCGTCGTCGGAGCGCTCGCCGTGGCTCTCGCGGGTTGGTGGGCCGTGCCCGCTCTCCTTCTGGCCTTCGGTCTGCCCCGCAGGTGGCGGCCGACGACCGTCGTGGTCGCGCTCGCGTTGACAGGGCCGGTCATGGCGACCCTCGGCGTCGTCGACCGCGCGTCGTCCGGAGCGCTCGTCGGTCAGGTGCTCGGTGTGACAGCGCTCAGCGTGTTCGCCGCGGAGCTCCTCGGTGCCCCCAGCGGATGGCGGGCCGTTCGACGAAGCGGCGACTCGCGTCAGCAAGGAACCACGTGACGACGAGCGTCACCGTGAGGACGAGGACGAACGGGGCGTGGAAGATCCGCAGGCCCAGCGAGGCGAAGAGCGCCTGGAGCACGACGAGGTGCCAGAGGAAGACGCCGTAGCTCGTCTCGCCGGACGCGAGTGCGAGGCCGGTTGACGAGCGGCGCTGCACCTCGCGAGGCGCGTTCGTGGCCGCCACGAGCAAGGCGCCGGCGACAATCCCGTACAGAATCTCCTTGGCCGCCGCCGCGAGAACCGTCGGTGTCTCCAGCCCGATCGGCCCACCGAGCGGGGTGGCGGCCAACACGTAGGCCAGCACGGCGACGAGCACCGCGTGGCCTGCGGTGAGGCGCGACGCAATCCCTGGTCGCTGTTCGAGCATCCAAGCCCACCCGATGCCGACGCAGAACCACGCAGCGTGGCCGAGGGCGCTCGTGCCGAGCCACCCCCACGTCGGTGTGCCCTGCGAACTGGCGAACGCCTGGACGAGAACCCCGAAGGCCGCCAAGAGCACCAACACGACAGGGACGGTGCGCCCTGCAGCGCGACGAGGCAGGAGCCACGCGCCGATCACCGGAACGAGGACGTAGAAGGTCACCTCGGTCGTCAGGCTCCACGTCTGGGTGAACGCGCGGTAGCTTTCATGGGTGAAACCCTGCAGCAGGAACACGTGCGTGAGCACCTGACGAAGCGAGCCGACCGTGCCGTCGATGACGACGGCAGCGCCGAGAACGGCCACCAGGGCGAGCCAGTACGCGGGCATGATGCGCGCGACGCGGCGCCGGGCGTAGTCCGGGGGAGTCGCACGTCCGGCGCAGTAACCGCGGGTGAGCAGGTAGGCGGAGATCGCGAAGAACACGGCGACGCCGCTGTCGCCTCGCGCCAGCAGGCGCCCAGCACCGTCCACGTTCGCCGCGCCGGTCCAGAAGGCGACGTGGGAGAGCAGGACGAGCAGCGCCGCGACGGCCCGCAGTGGGCCGATGGCGGGAATGCGGCGCATGTCGATCTCCCTCGCACTTACCATCGGGTAACGTGCGGCGCGCACGCATCGGTCGAATGGAGGCTAGCCGCAGATGAAGGCTCATGAGGGGGCAACCCCCACAGGCGACGCCGCACCGGCCGGTCGTGACTGTCTCGATTACCGCAAACCCGTTCTGCGGGCGCGTGCTCCGCTGCGGGTGAGTTTCGCCGGCGGCGGCACGGACGTCGCGCCGTTCCCCCAGCGTGAGGGCGGCTGCGTCCTGTCGGGCACCATCAGCCAGTTCGCCTATTCGACGCTGCGCCCGCGCACCGACGGCCGGATCACTGTCCAGTCGCTCGACTTCGGGTATTCGATCGGATTCGGCGTCGACGACCCCGTGGAGTACAACGGTCAGCTCGACCTGCCCAAGGCCGCCATCGCGCGCATCCGGACGATTCCGGGCGCCCACGCCGTCACGGGCTTCGACCTGTTCCTCCACACCGCAGCGCCGCCCGGGTCGGGTCTCGGCAGCTCGAGCGCCGTCATGGTCTCCGTCATCGGTCTCGTCGCGCAGCACTGCGGCCTCGACCTCACCGAGTACGAGATCGCCGAACTCGCCTACCGCCTCGAGCGTGAGGACCTCGGCATCCCCGGTGGTTCGCAGGACCAGTACGCCGCAGCGTTCGGCGGCTTCAACTTCATCGAGTTCACCGGCGACCAGGTCGTCGTCAATCCGTTGCGCGTGCGCGAATCGACGGTGCACGAGCTCGAGCACAACATGCTGCTCGCCTTCACGGGTCAGACGCGCGTGAGCGACCACATCATCGAGGACCAGCGCAGCCGGTACGAGACGGGCAACGCGACCGCGCTCGAAGGCCTGCGGGCTCAGAAGGAGCTCGCGGCGCAGATGAAGATCGCGCTCGTGCGCGGTGAGGTCGACACGATCGGCCACCTCCTCGGCGAAGCGTGGCGTGAGAAGCAGAAGATGTCGGAGCGCATCACGACGCCGCTCATCGACGAGGCGATGAAGCGTGCCCTCGCGAGCGGTTCCCTCGGAGGCAAGGTCACCGGCGCCGGCGGAGGCGGCCACATGGTCTTCGTCTGCGAGTTCGAGCGTCGCCACCTCGTCGCCCAGGAACTCATCGACCTCGGCCTCACCGTCTCCGAGCCGATCTTCAGCCGCGACGGCGTCACGACCTGGAGAGGACAGAACTGATGGCTCACCCGATCGAGGACGTCGCGCCCGACGCCATTGGCGCCGCGACGACCGCGCAGCTCGACGCCGGCATCGACGCCTGGCTGCACCTCGCCGAGGCGCTGCGGGAGCCCGACCTCTCGGCCCAAGTGCGCGCCGCCGGCGAGGCCCTCGTCAGTTCGCTCGCCGCAGGCGGCAAGGTGCTCGTCGCCGGCAACGGAGGGTCTGCAGCGATCGCGTCCCACGTCGCGGCCGAGTTCATCGGCAAGTGCATCCACGACCGGGCGCCGCTTCCGGCGGTCAACCTGGCCGAAAGCCTGTCGTCGATCACTGCCATCGGCAACGACTACGGCTACGAGCACGTCTTCGACCGCGGTGTTCGCGCGCTCGCGCGCCCCGGTGACGTCTACCTCGCAATGTCGACGAGCGGTCGCAGCGCCAACATCGTGCAGTCCGTCGCGACGGCGCGGGAGATGGGCGTGACGACGATCGCGATGACCGGGCTCGGCGGTGAGCACCTGCGCGACGCCGTCGACCACCTCCTCGTCGTGCCGAGCGTGGAGACGCCCCGCATCCAGGAGGTCCACATGCTGTGGGCCCACGCCTGGTGCGAGGCCGTTGACGTCCTCAGCCAGCGCACCTGACCGTGACGCCGACGCGGGAGTGGCTCTGCGGCCTGGCCCACGAGCCGTTGCCTCGACCGACCACCGCGGGTGGCCTCGACGCCGTCCTGCTCGACCGTGACGGCACGCTCAACATCCTCAAGCCCGGCTATCGCACACTCGGCGACTTCGAGTTGCTCCCCGGCGCTGCCGAGTCCGTGGCACGGCTCAACGCCCTCGGGGTGCCGGTGGTCCTCGTGACGAACCAGCGCGGGATATCGACAGGCGCGCTCACCTGGGACGCCCTGGCAACCGTCCACGCGCACCTCGTCGAGCAGTTGGCAGCCGAGGGCGCTCACCTCGACGACATCCGCCTGTGCCCGCATGCCTCAGGGGAGTGCACCTGCCGTAAGCCGTCACCCGGCCTCATCGACGCCGTGGTGGCCGAGAACGGCTGGATCGGGCGGAAGCGAACCCTCTTCGTCGGCGATGCGGAGTCCGACGAAGAGGCTGCGAAAGCCGCCGGTGTCCACTTTCTCGGCGTGGCGAGTGACGTGGGTCTCATCGACGTGGTGGACTCTGTTCTGACGCTGTGGGAACGTCCGAGGTCATCTACTTCGTGAATCGGGTCACACGAGGGGCTCCGAAGGTGTTACCGTCGCGTAAGTTTTCTCGTTCCCCTAGGAGGATCCAGTGCGCAAGGCTGCTGTGATGATCGGATTCGGGGCGTTCTTCCTCACGATGGCGCTCCTCATGCGGTTCTACGCCTACCCCAAACTCGCGGTCGTTCCGCTCAACCAGAACACGCAGCAGACCGTGGCTGACGACAACGCGAAGTACTTCGACGCCGACAAGGTGAAGGCCGGCAGCGGCAAGATCCTCACCAAGGCAACCGTCGTGGCCGACAAGGCCGCGAGCGAGAAGGTTTCGAAGGAGCTCGGTCGCGACGTCGTCGTCATCGACCAGTGGCAGTCCACCGACAACTTCGACGACAAGGGCCAGATGAAGGCCCCGCCGATGAGTGCCACGACGCAGCGGGTCGCCATCGACCGCTCCACGGGCGAAGCCGTCAAGTGGGACGGTAACGAGCTCAACGGCAAGCCGGTCGACATCAAGGGCCAGACGATCAAGTTCCCCTTCCAGGTCGACAAGGACGCCAAGTACGAGTACTGGGACACGACGCTTGCCAAGGCCATCCCCGTGAAGTTCGCGGGCGAGGACAAGATCAACGGCATGAAGACGTACAAGTTCACGCAGTCGGTCCCGAAGACGACGTTCACCAAGATGGACGTCCCCGGCGAGATCTTCGGTCTCGAAAAGGGCAAGCAGACGGCCGACCGCACGTACGCCAACGAGCGCACCATCTGGGTCGACCCGGTGACCGGCGTCATGATGAAGCTTCAGGAGAAGCAGAAGCAGACGCTTGAGGTGGAGGGCCAGGAGCCCGTCAACGCGATGGACACGACCTCCACGATGACGCCGGAGACGGTGGCCAAGAACGTCGACGAGTACAAGTCGAAGGGCAGCCAGCTCAACATTCTGCGTAACTGGGCGCCGCTCGTGCTCGGCCTGCTGGGTCTGCTCGCGCTGGTCCTGGGTCTCATCGTGTCGATGCGTGCGCGCCGCTCGGTCGGTGCCCACGCCGAGGAGCGTCGCGACGACTACCGCGACGACTACCGTGACGGCAACGGGAACGACAACGCCAACATGGTGTTCGGTGACCGCCGCGACGACGGGGTTCAGTACTGACCATGCGCGTCGTCATCACCGGCGGGGCAGGGTTTCTCGGCTCACACCTGGGCGAGACCCTGCTCCGCCGGGGTCATTCAGTGGTGGCCGTCGACAACTTCGTCACCGGCCGCGCCACCAACGTCGCCCACCTCGTGGGTGATCGCTTCGCTCTTGTCGAGCACGACGTGACGGAACCGTTCGACATCGACGGCGACGTCGACGGCGTCCTGCACTTCGCCTCGCCCGCCTCTCCGGTCGACTATCTCAAGATGCCGATCGAGACGCTGCGCGTCGGGTCGATGGGTACGCAGAACGCGCTCGAGCTGGCTCAACGCAAGGGCGCGAGGCTCGTTCTCGCGTCGACGTCCGAGGTCTACGGTGACCCGCAGGTTCACCCGCAGCCCGAGACGTACTGGGGGCACGTCAACCCGGTGGGTCCGCGCGGCGTCTACGACGAGGCCAAGCGGTACGCCGAGGCTCTCGTTCTCGCTTACCGCGACAACCGTGGGGTCGATGCGTCGATCGTTCGCATCTTCAACACGTTCGGTCCGCGGATGCGCCCCAACGACGGTCGAGCCATCCCGAACTTCGTGCGTCAGGCGCTGGCCGGTGAACCGGTGACGGTGAGCGGCGACGGTAGCCAGACCCGTTCGATCTGCTACGTGGACGACCTCGTCGACGGCATCCTTGCGATGCTGCTCGAGACGCACGACCCGGGCCCGGTCAACATCGGCAACCCGCACGAGATCTCGATGCGTGACCTCGCGCAGTGGATCATCGACCTCACGGGTACCTCGTCCGAGATTCAGTACATCGCCCGCCCGACGGACGACCCGACGGTGCGCCGTCCGGACACGACGAAGGCGCAGGCGCTCCTCGGCTGGTCGCCGAAGGTGAGCGTCGAGACGGGCCTGGAGCGCACCATCGCCTGGTTCCGCGAGCACCCCGAGGCCGACGAAGGGCACGTCCTCACGGCGGGGGAGACCGAGCACATCCTCAACCGCTGAGAACACGAACGAGAGGGCCGATCACGTGAGCACGTGGTCGGCCCTCTCGTTATCCGTCGGCCTTGCGGACGTCTCCAGGGGCCTGTGGCCGCCCTTGTTCGAGGCGAGCATCTTCAGGTGCGGGGCTTTCGCCCGGTGAGGACGAGCGTGCCGGGCACGAGATTTCCTCGGAGGGGGCTCCAGCCGCCCCACGTCTGGTTGTTCGCCTCCTTCCACGGCAACTCGCGCAGCTGTTCGAGGACGAGCCCGGCGCCGAGCAGCTCCGCCACGCGGGCTTCGAGGGTGCGGTGGTGCTCGGCGTACAGCACTCGCTCGCCGCGCGCCTCGGCGTAGGGCGTCGTGTCGAAGTAGGAGTACGTGACCAGAAGGCCGCTCTCGTCGGGCACGTCGGGAAGCGTCCAGCGAAGAGGGTGCGTCGTGGAGAAGGCGACGAGGCCGCCGGGCTTCGTCACGCGGGCGAGTTCGCGCATGAGGGCAGCCGTGTCGGCGATGAACGGAACGGCGCCGAAGGCGGAGAACACGACGTCGAACGCGTTGTCGGCGAAGGGCAGGCACGACGCGTCACACTGCGCGAGAGCCGGCCCGGCGTGCTTCGGCACGGACGCCGATTGCCGGGCGTCATCGATGTGTGCGCCCTGGCGCAGCATGCCCAGGGACAGGTCGGTGGCGACGACCCGCGCTCCCTGGCCCGCGCACCAGCGCCCGGCCTGTGCTGCGCCCGAGCCGAACTCGAGCACGTCCCGCCCGTCGAGGGAGCCCTCCGGTCCCAGAATGCGCAGCTCCGCCTCGGTCCACCCCTCCGGACCCCAGACGAGCTCGGCGTCACCGAGGAAGGCGCCGTGCTCGGCCATGTACTCGTCGGCCTCGCCGTCCCACCAGGCGCGATTGGCCCGGGTGCTCTCTGGCCCCGATACGGTGAAGCGACCGGCGCGGTCGGGCGTCTCGTTCATGGCCCCGACGCTACGGGAGGGGGAGGCCGTCCGTCGTCGCGGCCCCGCGGAATGACGCGGCGACGAGCGTCCAGCGCGTTCCCAGGCCCGGTTTGGGTGACGGTGCGCCGTTCGATAGGATGAAGGCGCGTATCGCTGTGGTTTCGTGCCCGATCACTTCGGATCCGACCCGTTCTGCGCTCACAAGGCTGTCACAGGCCGAGGGGGCACGCAGTGGGAACGACCAGGTGACCGAAGGCGAGACGCTCGAGAATCACAACGCGCGGGTGCATTCTGCAGCCGTGCACCGTGAATTCGAGTGCGATACCTAGCTTGTCCTGTCCGCTCAGGGCGTGCGCCTCCCGGCTGTGCGTCCTCCCGAATTGCCCACCGAAAGTTACTTCTTACACATGACTTCCACTACGACCTCCCAGATCGCTGTCAACGACATCGGTTCGGAGGAAGAGCTGCTCGCCGCCATCGACGCGACGATCAAGCACTTCAACGACGGTGACATCGTCGAAGGTGTCATCGTCAAGGTTGACCGCGACGAGGTTCTCCTCGACATCGGTTACAAGACCGAGGGTGTCATCCCCTCGCGCGAGCTCTCGATCAAGCACGACGTCGACCCCGGTGAGGTCGTCAACGTCGGTGACGAGGTCGAAGCCCTCGTTCTCCAGAAGGAGGACAAGGAAGGCCGCCTCATCCTGTCCAAGAAGCGTGCGCAGTACGAGCGCGCCTGGGGCACGATCGAGAAGATCAAGGAAGACGACGGCGTCGTCACCGGTACGGTCATTGAGGTCGTCAAGGGTGGTCTCATCCTCGACATCGGCCTGCGCGGCTTCCTCCCGGCTTCGCTCGTGGAGATGCGTCGCGTCCGCGACCTCCAGCCGTACGTCGGCAAGGAGATCGAGGCCAAGATCATCGAGCTCGACAAGAACCGCAACAACGTCGTTCTGTCGCGTCGCGCGTGGCTCGAGCAGACCCAGTCCGAGGTCCGCACCACGTTCCTCAAGGAGCTGCAGAAGGGCCAGGTGCGCTCCGGCGTCGTCTCGTCCATCGTCAACTTCGGTGCGTTCGTCGACCTCGGTGGCGTCGACGGTCTCGTTCACGTCTCCGAGCTGTCCTGGAAGCACATTGACCACCCGTCCGAGGTCGTCGAGGTCGGTCAGGAAGTCACCGTCGAGGTTCTCGACGTCGACATGGACCGCGAGCGCGTCTCCCTCTCGCTCAAGGCGACGCAGGAAGACCCGTGGCAGCACTTCGCTCGCACGCACGCCATCGGCCAGGTCGTGCCGGGCAAGGTCACGAAGCTCGTTCCGTTCGGCGCGTTCGTTCGCGTCGAGGACGGCATCGAGGGCCTCGTCCACATCTCCGAGCTCGCTGAGCGTCACGTGGAGCTGCCGGAGCAGGTCGTTACGGTCGGTTCCGACATCTTCGTCAAGGTGATCGACATCGACCTCGAGCGTCGTCGCATCTCGCTGTCCCTCAAGCAGGCCAACGAGGACGGCGCCGCGGCTGCCGAGTTCGACCCGACGCTGTACGGCATGGCTGCCGAGTACGACGAGCAGGGTAACTACAAGTACCCCGAGGGCTTCGACCCGGAGACCAACGAGTGGCTCGAGGGCTACGAGGCTCAGCGCGAGAAGTGGGAGAAGCAGTACGCGGACGCCCACGCTCGCTGGGAGGCTCACCAGGCTCAGATCGAGCAGGCGCGCAAGGACGACGCCGAGGCTGCTGCCTCCGGCGAGACGGCCCCGACGTCCTACAGCTCCAGCGCTTCCTCCTCGTCCTCGACGTCTTCGTCGTCCTCCTCGTCCAGCTCGTCCTCGAGCTCGACGCCGGCCGAGGGCACGCTGGCTTCCGACGAGGCTCTCGCCGCTCTGCGCGAGAAGCTCACGGGCAACTGATCCCACCGGTGACGCGCAGTCGCGTCACCACGGATCATCCGAGAAGGCCCCGTTCGACCTCACGGTCGGGCGGGGCCTTCCGCATGCCCGTGGGGTCGTAGGGTTGCGGGGTGAACGAACCGAAGGTGCTCGTGCTCGGGGGCACGGCCGAAGCGCGCGACCTGGCGTCCTCGCTCACCGAGGCAGGTGTGGGCGTGCTCTCCTCGCTTGCGGGCCGGGTGTCACGGCCACGGTTGCCCGTGGGCCCGGTGCGGATCGGCGGTTTCGGCGGAGCTGACGGGCTGGCGGCCTTCCTGCGCGACGGCGGGTTCACCCACCTGGTCGTGGCCACACATCCGTTCGCAACACGGATGGCGGAGAACGCTCGCGAGGCTGCCGCTCCGGTCGCGGTGCCCGTTGTCAGGTTCGCCCGACCGGGGTGGGAGGGGCACCCTGATGCCGGAACGTGGACGTGGGCGGACGGCTACGCCGCCGCCCGCACCGCGGCAGAAGGCTTGGGCGAACGTCCGTTCCTCACGACGGGGCGTCAGACGCTCACTCACTTCGCGCCATGGGCGGATCGCGACGTCCTCGTGCGGGTCGTCGAACCGCTCGCAGCGCCCCCGCCCCGGTGGACGGTCGTGCTCGACCGTGGGCCGTACGACGTCGAGGGCGAACGCGCCCTCATGCGCGAGCACGGCATCGACGTCCTGTTGACCAAGGATTCTGGCGGCCGGTACACCGAGGCCAAGCTGACGGCCGCGCGGGAGCTGGGCGTTCGGGTCGTCGTCGTCAGGCGACCCCCATCACCGGCCGGAATGCGCGAACTCGACGACGCAGCAGCGGTCGTGCGGTGGGTGAACGACCAGGGCTAGCTTGCTCGTGCCCGAGGGTCTACCGGCGTCGAAGCCGTCCACCCATGGCGGTCGCGGTCACTGCGGCCCCGAGGACGACGAGGCCGACCTGTCGCGTCAGCGTTGCCGCGCGCCGGATATCACGGACGGACACGGGACGGCCGTCGCCCAGCTGACCGCGGTCTTCCACGCGGTCGCCATAGGTGGTGAGCCCCCCGAGCTGCACACCGAGGGCGTACCCCGCAGCCGCTTCCACGGGGCCGGCGTTGGGGCTGGGGTGCCGTGCGCCGTCGCGGGAGGCGCCGGTGAGCACGCGCCGCGCCGCACTCGTGCCGTCGGTCGCACCTACGACGGCAGCCGTTGCGAGCAAGCTGACCCGCGCCGGCGTCCAGTTGAGGACGTCGTCGAGGCGGGCGGCGGCCCAGCCGAAGTCCGCGTAGCGCTCGGACCGGTGTCCGACCATCGCGTCGAGGGTGTTGACGCAGCGGTGGAGCACGATCCCAGGAGCGCCCGCGAGAGCACCCCAGACGAGCGTGGCTGCCACGGCGTCGGACTGGTTCTCGGCGAGCGATTCGACGACGGCGCGGGCGACGTCGGGGGCCTCCAGCGCGCTCCTGTCCCGGCCCACGAGTGACCGGATCCGCTGGCGGGCGCCTTCGAGTTCGCCCTCGAAGAGCAACTCGTGCACCGCGAGTGCCTCGCGCTCGAGACTGCGGCCTCCGAGGGCGGCCCATGTGACCGCGGCGGTGACGAGCGTGCGCGAGGCGGGGCCGTGCGTCGCGAGCACCGCCAGCCCCACCCACGGGGCCGTCGTCACGACGACGAAGCAGGTGCCGCGCGTCCGGCTGGGTGCGTAGAGCTGCCGCTCACACGCCAGAGCCCACGTCCCGAAGCCCGCCACAGGGTGGCCACGCTGTGGGTCGCCGAGCAGGCGGTCGGCACCGTAACCGAGGAGAAGTCCGAGCGCGCGTGCGTTCATCGGTGTGCGTCCTTGATGACGAGGGGGCAGCCCGCGACCACGAGGACGACCTCGTCACAGGCAGTGGCGATGCGTTGGTTGAGCCGGCCGAGTTCGTCGGTGAACAGTCGGCCGGAGGCGTACGGAGAGACGAGGCCGAAGCCGACTTCGCTCGTCACGATGACGAGGTCGTCCTCGTAGTTCGCGATGGCGCCGACGAGAGACTCACTCGCGTCGCGGTACGCCGTCTGCCATCCGCGCCGCGGGTTCTCGTCGTTCCAGGCTTCGAGGGCGTCGAGCGTGCGCGAGAGCCAGTTGCCGACGTCATCGAGCAAGATCGGGCCGGTTGTCGCGGTGAGGGCTGCCGCAACGTCGAGGGTTTCGAGCGTCCGCCACGAAGCCGGCCGCCGCTCCTGGTGGAGCCGTACCCGCTCCTGCCAGTCGGCGTCGTCGCGGGGTGCGCCGGTGGCCACGTACGTTGCGTCGGCGAGGAGGCCCTCGGCGTAGGTCGACTTGCCCGAGCGAACGCCTCCCGTGACGAGGGTCTTCATCGCCACGCTCCGGAAGCGAGCACGACGAGGAGGGCCGCGGTGGCGAGTTCGACGGCGGCGCCGAACACGTCGCCGGTGATACCACCGAAGCTGCGACGACACACGAGGACCAGAGCGCACACCACGACGACGGCGACGGCGGCCGCGACGCACGCTCCGATCGGCTGCAGGCCGGACAGAGCCGCGACCCCAGCCAGAGCGAGGCCGACGAGCGCGACGACAAGCGCGGCGATCGTGGGGGAGACGGTGCGCGTCATGAGGGCGCCCATTCCTCCGGTTGTCGCGGGGGATGGGCCGGCTGCCAGGGCGGGACAGGCGGCCCGGCCGGCGCACCACGCGGCTGAGACGAGGAGGGGGTGATCGACGAGGGCCGCCACCCCGGCCGCTTCCAGACCCAGCACCACGACGAGGGCGACCGCGCCCATGGGGCCGATGTCGCCTCGCTTCATGACGGCGAGCGCCCGCTCGCGATTCCATCCGGCGCCGAGACCGTCGGCAGTGTCGGCGAGTCCGTCGAGGTGCATGCAGCGGGTGAGCAAAGCGGAGACAGCCACAGCGAGGAACCCGACGACGAGCGGACTGAGTTGCGCGAGATCGGCGGCCCACACCGTGAGGCCGACGCCCACCGCCACCGGGAGAGCCGCCACCGGTGCGAGCGTCATGGCGACGCGTGCTGTGGAACGGGAGGTGTCGACCTCCCCGACCGGAACGACGCTCAGGGTGCCCATGGCCAGTCGCAAACCCGCGAGGAGGCTAGCCATCAGCGCCTCCCAAAGCCGTGACAACATCGCCGATCACCGTGATGGCCGGCGGCTCGAGCCCGCCTCGCGCCACGGCGTCGGCAAGGTCGGCGAGCGGTGTGACGACGTGTCGTTGCGTCGGTGTCGCACCGTCGGCGATGCAGGCCGCCGGCGTGGTTGGTGCCAGGCCGTGGCGTTGGAGCTCGCCGGCGATCGCTCGCAGGTTGGCCACGCCCATGAGCACGACGATCGTCAGCCCGCCGGTGGCGAGTGAGCGCCAGTCGACGGTGCAGCGCGGGTCGCCGGGCGGCACGTGGCCGCTGACGACGCTGAAGCCCTGCGTGAGGCTGCGATGGGTGAGCGGGATGCCTGCGAGCGCCGGAACCGCGACCGCGGAGGTCACGCCGGGGACGAGCGTCACCGGGACGCCGGCGTCGGCGCAGGCGAGCCACTCCTCGCCGCCGCGGCCGAAGACGAAGTTGTCGCCGCCCTTGAGGCGGACGACGTGCTTGCCTTCGCGGGCGCGCTCGACGAGGAGGGCGTTGATCGTCTCCTGCGGCGTGAATTCCCCGCGCGGGATCTTGCCGACGTTGACGAGTTCGGCGTCCGGCCGCGCTTGCGCGAGTGAGGCCAAGGGCGCGAGCCGGTCGTAGACGACGACGTCGGCCTGCTTGACGGCCTCGAGCCCAGCCACGGTGAGCAGCCCGGGGTCGCCTGGGCCGCCTCCGACGAGGACCACCGCCCCCGTTGCCTTCCGCGCGGAACTGCCCGAACTTCGGGCGTCGGGCGCAACACCCTTCAGGTGCGCGGACGCGTCGACGACCAGGGCATACGCGAAGGGGTCCGGCTCCTCGACATGGGTGAGCTGGCCCCGCGCAGCCAGATCCTCCGTGACGGCGGACCGTTCCTGCGCGGGAACGTCGACCCGAAAGCCCCGTTCTGCGAGGTCGGCGACGACAACCCCGACGCGCTCGTCGGTGCGATGGACAAGAGCTTGCTTCATGACCTGGGCTCCCTCGGGTCCGCCTCGCCGGTTCGCTGGAGGACTCGCCCGAGGGCGGCGAGGAGGGCGTCCGTCGTCAGCGGGTCACGCACAGCGAGTCGGATCCATTCGGGCCCGAGGCCGGGAAAGGTCTCGCAACGCCGTGTGGCGAAGCCCTCCTCTCGCAGTCGTGCGTGGACGCCCGTTCCCACCTCGACCGTGACGAACGGTGCGCGGGACGGCAAGGGGTCCAGACCGAGCGCGCGTAGTCGGTCGACGAGGTGTTCGCGCCACTGCTCGGTCTCGACAGCCCACTCAGCCACCTGGCGCAGGGCGCTTGGTGAGGTCGTGAAGATCGCGGCCTCGGCCGCGAGCGTGTTGACCGACCAGTGCGGTTGGGCGTGAGAACACAGGGCGACGAGCTCGGTGTCGCCGACGAGGTAGCCGGCGCGCAGGCCGGCGATCGACCAGGTCTTCGTCAGCGAGCGGACGACAAGCAGGCCCTCGACGTCGTCGACGGGTCCGTTGACGAGCGAGGCGTGCTCGCCGGGCACGAGGTCCATGAACGCCTCGTCGACGACGAGGATCCGGCCCGGTCGGCGCAGGGCGAGAAGCTCGGCCCGGGAGTGAAGCGCACCCGTGGGGTTCGTCGGGTTCCCGACGACGACGAGGTCGGCGTCATCCGGAACGCTGTCGAGGCTCTCGCCGAGCCACGTTCGCACGATGTGAGGTCTCGGCCGATGGCCTGCGCGCTTCAGGGCGGCGTCGGGCTCGCTGAACTGGGGGTGAACCACGAGGGGCGTGTCGAACTCGAGACCGCGCGAGATGAGGGTGAAGGCCTCCGCCGCACCGTTCGTCAGCAGCACCTGATGCGGCGCGACCCCGTGACGCGCTGCGACGGCGTCCCGGGCGGCATCGGCACGGGGGTACGCCGCGAGGCCGGAGAGATTGGAGGCGAGGTGCCGCGTGAGGTCGGCGGGTGGCTGCGCGGCGCGGACGTTGACGGCGAAGTCGATCAGTGCCTCGTCCAGCTCGTCGTCGCCGTGGAAGAGCGTGGGGTTGCCGACCGGCGTTTCCCCGGAGAAGAAGCTTCGTCCGTGGGCGCCGGGCGCAGACGGAGCCTGCGGGCCGGCGTGAACGGCGTCCGCGAACGTGACGGCCCGCTCCGGCGCTCCGGCCCAGTGCGTGTGGAGGTAGGACGCGTGAACGGTGGGGTGCCCGGCGCCCGCGGGGTCGAGCGCGAATCCCTCGGCAGCACCGTCGAACTCCCAGGCGGGCTGCCCGCCCGTACGGGGCTCGGTGACGGTGCGGTGGAACTCGTGGCCGCGCACGGGCGGGTTGTCCGGGAAGGCTGGGTCGATCGCCTCGCGGTAGCCGAGGGTGAGGCGCGGGCTCATCGTCGCGCGCGCGTCGATGACGTCGGCGAAGCGGTGTCCGTCGACCTCGGCGAGGAGGTAGAGCATGCCCGCGCACTCAGCGACGGTCGGTACCCCCGCGCGGACAGCCGCGGCAACGTGATTGAGCAGCGATCGGTTCTTCGCGAGCGCCGCAGCGTGTACCTCCGGGAAGCCGCCGCCGAGGTAGAGGCCACGCGTGCCCTCGGGCAGAGCCTCGTCCGTCACGGGATCGAAGACGACGGGTTCGAGGCCCTGGGCGCGCAGCAGCTCGTCGGTCTCGGCGTAGCGGAATGTGAAGGCGCGGCCGCCGGCGACGGCCACCCTGGGTCGTTCGTCACCGGGCGCGAGCTGACGCGCGGGTGGCGTCCACGGTGTCGCCTCAAGCGGCGCCGCGGCGCGGGCCACCTCGAGCAGCGCATCGAGGTCAATGTGCTCTGCGGTGGCACGCGCGAGGTGGTCGAGCGTGGCGCGGGCGTCCGCGCTCTCCTCGGCGGGCACGAGTCCGAGATGGCGGGACGGAACGCTGACGCCTGCGTCGCGCGGCATGGAACCGAGCACACGGATGTCGGCCTCGGCGCAGGCCCGGCGCACTTCGTCGGCGTGCCGCGGCGACCCGGCCTTGTTGAGGATGACGCCCGCGACGTCGAGGCGCGGGTCGAACGAGCGCAGCCCGTGAACGACAGCCGCAACGCTCCGGCTCGCCGAGGAGATGTCGACGACGAGGACGACAGGCGACTGTGTGAGCCGAGCGACGTGAGCCGTCGAGGCGAAACCGTCCGTGCCGAGTCGACCGTCGAAAAGGCCCATGACACCTTCGATGACGGCAACGTCCGCAGGGTCCGGCTGGTGGGCCCCGGCGAGCAGAAGCGGCGCGATGCGTTCCTCACCCTGCATCCACGGATCGAGGTTGCGCCCGACGCGCCCCGTGGCGAGCGCGTGGTAGCCGGGGTCGATGAAGTCCGGGCCGACCTTGGCCGGCGCCACATTCAACCCGCGCGCGGCCAGCGCGGCCATGACACCGACGCTGACCGTCGTCTTGCCCTGCCCCGACGAGGGCGCAGCGAGGACGACGCGAGGGAGCACGTGTGAGTCGCGCGCCCCTGATCCACTCACCATTCGATGCCCCGCTGGCCCTTCTGGCCGGAATCGAACGGGTGCTTCACCTTCGTCATCTCCGTCACGAGATCGGCGACCTCGATGAGCGCGGGGTGCGGGTCACGTCCGGTGATGACGACGTGCTGGTGGCCGGGGCGCGAGGACAGGGTCTCGGCCACCTCGTGCGGGTCGATCCAACCCCACTTGATGGGGTAGGTGAATTCGTCGAGGACGTAGAAGCCGTGTGTATCGGCGGCCAGTCGTCGCTGGATCTCGCGCCACCCCTCGAGCGCATCGGCAGCGTGGTCCTCCTCGGAGCCGGCGCGGCGCGACCACGACCAGCCGGAGCCCATCTTGTGCCACTCGACCGGGCCACCCTGGCCCGTGCTCGTGTGGACTTCACCGAGCGCTTCGAGCGCGGCCTGCTCACCGATGCGCCACTTGGCGGACTTCACGAATTGGAAGACGCCGATCGACCAGCCCTGGTTCCAGGCGCGCAGCGCGAGCCCGAAGGCGGCCGTCGACTTGCCCTTGCCCGCGCCGTGGTGGACGACGACGAGGGGGCGGTTGCGGCGCTGACGGGTCGTGAGGCCGTCGTCCGGAGTGCTGGGGGTCTGTCCCTGGGGCATCAGGCTGCCTTCCCGTTCGAGGTGCGCGGCGTCGCCGCGGGAGCGATGGCGTCGATGAGGCCGGTGGCCGAGACCTGCTCGAGGGGTACGTGACGGGCCAGCATCCGCTGGGCGAGCTGCCCCGCGAGGCCGAGTCGGAAGCGTCCCGATTCGCAGTCGACGACGATCGTCTCGACGTCGAGGGAGTGCCACCTATCGGCCACGTCGAAGGCTCGCTCGAGGGCGCGCTCGCCGCTCGTCGCGCGGCCGTCGGTGACGAGCACGAGCAGGGGACGTCGGTTCGGGTCGCGCAGCCGCTCGATGCGCAGCACGTCCGCCGCTTCGAGCAGGCCCTCCGCGACAGGGGTGCGCCCGCCGTGCGGAACGTCGGCGAGCAGGGTCGCGGCTCGGTCGACGGAGGAGGTCGGCGGCAGGACGAGGCGGGCACCGTCGCCGGCGAACGTCACGAGGCCAACCTTGTCGCGACGCTCGTAGGCGTCGAGCAAGAGCGAGAGCACGGCGGTCTTGACCTCGCTCATCCGCTTGCGTGCGGCCATCGAGCCCGAGGCATCCACGCAGAAGAGGACGAGGTTGGATTCACGGCCCATGATCCGCGCATGGCGCAGGTCCGCCGGTTCGACGAGGAGCCCCGAGCCGGGCTCGGCCTTCCGTGCTACTTGCCGCACGGCCGCTTCGCGGACCGTCGCGAGGAGGTGGACCTTGCCCTCACGATCGGGGCGTACACCGACGACGCGGCCCGTCGTCGTTTCGGCGCGGCTGCGTCGTCCGGCCTCACCTCGACCGATGCTCGACAGTTCGAAGCGCTGTGGGCGGTAGGGGGCGCCGACCGATGCCGTCGCGACGGGTGCGGCCGCGTTCTGCGGTTCGTCCTGTGTATCGGCAGGGCTCTGATCCGCCTCTGTCTCGGCGTGCGTGTCGTGCGAGGACGTGGGTGACTGCTCGTCACGCGGGCTGTCGTCCTGGGCAGGCGGCGATTGAGGAGAATCGGCGCTTGGCCCGTCAGTCGCTTCGCTCCCGTCGGCGGCCTCGGAGTTGGACGGCTCCTCGTCGTCGGGCTCCTGCGGCTCGTCGCCGGGATCGTCGCCGCCCTCGGGCGGCGGGGGCGGTTCCTCGTCGAGCAGCCGATCGAGAAGGTCTTCGTCCAGGCCGGGCGGGTCGAAGGGGCCGCGGCGTCGGCGGTGTGCGAGCGCAAGGACGGCCGCTGCGCGGATGTCCTCACGCTCGACGGCGTCGGCGCCACGCCACGCGGCGTGCGCACTGGCCGTTCGCGCGATGACGATATCGGCACGCATCCCGTCGACGTCGAAGCCGGCACACACGCGGGCGATGGTGCGCAGCGCCCACGGGGAAAGGACAACCCCTCCGACACGCTCCTGGGCCGCGGCGATGCGCTCTCGCAGGCGAGCCTGATGGCCCGCGAATCGTTCGAGGAACGCATCGGGGTTCGCGTCGAAGGCGAGGCGACGCGTGACGACTTCGGCGCGGACCTCGGGGTCACGCGAGGCTGCGACGTCGACGGAGAGGCCGAAGCGGTCGAGCAGCTGGGGGCGGAGTTCGCCCTCCTCGGGGTTCATCGTGCCGACGAGGACGAAACGGGCTGCGTGCGTCACCGACATGCCGTCACGCTCGACGGTGTTGCTGCCCATCGCGGACGCGTCGAGCAGGAGGTCGACGAGGTGGTCGTGCAGGAGGTTGACCTCGTCGACGTAGAGCAACCCACGGTTGGCCTCGGCGAGCAGGCCGGGGCGGAACTCGGCGCTGCCGGCGCCCAAGGCCCGGGCCAGATCGAGCGAGCCACTGACTCGGTCGTCGCCGGCGCCGACGGGAAGTTCGACAAGACGGACCGGGCGACTCGTGGCGTCACCGTCGGCGTCGTGAGGGCCGTCGGGGCAGTTCGGCTCCGGGGTCCGCGGGTCGCAGCTGTAGCGGCATCCGGCGACGACGTCGATCCGGGGGAGCACGTCGACGAGCCCGCGCACGATGGTCGACTTGGCCGTGCCCTTCTCGCCGCGAACGAGCACACCACCGATGGCCGGTGAGATTGTCGTCAGCACGAGAGCCAGTTCGAGGTCGTCTGCGCCGACGACGGCCGTGAAGGGGTAACGGGACATCACGAATCCTCCTGGCAAGTGACCACGCTTGCCGTACGAGATGCCACGGCTCGTGCACGTGGCAGGTGATGACGACGTCCTGGCTCGCTTCGAAGGGAAGCTCACAGTGGCGGGACCGCTCCGGATTCTCACCGGTATTCCTCGTCATGCAACCGGGAGACATCATGGCAGACGCGCGCGCCGTGGTGGTGTCCGGGCCGATCCGAGGTTTCGCGTCCCTCAGGGCCGCCGTCGGTGCTCAGCGTTGTCGTAGGGTGTCGGCCATGATCGAGGTCGTGGGCATCGGGGACGACGGGTGGAGTGGTCTCTCTGAAGCCTCACGACACCTCGTGGAACGGGCTGACACCGTCATCGGAAGCCCACGTCAGCTCGACCTGCTGCCGTCGATGGGACAGCAGGAACGGCGACCCCTGCCGTCGCCGCTGCGCGACAACCTGCAGTCGCTTGTCGGCGAATCAGGCAGGCACACAGTTGTTCTCGCATCCGGAGACCCGTTTTTGTCGGGCATCGGAACGACGCTGATCAAGGCAGTTGGTCGGGAGGCGGTGCGTGTCCACCCGGCGCTCTCGTCGGAGGCGCTGGCCCGCGCTCGGATGGGGTGGTCGGCGGAGTCCGTCGACGTCGTCACCCTCGTCGGCCGCTCCACGGACCGTTTCCTTCCGTTCGTCACCCCTGGTGCCCGTCTCGTCCTGCTCTGTTCGGACGGTGACAGCCCCGCGGAGGTTGCACGCCTCGCCGTGGAGGCAGGCGCCGGAACTGCACAGCTCACCGCGTGGTGGCACCTCGGTGGCCAGAACGAGGGCTCGCACAGCACCACCTGCGCTGCGTGGGGTGACGAACGCACCCCTGACCTCGTCGTCGTGTGCCTCGAGGTCGGTGTTCTCGACGCCGAGCCACAAGCCCTCGGGCCCGCCCCCGGTCGTGCCGACGACGCTTTCGAGCACGACGGACTCATCACGAAGCGAGACGTGCGTGCCACCGCCCTCGCCCGGCTGCGCCCGTGGCCCGGTCAGGTCCTGTGGGACCTCGGCGCCGGCTCGGGGGCCGTGGGGATCGAGTGGTGCCTCGCTGCCCCGCGGGCCCGCACGGTCGCCATCGAGCGCGATCCCGACCGTGCCGATCGGGTGACGCAGAACGCCGCCCGCTTCGGCGTCTCCTCCCGCGTGGACGTCCACGTCACCAGCACGAGCGCCGCCGTGCGCGACGACGACCTGCCTCGACCGGATGCCGTCTTCCTCGGCGGTGGACTGGATCGTGACGTCCTGGACGCCGCGATTGCAGCGTTGCGGCCCGGTGGTCGTCTCGTCGCCCACGCCGTGACGAGAGAGAGCGAAGCGCTGCTTCACGAGGTACACCGCACGCACGGCGGCTCACTCACCCGCCTTGCCGTCGAACATCTCGAGCCTCTCGGGCGCTTCAACGGCTGGAAGCCTGCCCGTAGCGTCGTTCAGTGGTGCCTGACGCGGCCCCCCAGGTCGAAGGAGTCCGCATGACCGTCCACTTCATCGGTGCCGGTCCGGGAGCGGCCGATCTCCTCACGCTGCGCGCCGTGAACCTGCTCGAGCGCTCGTCGGTGTGCCTGTTCGCCGGCACCTACCTCGACGCGGCCGTGCTCGCTCACCTGCCCGCCGACGCCGAACGTATCGACACGCAACGTCTCGACCTCGACGACATCACGCGCCTCATGGCCGAGGCTCACGCCCGCGGAGCGGACGTCGCGCGGCTGTGCTCGGGCGACCCGTCGATCTACTCGGCTCTCGCCGAGCAGACCCGACGACTCGACGCTCTCGGGGTGCCGTGGGAGGTCTGCCCGGGCGTGCCCGCCTACGCGGCCACAGCCGCCGTCATCGGACGAGAGCTCACGGCCCCTGAGGTGACGCAGTCGCTCGTCCTCACCCGCGCCCAGCGCGATTCGACGAAGATGCCGCCGGGGGAGGAGCTTGCGAACTTCGCCCGCACGGGTGCGACCCTCGCGCTGCACCTGGCAATCCGTCACACGGACCGGTTGTGCGTCGAACTCGCGGAGCACTACGGCCCGGAATGCCCTGTTGTCGTCGGGTACCGCGTGAGTACGCCCGAGCAGCTCGTCCTGCGCGGAACGCTGACCTCGATGCCTGCCCTGGTGGCAGATGCCGCGCTGCGTCAGGCCGCTGTCATCCTCGTCGGCCCTGCCCTCGCGAACGACAACTTCGTCGAGTCGCACCTCTACAGCGCGTGTCGCGAGCGTCCGACCGGCGACTGACGCTCGGCGCCCATCAGGCGGTACCTCAGCTGACGAAGCGCGGCGTCCAGACGCGGCCGTCCTCGGTCATCCGCGTCGAACTCGCGCCGACGATGACGAGGCACCCCATGTCGATCGTCTCCGGATCCAACTCGCCGAGCGTCGTCGTGCGCAGTTCCTCGGCGTCGCGACCGACGTGGCGAGCCACGGCCACCACCCGGTCGTGGGGCAGCTCCTCGCGCAGGACGGTGAGCGCGTCGCCGAACTGGTGCGGCCGGCTCGCCGATCGGGGGTTGTAGAAGGCCATGGCCAGATCGGCTTGGGCGCAGGCTCGCAGTCGCGCGTCGATGACATCCCACGGCTTGAGGCGGTCCGACAGCGAGATGAGCGCGTGATCGGCACCGAGGGCCGCGCCCGCGAGGGCCGACGCGGCATGAGCTGCCGTGATGCCAGGAACGACGTGCACGGTGACGTGGCGCAGACCGGCGTCGGCGTTCGCGCGCGCCTCGAACACCGCTGACGCCATGCCGAACACGCCCGCGTCGCCACCCGAGACCACTGCGACGTCCTCGCCGTCGGCGGCAAGGCGCAGCGCGAGGGCCCCTCGGTCGACTTCGACGGTGTTGCCGCTCGCGTGACGCGTCAGCCCGGGGCGCTGCGGCACGCGCTCGACGTACGGCGCGTACCCGATGACGTGGGCGACTCGACCCAGGACCTCGGTCGCTTCGGGGCTCAGCCAGCGGTCGGGACCGGGCCCGAGGCCGACGACGTGAACCGTCCCTACCGCGCCCGACGGGCTGGTTGACGGAGCCGGTGCGGATCCCTCCGCGCGGCCGGCAGCGTCAGCCCGCCTGTCGAGGCCGGGAACGACGACGAGCGCCATGTACGGCACGGTCTCGGGATCGACGTCGGCGACCGGCAGCACCCGTTCGCCGTCGCGGCTGGCCCGCTCGACGTACACGGCACGCTCGAGCAGGTTCGCCTGACGCAGTGCCTCATGCACATTGGCGAACGTGCGCCCGAGCTTCATGATGACGGCGGCGTCGGTGTCGGCGAGGCGACGCGCGAGTTCCGGCACGGGCAAGGTGCCCGGCAGAACCGTGAGCACGTCCTCGTGACGGCACAACCCTGAACCGATGGCCGCCGTCGCGCCGGAGACGGACGTGACGCCGGGAACCCGATGCGTCTCGAACTCCTCGGCGAGCAGGTCGTGGACGTACATCGACGAGCCGTAGAAGAAGGGGTCACCCTCCGCGAGGAGGACGACGGTGCGTCCCGCGCGCAGGTGCGCACCAAGCCGGGCGGCGCAGTCCAGGTAGAAGTCCGCCAGAGCGCCGTGATATCCGCGCGGATGGGCAGCCTCCCCGGTCGTCACGGGGTAGACGAGTTCCTCCTCGACGGCGGGCACCGCACGTTCGGCGAGGAGTTCGGCAACGATGGAACGCGCGATGCTCGATCGCTTCGGGCCCCGGTGGTAGGCGACGACATCCGCCGACTCCACGAGGCGGGCCGCTTTGAGGGTGAGGAGGTCGGGATCACCCGGCCCGAGCCCCACGACGTGCAGAGCTGCTGGTGCCGGTGCGCTCATGCCAGTTCGTCCCGCGTCGCGAGAGCGTTGATCGTGGCAGCAGCCATGGCCGAGCCGCCCCGACGTCCGTGCACCGTGAGCCACGGCACCGGCCCGCCCTCGGGTGCGAAGGTGCTCAACGCGATCTTGGATTCGGCTGACCCGACGAAACCGACCGGCATGCCGATGATCGCCGCGGGGCGCGGGCCGCCGTCGGCGATGACCTCGAGGAGGTGGAACAGCGCCGTCGGAGCATTGCCGATCGCGACCACTGCGCCGTCGAGCCATGGCTCCCAGAGCGAGACAGCCGCCGCGGAGCGCGTCGTACGCCACTGGCGCGCGAGGTCGGGCACCGCCGGGTCACGCAAGGTGCAGCGCACCTCGTTGTCGGCCGGAAGGCGTCGGCGCGTCACGCCGTTCGCGAGCATGAACGAGTCGGTGAGAATGCTCGCGCCTGCGCTGAGGGCGTCATGGACGGCGTCGGCTACGTCGGGGCTTCCCTCGATCTCCCTGACGATGTCGACGTCTCCTGCCGCGTGGATGATGCGTACGGCCGCCGTGTGCAGCGATGCAGGCAGGGCCGACAGGTCAGCCTCGCGGCGGATCGTCGCGAACGACTCTCGGTAGATCGCCTGCCCGTCCCGTTCGTAAGGGTAGCGGCGGGTGGGGAGCCTCGTCATCGGTCACCTCGTGCGTCGGCCACGTCGTCGGCGCTGCGCGGCGCCACGACGAGGGTGTGGGTGGAAGTCGGTCGGCCGCAGGCTCGTTCGCAGCCCACGATGTGAAGGCGTCCGTCGGCCTCGGGGGCGGGGGTTGTGCGGGCGATTTCGACGGTGGGGGAGTCGGTGCGGCGGCAGAAGGGCGCGCCGATGCAGGCCGTCACGCGGCGTCGCGGATCCGTCGCGCAGTGGAATCCGGCCCCGATCAGTTCGTCGATCGCCTCGGGCGACGTGTCGGCGGGTAGGACGAGGCTCCGGTGCGGCGTCACGACGATCCGTGCCGACGAGCCGAGGGTCGCGACCAGTGCTGCGACGAGGGTGGGCGTGAGGAAGCCCAGCGGTACGCCGAGTTCCGTCAGCTCCACGACGTTCGCGCCGATCGGCCCCGATCCGGCAGCGCGCCGAGACACGGTCGGGGCACTGTCGAAGGTCTCGAAGCCGACGAACAACGGTGAGTCGGAAGGCAGGTCACGCACGTTCCACACGGCGTCCGAGTCACGGAGGGTGAGGAAGCGGTTCGCCACGCCGAGCAGAGCGCTCACGGCCTCGGCGGGGGAGCAGGGGCGCGACTGTCGCCCGGCGAGGAGGCGACCGGATGTGGGCGAGAACTGTTGGAACGCCACGTCGTACGGCGCGTCCAGCGAAGGGCCCGTCTCGTCGGAGAGTGCGAAGAGCCACCGTCCCGGAAGCGTGGCGAGGGCGTCGTCCCGCTGCAGTCGGTCATCGAGTTCGCTGACCAGCCAGTCTAGTTCGGGCGACGGGTCGGCAACAATGTTGCGAACGCGCTCGTGGGTGGCCGAGGGGAGCAACCCCAGTCGCTCCACCGTCCGGACGAAGGGCTCCGGCAGCGGCTCGGGCAAGCCGCGGAGTTGAAGGTTGCCGCGTGACGTCAGCTGGACGAAGGGTGCCCCGAACTCCTCGGCGAGAGCGGAGATGTCGACCAATTCCGTTGTGTCGGTGCGTCCCCCAGGAAGTCGCAGCCGGACGATGGCGCCGTCGTCGGCTGCGAACGGTCGCAGCACTCCGGGGCAGCGATCGTGAATCTGGCGGGACGGCACGGCGCCAAGCATAGGCGTAAGCCAGGTAGGGTCGGGGCTGGTCGTGAGCTGCGGAACCCGGTGTGAATCCGGGACGGTCCCGCCACTGTGAGCCCTCGTGCAAGTCAGGAACGCCGCCGCGACCGGCTCGCCGGGAACCCGGGAGAGTCCACGACGTCGACGTGAGCGCGGATACTCACGAAGGAGCGCCTGATGGCTCGTATTGCCCTGATCTCAACCTCCGACACGGACCTGCGCAGCGCGCGCTCCAGCGGTGCGGACTACGCCATCGCCAACCCGGCCCGGCCGCGCCCGATCGGCGAGGTCACCGACGGAGCTGACATCGTCGTCGTGCGCCTTCTCGGCGGACCACAGGACCTCTTCGACGGCTTCGACGCCCTCGCTGCGTCAGGTGTCCCGGTCGTCGTCCTCGGCGGCGAGCAGGAGCCGAATGCGGCGCTCATCGAGTGCTCGACCACCCCGCCCGGCGTTGCCCGCCAGGCCCACGACTACCTCGCTCAGGGTGGCGCGACGAACCTCGCGTCACTGCACGCCTTTCTCAGCGACACCCTTCTGCTCACCGGTGAGGGCTTCGACCCGCCGGTCACGACCCCGTCGTGGGGTGTCCTCGAGCGCCCGGAAGCTCCCACGCCTGAGGGGCCCCGGGTCGGAGTGCTCTTCTACCGAGCCCAGTACGTCGCGGACAACGTCGCCTACGTCCACGCCCTGGCCGACGCTCTCGATGCCGCGGGTGGTGTCGGCGAACCGGTTTTCGTGTCGTCGCTGCGCGACCCCGAAGCCGAGTTGCTCGAGCACCTGCGTCGCTACGACGCCCTCGTCACCACGGTGCTCGCCGCGGGCGGCACGCGTCCGGCAAGTGCCGGCGCCGGTGAGGACGACGAGAGTTGGGACGTTCAGGCGTTGGCCGCGCTCGACGTGCCGATCGTCCAGGGGCTGTGCCTCACCTGGGGGCGTGAGGACTGGCTCGACTCCGACGACGGCATGACGCCGCTCGACGTGGCGACCCAGGTCGCCGTGCCCGAGTTCGACGGGCGCATCATCTCGGTGCCGTTCTCGTTCAAGGAGTTCGACGAGGACGGTCTCGCCACCTACGTGGCCGACCCCGAACGTTGTGCACGTGTCGCCGGCATCGTGCTCGGCCACGCCCGCCTGCGTCGGCTCGCGCCGTCCGAGCGCCGCATCGCCGTCGTGCTGTCGGCGTACCCGACGAAGCACTCCCGCATCGGTAACGCCGTGGGCCTCGACACGCCTGTCTCGACCATTCGGTTGCTGCGCGCCATGCGTGACGCGGGCTACGACCTCGGCGAGCCCGGTGCCATTCCCGGGCTCGACGGTGTCGGCGGGGAGCACGGCGTCGCACCCGTCGACGACGAGCACCCGGACACCACAGCAGGCAACGCGCTCATCCACGCCCTCATCGCCGCTGGCGGGCAGGATCCGGACTGGCTGACGGATGCTCAGCTCGGCGACGCCCACGTCCGTATCCCTGCCGCGACCTACCGCCGTTGGTTCGACGCGCTACCGAGCGACCTCACCGACGCGATGCGCGAGCACTGGGGTGAAGCGCCCGGTGAACTCTTCGTCGACCGCCAGGAGAACCCCGACGGTGACATCGTCGCGGCGGCCATGCGCAGCGGCAACCTCGTCATCCTCGTCCAGCCGCCGCGCGGGTTCGGCGAGAACCCAATCGCCATCTACCACGACCCCGACCTTCCGCCCACCCACCACTACCTCGCCACGTACCGCTGGCTCGAGGAGGAGTTCGGCGCGCACGCCGTCGTCCACATGGGCAAGCACGGCAACCTCGAATGGATGCCGGGCAAGAGCCTCGGGATGTCGGCCTCCTGCGGCACGGACGCGGCCCTCGGCAGCCTGCCGCTCATCTACCCGTTCCTCGTCAACGATCCGGGTGAGGGCACCGAGGCCAAGCGCCGAGCGCACGCGACGATCGTCGATCACCTCGTGCCGCCGATGGCCCGCGCCGAGGGGTACGGCGACATCGCGCGCCTCGAGCAGCTGCTCGACGAGTACGGGAACGTCTCGGTCATGGACCCGGCGAAGGCGCCCGCGCTTCGCGGTGAGATCTGGACCCTCATTCGGGCAGCGGAGCTGCACCACGACCTCGGTCTCGACGAGCAGCCGGACGAGGACGACTTCGACGAGTTCGTCATGCACGTCGACGGGTGGCTGTGTGAGATCAAGGACGTCCAGATCCGTGACGGTCTGCACGTTCTCGGGCGCGCGCCGGAGGGCGACGAACTCGTCAACCTCGTCGTGGCGATGCTCCAGTCCCGCCAGCTGTTCGGCGGCGGTGGTGACGGTGTTCCCGGCTTGCGGACCTCCCTCGGACTCGAGGTGACGAGCACCGATCGCACCGCGACGGACGCCGCGCAGGAGCGGGCACACGCCCTCGTCAGTGCCTTGGCGCAGGCGGGATGGTCAGCCGACGCGGTGTCCTCCATCGTCGCGGAGCAACTCGACGGTCTGGCCGACGTCGACCGCTCGGGCGTCGAGGCCTCGCTGACGTTCGCTGCAACCCAGGTCGTGCCCCGCCTCGCCCAGACGCCTGACGAGCTGACGGCCGTCCTCCATGCCCTCGACGGTGGGTACACGCCGGCCGGCCCCAGCGGCTCGCCGCTGCGCGGCCTCGTCAACGTGTTGCCGACGGGCCGCAACTTCTACTCGGTCGACCCCAAGGCCATTCCGAGCCGTCTCGCGTACGAGACGGGCACGGCCATGGCCGACTCGCTGCTCGCGAAGTACCGCGACGAGCACGGCGAGTGGCCCGAGTCCGTGGGCTTGTCCGCGTGGGGCACCTCGGCGATGCGGACGAGCGGCGACGACATCGGCGAGATCCTCGCCCTGCTGGGCGTCACGCCGACCTGGGACGAGCAGTCCCGCCGCGTCGTCGGCCTCGAGCCGATCCCGCTCGACGACCTCGGCCGGCCCCGCATCGACGTCACGGTGCGCATCTCGGGCTTCTTCCGTGACGCGTTCCCGCACGTCATCGCGATGCTGGACGACGCCGTCCGCCTCGTCGTCGACCTCGACGAACCCGACGACATGAACTTCGTGCGCGCCCACGCCCGCGCCGACGTCGTGGCCCACGGCGACGAGCGCCGTGCTCGCACGCGCGTGTTCGGTTCGAAGCCGGGCTCCTACGGGGCCGGTCTGCTGCAGGTCATGGACTCGGGCAACTGGCGCAGCGACGCCGACCTCGCCGAGGTGTACACGACCTGGGGCGGCTACGCGTACGGCCGCGACCTCGACGGCGCTCCGGCCCGCGACGACATGGAGCGCAACTACCGCCGCATCAAGGTGGCGGCGAAGAACGTCGACAACCGCGAGTCGGACATCCTCGATTCGGACGACTACTTCCAGTACCACGGCGGCATGGTGGCCACGGTCAAGGCACTCACGGGCGAGGAGCCGGAGGCGTACGTCGGCGACTCGACGACGCCCGACGCCATCAGGACCCGCACGCTCACGGAGGAGACCTCGCGCATCTTCCGTGCGCGCGTCGTCAACCCGCGCTGGATCGCCGCGATGCGACGTCACGGATACAAGGGTGCCTTCGAACTGGCCGCCACCGTCGACTACCTCTTCGGCTTCGACGCGACGAGCCACGTCGTGCCCGACTGGATGTACGAGCAGATCGCCCAGTCTTACGTGCTCGACGAGCAGACGCAGGAGTTCATGCGCCACGCGAACCCGTGGGCGTTGCACGGCATCGTCGAGAAGCTCGGGGAGGCCGCCGACCGTGGCCTGTGGGAGAACCCGAACCCGGAGACGATGGCCGCGATGCAGCAGGTCTACCTCGACGTCGAAGGGGAGCTGGAGCAGTGACGCCGTCGGGCGCGCCCCAACGACCGCGACCGACGGTCGGGGACGCCTCCTCCGCACGGGAACGCCGGGAGGATCCGCGCGGCTGGGCCATGGGTGAGCAGGTCACCGAGGCGCTCGGGCGGGTCATCGCCGGGCGACGTGACATCCGGCGGTACCGGCCGGATGCGATCGAGCCCGAGTTGCTCGAGCGGGTGCTCGAGGCGGGTCACAGCGCGCCGTCGGTTGGCCACAGCCAGCCGTGGCGGTTCGTCGTCGTTCGTTCACCCGAGACGCGCGAGCGCGCGGCGCACCTCGCGGACACGGCGCGGCTGCGTCAGGCACGCGACCTGCTGCCGGAGCGCGCGGCACGCCTCCTCGACCTCAAGCTCGAGGGCCTGCGCGAAGCGCCCATCGGCATCGTCGTGGCCTGCGATCGGCGGACGCCGGCGAACGGAGTTCTCGGTCGGGCCACGTTCACCGAGACCGACGTCTGGTCGTGCGCGTGCGCCATTCAGAACATGTGGCTCACGGCGCGCTCGCTCGGTCTGGGGATGGGGTGGGTGACGCTCTTCGAGCCGTCCGACCTGGCCGGCCTCATCGGGGCGCCCGAGGGAGTCGAGACGCTGGGGTGGATGTGCCTGGGCTGGCCGGACGAGCGCCCGCCGGGGCCCGGCCTGCAGCGCGCGTCCTGGTCGACGAAGCTGCCGCTCGAGGACGTCGTGCTCGAGGAGCGGTGGCCCGAGGGCGACGGGGCGCCGGCGCAACCGCTGTCGCACCTGCGCGCGCCCGACGGCGACGCACTCGTCGAGGCAGGGGACGGTGCGGACACGCTCCTCGCACCGCCGGAGTCACTGGGCATCCTCGACCGGGCCCTCAACCGTGTCGTGGCGACGTCCGGTCCGCAGACCGCCGGAGGGCGCCTGATCCTGGCGGGTGCCGACCACCCCGTCGTCGAGCTCGGCGTCAGCGCCTACGAGCCGCACGTGACGGCCGACGTTCTCGGCCATGCCCTGGCCGACCCGAGCTCGCTCGGAGCAGCACACGCTCGTGCGGCAGGTCTTGCCGTGGACGTCGTGGACGCCGGCGTGAGTGAGCTCGTCACCGGGGCGATCGATGCCCGACCCGGTGGAAACCGAGGCAACCTTCGGGACGCCGACGCCCTCACCGACGACGATCTGGAGCGCTGCGTCACCGTCGGTGAGAACGTCGGGCGGCGGGCCGCCGCCGACGGACTGGTCGTCCTCGGCGAGGTGGGTGTCGGCAACACGACCGTGGCGGCCGCACTGACGTGCGCGCTGCTCGGCGTCGACGCCGACGACGTCGTCGGGCTCGGTTCGGGAGCCGATGCTGCGATGTCGAAGCGCAAGCTCGAGGTCGTCAGCGCCGCCTTGGAGCGTTCGAAAACCTTCGGCTCGGACGCCGACGCCGCCCGGCGAGCCCTGCGTTGTCTCGGAGGACCCGAGATCGCCGTTCTCACGGGAGTCTGCCTCGCAGCGGCGGACGCCGGCACGACGATCGTGCTCGACGGACTCGCGACCTCCGTGGCCGCGCTCGTCGCGTGCCGACTCGAGCCGGCGGTGCAGGGTTACCTCGTCGCTGGCCAGCGTAGCAGGGAGAAGGGGCACGCACTCGTCCTCACGGAACTCGGACTTGAGCCCTTGCTCGATCTGCGTCTGCGTGCCGGTGAAGGTGTCGGCGGAGTGCTCGCCGCCGGGATGCTCCTGCGCGGGCTCGAAGCGCGCCGCACGAGCGTCAGGACGACCGACTGAGGCGTGTCACGACCGCCAGGGCGTGATGTAGTCGTTCGCCGGCCAGCCCTCCACAGCTGCCAGCAGCTCACCGGCCGTTGCACCGTCCAACTCCTCACGGATGATGTCCGCGTGGCCCGCGTGCCGAGCGAACTCCTCGACGTGGTGGACGTAGAGGTAGCGCAGCTTCGCCGGGCGCGCCTCGTCCATCCCGAACCACGGCATGGGCCCCACGGGCAGTTCTGCTTCCACATCACCCTCTCGACACATCTGCGTGTACTCGGTGCGAACGTCGTCGAAGACACCGAGAAGCACGTCGAGCGTCTCTTCGGGGGTGGGCGTGAAGCTCGCGGCGAACGCCTCGAACGGCTGGTCGTGTTCGTGGTGTCCGGCGCCGGACAAGGACTGCTTCATGCAGTAGACGATGTGCTTGACGATGCCGCTGATGCTGAGCGCACTGCGCAGCGGCGTCCGCCGGGCCTGCTCGTCGTCGAGGCCGTACGCGCTCGCACGGATCGCGTCGAGTTGGACGTCGAGGTAGTTGCACAACGTGGTGCGTTCGTCGTCGATCTGGGGTAGGTACATGGCGGTTCCCTTTCGTCATTGGCTTGTGCCGTACACCCATCAGAGCGCAACTTCCGGACAGGTTCGGTCCGCTGTGTCGGGCAGGATGAGCACATGGCGGAAACGACACACCGCGTCCTGCGCCTGCTCGGCCTCCTGGAATCGCGCACGTCCTGGCAGGGGCCGGAACTCGCGGAACGCCTCGGGGTGACCGAGCGCACGGTACGACGCGACGTGGTGCGTCTTCGTGAGCTCGGGTACCCGGTCGAGGGCGAACGTGGACTTGACGGCGGATACCGCCTCGGGGCTGGTCGCGGTTTACCGCCGCTCGTGCTCGACGACGACGAGGCCGTGGCGATGGTCGCGTGTCTACGAATGGCGGCGCTTTCGGGCACCGATGAGATCGGTGAGGCGGCCCTTCGCGCGCTGACGAAACTGGATCAAGTCCTCCCTCCGAGGCTGCGCGCTGTCGCCTCGGCTCTGGACGATGCCACGCGCGCACTGCCACGAACGCGGCCCGCGGTAGATCTGCGCGTGCTGCAACAGTTGGCCACGGCACAGCGCGACCGGACGCTGGTGCGGTTCAGCTACCGCAAGGCCGACGGCGAGACGTCCTCGCGTGAAGTGGAACCTGGGCGACTCATCACCCAGGGAGAGCGCTGGTATCTCCAGGCGTATGACCGAGGGCGTCAGGATTGGCGCGTGTTCCGACTCGATCGGATGGACGAGCTTCGCGTGACGTCCTGGTCGTTCGAGCCGAGGAAGGTGCCGCCGCATGATCATCACCGTGATCTGGAGGAGAGATTCGAGTGCGTCCTGCGCTTCGAGATGGCCGTCGACGTTTCGCGGGTGGCTCGCAGGATCCCCGCGGCCTTCCGCGAAGGACTCGAGGCCACGGCCACAGGCTGCCGCTTTCGGGTGGGCGCGCTCAGTTGGAATGTTCTCGCGTGGGAGATGCTGGGCGTCGCCCGGGATCTCGAGAGTCCGGTTCGGGTTCCCGCGCAACCACACGCCGGGGCCTTCCGCTCGGCCTGTGACCGCATCAGCCGCCAGATGCAGACGCTGGTGGTGGCGGGGGATTCGTCGGCGCCGCCGGTTGCCGTGGACGTGAGGCGTCAGGCTTCGGCAGCCGAGGCCGACGACACGGCACCGAGGGCGTAGACGTCCATGATCCATCCGTGCTCGGCGCGCAGCCGCGCGCGCAGGTCGACGAGGTCGTCGATGACCTCGTCGAGCGGCCCGGAGCGCAACTCCTGTTGAGGTAGCCCGAGGTAGGCACCCCAGTGGAGGACGAGGTCGGGTGCCCGCTCCCGCAGGGCCGCACAGTGCAGCGAGCCGTCGAGCATGACGACGAACGCAGCGTCCGGGCTCCAGTCGGCTTCGAGTCGACGTCCGGTCGTGATGTGGATCGGCTTGCCGATCTCGTGCAGGACGATGCCGTGCTCGGCCGCGAGGGCCTGGAACGCCGATATGCCGGGTAGGACGTGGACGTCGAAGTCGCGGGTAGCGCGCATCCGCTCGACGACGCGGATCGTCGAGTCGTAGAACGCCGGGTCACCCCAGACGAGGAAGCCAACGCTCACCTCGGGATCGAGGGCGTCGATCGTTTCGCCCCACAGCTGCGCGCGCGCCTCGTGCCAGTCGTCGACGCCTCGGCGGTACTGGCCGCCGTCGCGCTGCGCGTCCGGCCCGCGCTCGGGGTCGGGCAGCGTGACGAAGCGGTAGCTGCCCGGCTCGAGGTGGCGCCGGCACAGCTCTTCACGGACGGCCACGAGTTGGGCCCTGTCCTCGCCCTTGCCCGCGACGAGGAAGACGTCGACCTCGCGCATCGCGGCGATCGCGCCGAGCGTGAGGTGATGGGGCGCGCCGGCACCGATGCCGATGACGTTGACTCTTCTGCCGGTCACGGTGCCTCCTGGGCGAGTTCGAGAAGGTGATCGAGGTCGAGCGACGCCTCACACGCGTCAGCGAGGGCGTCGATCATCGCGCTGCGTCGCGCGCGGAAGCCTGGCGCCGTGAGGTCGGGCGTCCACGCGGAGCCGACCGCCGCTGCGACCTCGGCGAGCCAGGCGCGTCGGAAGCCGTCGTTCTCGAAGGTGCCGTGCCAGATCGTGCCCCACACCGAGCCCGAGGCCGAGCCGCCGGGGAACGTCGGTTCCGCGTCGACGACGCCGTGATGGATCTCGTACCCGTCGACGTCGTGGCCCTTCCACCGTTCATTCGGGCGGGCGAGCACCTTCTCGTCGTGGAACGTCACGCGGCCGGCGAGCACGCTCAACCCCGTGACGATGCCTGCGGACGATTCGACGGCGTCCTCGATCGTCTCGACGAGCATTTCGTACCCACCGCAGATGCCGAGCACCGGCCGACCCGCTGCTGCACGCTCGGTGACGACGGCGTCGAGGCCCTGGCCACGCAGCCATGCCAGGTCGTCGACGGTGGCACGGCTGCCGGGCAGGACGAGGAGGTCGGCTTCTCGGCAGCGATCGAGGTCGGTCGTGATGTGGACGTCGATGCCCGGTTCGGCGGCCAGCGCGTCGACGTCCGTCGCGTTCGACGTGCGCGGAAACCGCACGACAGCAACCGAAAGGCGCTCGGACATCGCGTCGTCGTCGGGTCGCCAGCGGCCGATCGACAGGGCGTCCTCCGAGTCGAGCCAGACGTCCGTGAGCCAGGGGAGCACCCCCGCGCACGAGAGGCCGGTTCGTCGACGGATCTCGTCGAGGCCAGGCGTGAGCACTGACGCGTCACCGCGGAACTTGTTGATGACGAACGTGCGAAGGAGCGCACGGTCCTCGTCGTCGAGCAACGCCCAGGTGCCGTAAAGCGCTGCGAGCACGCCGCCCCGGTCGATGTCGCCCACGAGGGCCACAGGTAGGCCGAAGCGCCTGGCCAGACCCATGTTGACGTAGTCACCCGCCCGAAGATTGATCTCCGCCGGGGAGCCTGCACCCTCGGTGACGACGAGGTCGACGCTCGCCCGGAGTTCCTCGTACGCGGCGAAGGCTGCTTCGGCCAGGTGGGTGCGGCCCGTCGCGTACTCACCGGCCTCGAGCCGCCCGGCGGGCTTGCCGCGCACGACGACGAACGCCTGCCGGTCGCTGCCCGGCTTGAGGAGCACAGGGTTGTGCACCCCGCTCGCCTCGACACCGGCCGCCTCGCACTGCAGGTACTGAGCGCGCCCGATCTCCGCGCCGTCGGCGCACACCATCGAGTTGTTCGACATGTTCTGCGCCTTGAACGGCGCGACGCGGACCCCCTGGCGCGCCCACGCGCGGCACAGGCCCGTGACGACGAGCGACTTGCCTGCGTCCGAGGACGTACCGGTCACGAGAAGGCCACTCACGAGCGTCCACCCTAACGGTCACGACGGCGTCTTCGGGGGCATGATGGTGCCGCCCGCGCCTGATCGGTGCGGCTCGTTGCGCGATAAGGGGCTCTCGAACGATGGCACGTTTCATTTCCTCCCGATACCAGGGCGATTCGTTGACGCAGATGTCGGTCATCGCCGACCGCGCCCGCGAGTTCGACGACGTCATCAACTTCAGCCTCGGTGACCCCGACCTCACCACCAACGAGGGCGTCATCGACGCTGCCGCAGCCGACGCGAAGGCCGGGCACACGCACTACACCTCCAGCCTCGGCGACCCCGAACTGCGTGAGGCGATCGTCGAGATGTACCGCACCGATCACGCCCTCGAGCGCCCCGTCGACGACGTCATGGTGACGACGTCCGGTTGCCACGCGATGTGGCTCGTCATGGAGACGCTGCTCGACGACGGCGACGAGGTGCTCGTCATCGAGCCGTACTTCACGCCGTACCCGCACCAGGTCCGTCTCGCCCGCGGCGTGCCCGTCTTCGTGCCCACGCGCAAGGAGAACGGCTTCCAGGTGACCCGTGAGGATCTCGAGGCCGCCGTCACGCCGCGCACGCGGGCCCTCATCGTCAACACGCCCTGCAACCCGACGGGCGTCTCGTGGTCGCGCGCCGCGCTCGAGACCGTGGCCGAGGTGGCGAAGGAACACGACCTCGTCGTCATCGCCGATGACATCTACACGTCGTTCACGTACACCGAGCCCTTCGTGCCCTTTACCTCGCTGCCGGGCATGGGGGAGCGCACCATCACCGTGGGCTCCTTCAGCAAGGACTTCATGATGACGGGGTGGCGCGTCGGCTGGATCATGGCCCCGGCCGAGTTCGTCTCCACCGCGCGCGACGTCAACGAGAACAACGTCTTCACCGCGCCGTCGGTGAGCCAGCGTGCGGCTCTGCACGCCCTGGAGCGCCGTCACGAGTTGCAGCCCCCGGTCAAGGAGCTCTACCGCCGCCGTCTCGAGCGGGCGTACGAGCGCGTCCGGGCCCTTGCGAACATGGATGCCCTCGCGCCGGAGGGGGCGATCTATCTGTGGGCGGACATCCGCGCGACGGGCCTCACGTCCGTCGAGTGCGCCGCGCGCATCGTCGAGGAGGCGCACATCCTCACCATTCCGGGAACGGCTTTCGGTGAGTCCGGTGAGGGCTTCCTACGGCTCGCTGTGACGGTTGGGGAGCAGCGCATCGACGAGGCCTTCGACCGGCTCGCCCGGATGAGCATATTCACCGATTCCGCTGCCGGAGAGTGACGTACCGCCAGCGCTGAGACGGGGGATTGACTACCATGGCGGATCGTGCCGTCCGGGCACAGGTTCGCCGAGGCTCCGGGGTCGTTGGGAGTTCGGCGAATTTCGACCAACCCCTCTGAGACTCTCGTGAACTCGATCTCCACACGTGCCCACGACCGCCTCGGTCTGCGTACGTCGCCCATCATCTTTTTCGGCTCGGCCTTCCTCATCGTCCTGTTCAGCGCAGGGATGGGGCTGTTTCCAGGGCCGGTTCAGACGTTCTTCGGTTCCATCGCGCACTGGTTGCGCTACGACATCGGCTGGTTCTACACGGCCGGCGCCACGCTCCTCGTCGTCTTCTCCGTCGGGCTCGCCATGAGCCGCTACGGCCGCATCAAGATCGGTGCGGACGACGCCGAACCCGAGTACTCGGGGCTCGCGTGGTTCGGCATGATGTTCGCCGCCGGCGTCGGCGCCGTCCTCATGTTCTGGGGCATCGCCGAGCCGATGAACCACTACGCGAACCCGCCGATGGGCGACAAGGCGTTCACCGACGCCGCCGCCTGGCAGGCCATCAACATCGCCAACTTCCACTTCGGCATCCACATGTGGGCCGTGCTCATCGTGCCCGGCCTGTCGTTCGGCTACTTCACCTACAAGCGCAACCTGCCGCCACGTGTCTCCTCGGCGTTCCACCCGGTCCTGGGTGACCGCATCCACGGCCCGATCGGACGCACGATCGACATCATCTCGATCGTCGCCACCGTCTTCGGTCTTGCCGTGTCGACGGGTCTCGGTGCGCTGCAGATCAACTCCGGTATGAAGTACGTCTTCGGCGTGCCGATCTCCGGCATGGTGCAGGCTGCGATCCTCGCGGTGATCACCGCTGCAGCGCTGACGTCCGTGCTCGCGGGTATGGACAAGGGCGTCAAGCGCCTGTCGTACGCGAACATCATCCTCGCGATCGCGCTCATGCTCTTCATCCTCATGAACGCGGCGTCGACGTCCGACCTCATGCGCAGCATCATCGAGGCGTCCGGTCGCTACCTCAGTGCCCTGCCGGTGCTCAGCACCTTCAACGACAGCTTCGGTCACGGCCAGTGGTCGGGTGACTGGACCGTCTTCTACTGGGCCTGGACGGTGACCTGGGCGCCCTTCGTCGGCATGTTCGTCGCGAAGATCTCCCGCGGCCGGAGCATCCGTGCCTTCGTGGCCGCGTCCCTCGGCCTGCCGACCGCGTTTGTCGTCGTCTGGATGTCGATCTACGGCTTCTCGGCCATCACCTCCGATCGCGCGAGCGCGGACAAGCCGGGTACCGGTGGCGAGCTGACGAAGACGATCGTCGATGACGGCCGCGTGCAGGACGCCCTGTTCCAGTTCCTCAAGGACATGCCGCTCTACGGCGTCACGGCGACCCTGGCACTCATCGTCATCGTCGTCTTCTTCGTCACCTCGATCGACTCGGGTGCCCTCGTGCTCGACGCCATGGCGAACGGCCACGAGGACATGGGGACGCGCCGTCAGCGCGTGTTCTGGTCGTTGTCGGTCGGAGCCGTCTGTGCGGCGATCATCCTCACCGCCGGCGACAACGGCCTCAACGCGCTGCAGGAGGTCATCATCGTCATCGGCTTCCCGGTCATGATCCTGACGATCCTTCAGGCGTTCCTCCTGCTGCAGGCGCTGCGCGAGGACGCGGGCGCGGCGAAGCCGATCCGCACACGACAGTGGAAGAAGGTTCTCCCGCAGGAGGAGTACGAGCGCCGCGCGGCCGAGAACAGCGAGGACATGGACGAGTACGTCGTCCTGCCCGAGTTCGAGATCGGCACCGAGCCCGAGTACGAGACGCACACCCCGACGACGTCGCACACGCAGGCTCTCGCGGCCAGTCGCGCGGCCGTGTCGATCGGTCTCACGGGCGCCGTGGCCTCCGGAAAGTCCGTCGTCGCCGACGAGTTCGAGCGTCGTGGCGCAGTGGTCGTCGAGTTCGACGAGCTCATGCGCGAGGTGCTCACACCGGGTCACGAGACGCTCGAGGACCTGCGCGCGGTCTTCTCCGAGGAGATCGTCCACCCCGACGGCACGATCGACTGGGAAACGCTCGACGGCCTGACGACGGAGAGCCACTCCGCCCGTCGGCGCCTGTACGACGTGGTCGGGCCTGCCGTCCGCGAGGTGGCCGACGCTCGGGCCAAGGCGGTCGGCGAGGATTCCGTTCTCGTACTCGACCTCGCGCTGCTCACCGAGTCGACGCCGCGCGACTTCGACCAGGTCGTCGTCGTGTCGGCTCCGGTCGAGCTGCGCGTGGGGCGCCTCATGGAGGAGCGCGGTCTCACCCGCGAGCAGGCATGGGCGGAGATCGACGCCGACACCCAGCAGAGCGAGCGCGAGGACGCTGCGGACTTCGTCATGGAGAATGCAGGAACACGCGACGAACTGCGTGAGCTCGTCGACGCCCACTGGGACGAGCACGTGCAGCCGGTGCTCGACGAGACGAGCGCTCACGCGGGTAGCTGACGATCGAGGAGAGACGATGAGTGGCACCGAGCAGTACGCGTTCGAGCGAGGCCTGCGGGTCGGACTGACCGGCGGTATCGGCTCCGGAAAGTCCACCGTGGCGCGCACGTTCGCGCAGCTCGGTGCCCTCGTCGTCGATTCGGACGCGATCCAGCGCCTCGTCGTGGCGCCCGGCTCCGACGGCCTCCGCGCGATCGTCGAGGAGTTCGGGGAAGCGATGCTGACCGCCGGCGGTGAGTTGAACCGCCCTGCGATGGCGGAGCTCGTCTTCGCCGACGAGACGGCCCGGCGGCGACTCGAAGGCATCACGCACCCCCTCATTGCGCAGGAGACGGCGCGACAGATGGGCAAGGCCGCGTCGGGGCAGGTCGTGGTCCACGACATTCCGTTGCTCGTCGAGTTGGGGTACGCGGACAAGTACGACCTCGTCGTCATCGTCGATGCGCCGGAAGAGGTGCGCCTCGAGCGCCTCGTCGCCGACCGGGGCATGACGAAGGAAGCGGCGCTCTCACGCATCCGCTCACAGGCCACAACGGAGCAGCGCCGCGCCGTGGCCGACGTGTGGATCGACAACACGGGCACCCCCGAGGAGCTGCGCGAGCAGGCATCGGAGGTCTGGACGACGCACGTCGAGCCGTCGGTTCATCACTGACCCACGGATGGCGCCCCCAGCCGTGCGGGTGGCCTCGAGTGGCATCAGGACCCCGTGATTCCGGGGTTGTCGGTGCCCGGACGTAGGGTTTGACCATGCGTCCAGTGACTGACATCCAGCGCCGCGTTGCGCCGTTCAAGGTCGAGTCGGAGTATCAGCCCGCCGGCGACCAGCCGAAGGCCATCGCCGAGCTCTCCCAGCGCGTCAACGCGGGGGAGAAGGACATCGTCCTCCTGGGCGCCACCGGTACCGGTAAGTCCGCGACGACGGCCTGGCTCATCGAGCAGGTGCAACGCCCGACCCTCGTGCTCGCGCCGAACAAGACACTGGCCGCGCAGCTTGCCAACGAGTTCCGCGAGCTGCTGCCGCACAACGCCGTCGAGTACTTCGTCAGTTACTACGACTACTACCAGCCAGAGGCGTACGTACCGCAGACGGACACGTACATCGAGAAGGACTCCTCGATCAACGAGGAGGTCGAGCGACTGCGTCACTCGGCCACGAACTCGCTGCTCACCCGCCGTGACGTCGTCGTCGTCGCGTCGGTGTCGTGCATCTACGGTCTCGGTACCCCGCAGGAGTACGTCGACCGAATGGCCCGGCTGAAGGTCGGCCAGGAGATCAACCGTGACGAGTTGCTGCGCCGCTTCGTCACCATGCAGTACACGCGCAACGACATGGCCTTCACGCGCGGCACGTTCCGGGTGCGCGGCGACACGGTGGAGATCATCCCCGTGTACGAGGAACTGGCCATTCGCATCGAGTTCTTCGGCGACGAGATCGACCGGCTCTACACCCTCCACCCGTTGACGGGCGAGATCGTCAACGACGAGGAGGAGATGTACGTTTTCCCGGCCACGCACTACGTGGCCGGCCCCGAGCGCATGGAACGCGCCATCAAGGGCATCGAGGTCGAACTCGGTGACCAACTCCAGCGGTTCGAGACCGAGGGCAAGATGCTCGAGGCGCAGCGCCTGCGGATGCGCACGACGTACGACATCGAGATGATGCGTCAGGTCGGCTCGTGTGCGGGCATCGAGAACTACAGCCGCCACATGGACGGCCGTGAGTCGGGCTCGGCCCCGAACACACTGCTCGACTACTTCCCCGAGGACTTCCTGCTCGTCATCGACGAGTCGCACCAGACGGTGCCGCAGATCGGCGCGATGTACGAGGGCGACATGTCGCGCAAGCGCACCCTCGTCGACCACGGTTTCCGCCTGCCGAGCGCGATGGACAACCGTCCCCTCAAGTGGGAGGAGTTCCTCGAGCGCATCGGCCAGATCGTCTACCTGTCGGCCACGCCGGGCGACTACGAGATGGCCAAGAGCGACGGTTACGTCGAGCAGGTCATTCGCCCCACCGGCCTCGTCGACCCGGAGATCGTCCTCAAGCCGACGAAGGGCCAGATCGACGACCTGCTCGGCGAGATCCGCACGCGTACCGAGAAGAACGAACGCGTCCTCGTCACCACCCTGACGAAGAAGATGGCCGAGGACCTCACCGACTATCTCCTCGACAAGGGCGTTCGAGTTCGGTACCTGCACTCCGAGGTCGACACCCTGCGCCGCGTCGAACTCCTGCGCGAACTGCGCATGGGTGAGTACGACGTGCTCGTCGGCATCAACCTGCTCCGCGAGGGCCTCGACCTGCCCGAGGTCTCGCTCGTGTCGATCCTCGACGCCGACAAGGAGGGCTTCCTGCGTTCGGCGAGAAGCCTCATCCAGACCGTCGGCCGTGCCGCCCGAAACGTCTCGGGTCAGGTGCACATGTACGCCGACAAGATCACCCCGTCGATGCAGGAGGCGATCGACGAGACCACGCGTCGTCGCGAGAAGCAGGTCGCATACAACACCGAGCACGGGGTCGACCCGCAGCCGCTGCGCAAGAAGATCGCCGACATCACCGACATGCTGCAGCGTGAGGACGCCGACACGGACGCCCTGCTCGGTTCCGGCCGTTCGATGAGCCGCGGCAAGGGCCGCGGTGGCACAGGAGCCGCCACGGCCGACGCCGACGTCGCCACGGGCGGTCGCAAGGGCTCGAGCAGCGCCGACCTGGCGGGGCTCATCCAGGAACTCACGGCACAGATGCACGAGGCCGCAGCGGAGCTTCAGTTCGAACTCGCAGCTCGCCTGCGCGACGAGTTGCGTGACCTCAAGAAGGAGCTGCGCCAGATGACGGAGGGCCAGAAGTAGGCGCCCACGCTGCGCTCAGGGGGCATCGGTATTATTGAACGCATGACGATCACGCGTTTGTTCAAGGGTTTCGCGCTGGCCGAAGCCATCTCCTGGGGTCTGCTGCTCATCGGCATGTTCTTCAAGTGGATCCTGAAGACCACCGAGATGGGTGTGCAGATCGCCGGCCCCATCCACGGCGTCATGTTCATCGGCTACGTGCTGTGTGCGCTCAAGCTGTGGCAGGAGAAGAGCTGGCCGGGCAAGACGATCGGGCTCGCCCTCGTCAGCGCCGTCATCCCGTTCATGACGATCTGGTTCGAGAAGCGCGCCGAGCGTGCCGGCGAACTGGACACCCCGGCCGCCGGCCCGCGCGTCACGGCCTGACGCCCCCGCCGCCGACGAGACAGCGCCCGGTCCAGGCAGCCTTGAGCTGCCGGACCGGGCGCTTCGTCGTTCTCGCCGGTCGTCCGTTCACCAGCCTCGTTCGCGCCATTCGTCGAGGTGCGGACGTTCGGTGGCGAGGCTCGTGTCGTCACCGTGGCCGGGGTGGACGACGGCGTCGTCGAAACGGCCGAAGATCCGATCCCTGACAGAGGCGAACAGTTCGTCGAAGGACTGCTCGTCGCTGTGGTTCGTGGCACCCACGCCGCCGGGAAACAGGGTGTCTCCGGTCCAGACGTGCGGCGTCGAACCGTCCTCGGACGACCAGCTGAGGACGACGCTGCCCGGCGTGTGTCCGGGCACGTGGTGCGCCGTGAGCGTCTGTTCGCCGAGCGTGACGGTGTCCCCATCGGCGAGCGTGCGGCTCGGCTCGACGGGCAGTTCCGGTCCGTCGAGTTCGCCGGCCATCGTCTCGCGGGCCAGAAGTGCGATCTCCGGCAGGGCCCGGTGGTGATCCCAGTGCTTGTGTGTCGTCACGACGCCGACGAGGGCTTCGTCCTCGACCTGCGCCTCGGCGAGCAGCTCACGGATAGCCGCGGCGTCGTCGGCGGCGTCCACGAGCAACGCCTCACCGGTGGCGGCGTCCTTGAGCAGGTAGACGTTGTTGTGCATGTCCGAGACCGACAGCTTCCACATCGTGAGGCCGGGAAGGTCGAGGCGCGACGGCGCCTGGCCGGGCTGGACGTCTGAAACGTAGCTCATGCGATCTCCTCGTCGGGGTAGTCGTTCGAGGCGATACGCGCCTCGTGGAGGTCGTAGGCCGCACCAATGAGCGTGAGGTGGCTGAACGCCTGCGGGAAGTTGCCCACCTGGCGCATCTCCTCGGGGTCGTACTCCTCGGCGAGCAGGCCGACGTCGTTCGGCAGGTCGCACAGGCGGTCGAACAGCTCGCAGGCCTTGTCGAGCTCGCCGATCTTCGCGTAGGCCGAGACGAGCCAGAACGAGCACGCGAGGAACGGGTGCTCGTCGCCCGCGAGGCCGTCGACGCCGGACTGGGTGCGGTAGCGCAGGAGGAACCCGCCGCGCATGAGGTCGTTCTCGATGGCGCGCAGGGTGCCGATGACGCGGGGGTCGTCACCGGGCAGGAACCCGATGAGGGGGATGAGCAGCAGGGAGGCGTCTACCTCGTCGGTGTTGTAGTGCTGCGTGAAGGTGTTCTTGTCCGTGTTGAAGCCCTTCGCCAGCACCTCCTCACGCACGAGGTCGCGGATCTCGCGCCAGCGCTCGACGTCACCGGGCAGGTCGTGCTCCTCGACGGCCTGGATCGCGCGGTCGAAGGCCGCCCACACCATGACGCGCGAGTGCGTGAAGTGCTGCAGGGGCCCGCGGATCTCCCACAGGCCGTTGTCCGGCTCGTCCCAGTGATCCGCGAGCCGGTTGACGAGCGCAGCCTGGATCGCCCAACTCTGCTGGCTCTCCTGCCCGCCGAGGTCGCGAGCGGACTCGAAGGCGATCATGACCTCGCCGAGGACATCCGTCTGCTTCTGGTCGAAGGCGCCGTTGCCCACGCGGACCGGTCGGCTGTTCGCGTACCCGGGCAGGTGGTCGAGTTCGCGTTCGGCGAGTTCACGCCCGCCGTCGATCGTGTACATGATCTGCATGTCCTCGGGGTCACCGGCGAGGGCGCGCACGAGCCACTCACGCCACTTCAGCGTGGCCTCGATGTAGCCGGCACGGAGCAGGGACTCGAGGCCCAGCGAGGCGTCGCGCAGCCAGCAGTAGCGGTAGTCCCAGTTCCGTTCGCCGCCGATGTGCTCGGGAAGCGACGTCGTGGGAGCTGCGACGATGCCGCCGCGCCGGCTGTCGGTGAGCAGGTCGAGCACGAGCAGGCTGCGCTTGACGACCTCGGCGTGCGGGCCGTTGTACGTGCAGTGGCTCATCCAGTTCTCCCAGCGATCGAGGGAGGCTGCGATGCGACGGTCGGTGTCGAGGGGAACGGGGATCGGCTTGTAGCTGGGCACCCAGGTGACGCTGAAGTCGTAGCGTTCACCGGCCTTGACCTCGAAGTGGTCACGGTGACGGCCCTCATCACCGACGGGCAGTCGGTCGCCGCGGAAGATGAGCATGTCGGGTCCGGCGATCGCGACGAGCACCTCCTCGTCCTCGCTGTGGCCGGGGTGGTGGCTGACCCACGGCTTCACCTTGCCGTAGCCGAAGCGGACGATGAGCTCCTGCTCCATCGCCACGGTGCCCTCGAGACCCTCGACGCGGCGTAGCACGTCGGCGCGGCCGTCGCTCACGGGCATGAGGTCGGTGACGCGCACCTTGCCGGTCGGCGTCTCGTGGATGGTCTCGAGGACGAAGCTGTTGCCCCGGTAGCTGCGCGTGGTCGTTGCCTCGTCGGAAGGACCCAGCAGCCAACGGCCGTGGTCGGGGGTACCGAGAAGGGCGGTGAAGCAACTCGAGGAGTCGAACCGGGGGAGGCACAACCAGTCGACGGAGCCCCGGAGGCTGATGAGGGCCGCTGTCTCGGTGTCGCCGATGATCGCGTAGTCCTCGATCGGGGTGTGGTTTGCCTCGGAAAGGGTGGTGTCGGCAGGCATGAGGGCCAGCCTAGTCCGCGGTTGTCGGTGGTCGCACCTAGCATGGAGCCGTGCCGAATTCTCAGAACTCCCAGGCCGCCGAGCGACGTTCGAGCGCTTCCGCCGTCGCGCGTCGCGGCCACGATCACCTGCTCGTGCGTGGTGCACGTGAGCACAACCTCAAGAACGTCTCGATCGAGATCCCGCGTGACGCGCTCGTCGTCTTCACGGGCCTGTCCGGTTCGGGCAAGTCGTCGCTCGCGTTCGACACGATTTTCGCCGAGGGCCAGCGTCGCTACGTCGAGTCGCTGTCGGCGTACGCGCGTCAGTTCCTCGGGCAGATGGACAAGCCCGACGTCGACTTCATCGAAGGTCTGAGCCCGGCCGTCTCGATCGACCAGAAGAGCACGAACCGCAACCCGCGCTCCACCGTGGGCACCATCACGGAGGTCTACGACTACTTCCGTCTGCTCTTCGCGCGCGCCGGTCGTCCGCACTGCCCCGTCTGTGGCGAGCCAGTCGGCAGCCAGACCCCTCAGCAGATCGTCGACAGCATCCAGGAGTTGCCCGAGCGCACCCGCTACCAGGTGCTCGCCCCCGTGGTCCGGGCACGCAAGGGTGAGTACGTCGACCTGTTCGCCGAACTGCAGACGAAGGGCTTCTCGCGCGCCCGCGTCGACGGCGAGATCGTGTCGCTCAGCGAACCGCCGGTGCTCGAGAAGCAGAAGAAGCACACCATCGACGTCGTGGTCGACCGCCTCGTCGCGAAGGGCCCCGACGACACGAGCGGACGCCAGCGCCTCACCGACTCCGTCGAGACAGCTCTCGGCCTTGCCGACGGACTCGTCGTCGTCGAAAAGGTCGTGCGTGAGGGCGAGGAGGTCGAGGGGCCGCTTGAGCGCCGCTACTCGGAGAAGCTCGCGTGCCCCAACGACCACCCGCTGTCGATGGACGCCATCGAGCCTCGCTCGTTCTCCTTCAACAGCCCGTTCGGTGCCTGCCCCGAATGCACCGGCCTCGGTACGGAACTCCAGGTCGACCCCGACCTCGTCGTGCCCGACGAGGAGAAGACGCTGCGAGACGGGGCCATCCTCCCGTGGGCGCAGGGCTCGGGTGCGGCCGACTACTTCATCCGCGTGATGAAGGCGCTCGGCGACGAGCAGGGCTTCGACCTCGACACACCCTGGCGTGCCCTGCCCACCCGCGCCCGCACCATGCTGCTCGAGGGCAAGAACCACAAGGTTCACGTGCGCTACCGCAACCGCTACGGGCGTGAGCGCTCGTACTCGACGGGCTTCGAGGGCGTCATCCCGTTCGTCAAGCGTCGCCACTCCGAGACGGAGTCCGAGTGGAGTCGTGAGCGCTACGAGGGCTACATGCGCGAGGTCCCGTGCCCGGTGTGCAAGGGTGCCCGACTCAAGCCGGAGTCGCTCGCCGTCACCATCGGTGGCAAGTCGATCGCCGAGGTCTGTGCCCTGCCCATCTCGGAGTCCGCGTACTTCCTCGACGGGGTCGACTTCGACTCGCGTGAGCGTCAGATCGCTGAGCGCGTCATCAAGGAGATCGGCGCTCGCCTGGGCTTTCTGCTCGACGTCGGCCTCGACTACCTCTCGCTCGACCGTCCGGCCGGCACCCTCTCGGGTGGCGAGGCTCAGCGCATCCGCCTGGCCACGCAGATCGGTTCCGGCCTCGTGGGTGTGCTCTACGTGCTCGACGAGCCCTCCATCGGTCTCCACCAGCGCGACAACCACCGCCTCATCGAGACGCTGACCCGTCTGCGCGACCTCGGCAACACCCTCATCGTCGTCGAGCACGACGAGGACACCATCGAGACGGCCGACTGGATCGTCGACATCGGTCCCGGTGCCGGCGAGCACGGGGGTGAGGTCGTCTACTCCGGACCTGTCGAGGGCCTCGTCAAGGAGGAGCGCTCGATCACGGGTGGCTACCTCTCCGGCCGCCTGTCGATTCCCGTTCCCCCGACGCGTCGCGGACAGGACGGGCGGCAGGTCGTCGTCGAGGGGGCTCGCGAGCACACGCTGAAGAACGTCGACGTTGCCTTCCCGCTGGGCAACCTCGTTGTCGTCACCGGGGTCTCCGGCTCCGGAAAGTCGACGCTCGTCAACGACATCCTCTACACCTCGCTCGCCAACGAGCTCAACGGCGCCCGGCAGGTCGCGGGGCGTCACAAGCGCGTCACCGGCATGCAGCAACTCGACAAGGTTGTCCACGTCGATCAGAGCCCCATCGGGCGTACCCCGCGAAGCAACCCGGCCACGTACACGGGTGTGTTCGACAACATCCGCAAGCTCTTCGCCGAGACGCAGGAGGCGAAGGTGCGCGGTTACCAGCCGGGCCGTTTCTCCTTCAACGTCAAGGGCGGTCGCTGCGAGGCCTGCTCGGGTGACGGCACGCTCAAGATCGAGATGAACTTCCTGCCCGACGTGTACGTGCCCTGCGAGGTATGCCACGGTGCGCGCTACAACCGTGAGACGCTCGAGGTGCACTTCAAGGGCAAGACGATCGCCGAGGTCCTCGACATGCCGATCGAGGAGGCCGCCGACTTCTTCGAAGCGGTTCCGGCCATCGCGCGTCACATGCGCACCCTCGTCGACGTGGGGCTCGGCTACGTCCGCCTCGGTCAGCCCGCGCCGACGCTCTCGGGTGGTGAGGCCCAGCGCGTCAAGCTCGCGAGCGAGTTGCAGAAGCGATCCGCCGGACGCACCATCTACGTGCTCGACGAGCCGACCACGGGCCTGCACTTCGAGGACATCCGTAAGCTGCTCGACGTCATCCAGGGTCTGGCCGACAAGGGCAACACGGTCGTCGTCATCGAACACAACCTCGACGTCATCAAGTGCGCCGACTGGGTCATCGACATGGGTCCCGAGGGCGGCTTCCGCGGTGGCACGGTCGTTGCCGAGGGAACTCCTGAGCAGATCGCGCAGGTTGCCGAGAGCCACACCGGTCGCTTCCTCGCGCCGGTGCTCGAGAAGGCGGGCGTGACGCCGCAGATCGTGCCGCAGAAGGCGGTAGAGCCGATTGCGCGCGGTCCGCGGGCCGCCAAGAATGCGGCGGAGAAGAAGACCACCACCAAGAGGACGGCGAAGAAGGCGGCACCCGCCGCCGGGAAGGCGAAGAAGTCATGACGTCACTGAGCAACGAGATCTCCCGCCGCAGCGCGCTCACTGCCACGACGGCCGTCGTGGGCACGGGCCTTCTCGCAGCCTGCGGCGGTGGTGACGACGCTCCGGCGGCCAAGAAGGTCGACATCAGCGTTGATGCATCGAACGTTCCGGTCGGTGGCGGCTTCATCGACCGCACCAACAGCGTCGTCGTCACCCAGCCGACCAAGGGCTCCTACAAGGCGTTCTCGTCGGTCTGCCCCCACCAGGGTTGCCAGGTCGGCCAGGTCACCGAAGAAGCCATCGTCTGCACCTGCCACGGCAGCCGTTTCGACCCCAAGACGGGTGACGTCACCGCCGGCCCGGCGGAGAAGGGGCTTCCCGCCAAGCAGGTCGCCGTGCAGGGCGCGAAGCTGCACGTCACCGGCTGATGGCCGATCCCCGCACCTACCGCCCGAAGACGGGCGACATCCCCACGGACGCCGGCGTCTACCGCTTCCGCGACCGTGACGGACGTGTCATCTACGTCGGCAAGGCGAAGTCCCTGCGTTCGCGCCTCACGAGCTACTTTCAGGACCTGCGTCTGCTTCACCCGCGGACGCGCACGATGGTGACCACGGCAGCATCCGTCGAGTGGACGGTCGTGCGCAACGAGGTCGAGGCACTTCAGCTCGAGTACGCGTGGATCAAGGAGTACGACCCGCGCTTCAACGTGAAGTACCGCGACGACAAGTCGTACCCGTACCTCGCGGTGACGATGTCCGACGAGGTGCCGCGGGCGCAGGTCATGCGCGGACGCAAGAAGCCGGGCACCCGCTACTTCGGACCGTTCACCCACGCGTGGGCCATCCGCGACACCCTCGACCAGCTCATGCGCGTGTTTCCCATGCGCACGTGCAGCGCGGGCGTCTACCGCCGCGCCGAGGTCTCCGGACGCCCATGCCTGCTCGGCTACATCGACAAGTGCAGTGCTCCGTGTGTCGGCAACGTGACGCACGAGGAGCACCGCGCCATCGCCGAGGACTTCTGCGCGTTCATGGCGGGGGATTCGGCGCGGTTCACGCGCGACATCGAGCGTCGCATGAAGGCGGCGTCGGCCGAACTCGACTTCGAGCAGGCCGCGCGCTTGCGTGACGATCTCGGTGCCCTCGAGAAGGTGCTGCAGAAGTCGGCCATCGTCTTCGACGACGCCACGGACGCCGACGTCTTCGGTCTCGTCGAGGACGAGCTCGAGGCCGCAGTCCAGGTCTTCCACGTCCGAGGTGGGCGCATTCGAGGACAGCGCGGCTGGGTCACCGACAAGGCCAGCGAGGCGGGCGTCGGAACCCCGGAACTCATCGAGCGGATCCTGCTCGAGGTGTACGGAGAACGCGAGGGCAAGGACGACGTTCCCCGCGAAGTGCTCGTGCCCGTCCTACCGGGCGAACCCGACGACGTGCGTGACTGGCTGCGCCAGCGTCGCGGCGGCGTGGTCGACCTGCGCGTCCCGCAGCGTGGTGACAAGCGAAAACTCGCCGCCACCGTGACGAAGAACGCCGAGCAGGCCCTCGCCCGACACAAGGTCAGCCGGGCCGGCGATCTCACTGCTCGCTCGCAGGCCCTCGAGGAGTTGCAGGAGAACCTCGGACTGCCCGAGGCGCCGCTACGCATCGAGTGTTTCGACATCTCGCACGTGCAGGGCACGAACGTCGTGGGCTCGATGGTCGTCTTCGAGGACGGCCTGCCGCGCAAGTCCGAGTACCGCCGCTTCATCGTGGCCGGCACCGAGGATGCGGACGGCACCCTGCGCAACGACGACGTGGCCGCCATGCACGAGGTGCTCACGCGCCGCTTCGCCCGTCTGGCCCGTGAGACCGCGAACGGCGACGAAACCACCCCGGTCAGTGGCGAGGTGGACGCCGACGACAGGGCCGGTTCCCTCCGTGACGAGGACGGGCGTCTCAAGAAGTTCGCCTACCGTCCGCAGCTTCTCGTCGTCGACGGTGGACGCCCGCAGGTGGACGCTGCGGCGCGTGCTCTGGCCGAGGTCGGGTTCGCCGACATCCCGGTCGTCGGGCTCGCCAAACGCCTCGAGGAGGTGTGGCTCGCGGACGACGACTTCCCCGTCATCCTGCCGCGCACGAGCGAGGCGCTCTACCTGCTGCAGCGGGTGCGTGACGAGGCCCACCGCTTCGCCATCACGTTCCACCGGGAACGGCGCTCGAAAGCCATGACGGTCTCCGCCCTCGACGGGATCGCGGGCCTCGGGCCGGCCAAGCAGAAGGCGTTGCTCCAGCACTTCGGAACGGTCAAGGCCATCCGTGCGGCCGACGCCGAAGCGCTCCAGGAGGTCAAGGGTGTCGGCCCGGCCCTGGCCGAGTCCGTCGTCCGGGCGCTCTCGTCGAACGAGGGATCGCCAGCGGTTAACGTGATGACCGGAGAAGTACTGGAATGAGAGAACGAGAGGCCACGATGACCGACTCTGCGCACTCGGAGATGATGATCGTCACGGGTATGAGCGGGGCGGGTCGCACCACTGCGGCCAACGTTCTCGAGGACCAGGGCTGGTACGTCGTCGACAACCTGCCGCCGCAGTTACTCACGCAGCTGGCTGACCTCGTCGACAAGAGCGGCGAGTCCGACGTTCGCGTCGCCGCCGTCGTCGACGTGCGCAGCCGTGCCTTCTTCACCGACTTCCGCGCAGGCCTCGAGCAGCTGCGCGACAACGGCTGGCGTCCCTCCGTCGTCTTCGTCGACGCCACGGACGAATCGCTCGTGCGCCGTTTCGAATCCGTGCGTCGCCCTCACCCGCTGCAGGGGGAGGGGCGCATGCTCGACGGCATCACGCGCGAGCGTGAGCTGCTACGTGATCTTCGCTCGAACGCGGACATCCTCATCGACACGAGTGGCCTCAACGTCCACCAGCTCTCGGCCAAGGTGCAGGAGCTCGTCGGTGACAAGGGAGGCCCGGATCTTCGGATCGCCGTCATGAGTTTCGGCTTCAAGTACGGCATCCCGCTGGACGCCGACCTCGTTTTCGACATGCGCTTCCTGCCCAACCCTTTCTGGAATCCGGAGTTGCGTCCGTTCAGCGGTAAGGACGAGGTCGTGAGCGACTTCGTGCTCGGCCAGCCGGGTGCGAAGGAGTTCCTCGACGGCGTCCTGTCACTCCTCAAACCGATGACCGAGGGCTACCTGCGTGAGGGCCGCAGCTACGTGACGCTGGCCGTCGGGTGCACGGGGGGCAAGCACCGGAGCGTCGCCATGGCCGAGGCCCTTGCGAAGCAGCTTCGTTCCGAACGTCTCGGCACACTCGTGGTGCACCGCGACCTGGGGCGCGAGTGAAGAGGCCCGCTGTCGCGGCACTCGGGGGAGGGCACGGTCTCTTCGCCTCCCTCGAAGCCCTGCGGCTCGTCACCGACCAGATCACGGCCATCGTCACGGTCGCCGATGACGGGGGATCGTCGGGACGCCTCCGGGAGGAGTACGACATCCTTCCGCCTGGTGACCTGCGCATGGCCCTGGCGGCGTTGTGTGACAACTCCGAGTGGGGCATCGCCTGGCGTGACGCCCTGCAGCACCGGTTCCCCGGTGAGGGTCCGATGGGCGGCCACGCGCTCGGCAATCTCATCATCGCGGGTTTGTGGGATTCGCTCGGCGACCCGATCAAGGGTCTCGACATGGTGGGGCGCCTGCTGAGCGCGCGCGGTCGCGTCCTGCCGATGTCGATGCAACCGTTGCGCATCGACGCCACGGTGCGCGGCGCCGACCCCGAGAAGCCGGAGGAAGTGCAGGAGGTATCCGGTCAGGTCGCCGTCGCGCAGACGCCCGGGCAGGTGCTCAACCTGCGCCTGTTCCCGGACCCTCCTCAGCCGTGCAAGGAGGCCGTCGACGCCGTTCTCGACGCCGACTGGGTCATTCTCGGACCGGGCTCGTGGTTCACGTCCGTCATGCCACACCTTCTCGTGCCCGATCTGCTGGACGCCCTCGTCATGACCAAGGCGAAGCGCATGCTCGCCCTCAACGTGCAGATGGACACGGGCGAAACCGCTGGCTTCTCGGCAAGCGACCACTTGGAGGTGTTGCGCGCCCACGCGCCTGCACTGCATCTCGATGCGGTCCTCGCGGACCCCGGTGTCATCGGTGACGACGAGCGGGCCCTCCACGCACTCGAGACGTCCGCTGCCGCCCTCGGCGCGGAGGTCGTCTACAAGCACGTGGCCGACCCGGACACGGCCGGGGTGCACGACACGTTGCGCCTCGCCACGGCCTATCGAGACGTCATGGAGCGTTCCTCCCGTGGTCCGCGGCATCAATGAGTCAGGGGGCGTACGCACGCCTGCAGGTCACTATTTCGCACCAACAGCGTTTGGGTTCTCGCGTTGGAGCAGGCAAAATGAGAACCCCGCTTCACTGCAGCCAAGCCTTGGAGCGGTCGTTTCTGGAGAGGACATGGCGCCATGGCGATGACCGCAACGGTCAAGGACGAGCTCAGCCGGGTCGTCGTCACGACGAACGCGACGCGCAAGGCCGAGGTGGCTGCGATGCTGCGTTTCGCAGGGGGATTGCACCTCGTCGGCGGCCGCGTGAGCGTCGAGGCGGAGCTCGACACGGGGGTTGCCGCGCGACGCCTGCGCACCGCCATCACCGAGCTTTACGGCCACTCGAGCGAACTCGTCGTCATGCGCCCGGGTGGCATTCGTCGCTCCACGTCCTACGTCGTGCGTGTTCCGAAGGCCGAGCTCGCCGTTCAGGCGGGTCTCGTCGACGCCAAGGGACGTCCTGTACGCGGGCTTCCCCCGAAGATCGTCAACGGCACGGTCGACGACGCCGCCGCCGCGTGGCGCGGAGCCTTCATCGTTCACGGATCGCTCACCGAACCCGGACGTTCGTCGTCGATGGAGATCACGTGCCCCGGTTCCGAGGTGGCTCTCGCCCTCGTCGGAGCGGCCCGCCGCCTCGGCATCGCCGCGAAGGCACGTGAGGTGCGTGGGGTCGACCGCGTCGTCATCCGTGACGGGGAGGCCATCGGGGCCATGCTCACGCACATGGGCGCCACGGACGCGCGCCTCGTGTGGGAGGAGCGCCGTATGCGCCGAGAGGTGCGTGCCACCGCCAACCGCCTCGCGAACTTCGACGATGCCAACCTGCGCCGTTCGGCCCGCGCGGCCGTCGCGGCCGGTTCGCGCGTTGCTCGCGCCATGGAAATCCTCGGCGACGAGGTGCCCGGTCACCTGCGTCAGGCCGGTGAACTGCGCATCGAGCACAAGCAGGCCAGCCTCGAGGAGCTGGGCGCTCTCGCCGACCCGCCGATGACGAAGGACGCGGTTGCCGGGCGCATCCGTCGTCTGCTCGCCATGGCGGACAAGCGTGCGGCGGAACTCGGCATTCCTGGCACGGAGGCCAACCTCACGCCGGACATGCTCGAGGACGACTGACCCTCGCCACACTTCGCCGACGCCCACCGCACCCCCGCGGTGGGCGTCGATCTGTGCTCGACGAAGGCGCCACACAGGCCCACCGTGCGGCTCTGCGGGTCTCATGCACTGGCCGGTAACCTCCCACCGCTTCGCCACGCGTGGGGCCCCTTGTCATAGGGTGGACGTGTGAAAGACCGCGTGCCCGCCAGCGGGTACGCGAGCACTCGATTCCTAGGGAAGGGCAGGGTCCAAAAGTGACCGTCCGCGTTGGTATCAATGGCTTTGGCCGCATCGGCCGCAACTTCTTCCGCGCCGTCAAGGCGTCGGGCGCAGATGTCGAGATCGTGGCGGTGAACGACCTCACCGACAACAAGACGCTGGCCCACCTGCTCAAGTACGACTCGATCCTCGGCCGCTTCGACGGCGACGTCACCTTCGACGACACCTCCATCACGGTCGACGGCGCGAAGATCGCCGCCTTCGCCGAGAAGAACCCGGCCAAGCTCGACTGGGCCTCCGTCGGCGCCGACATCGTCGTCGAGTCCACCGGCTTCTTCACCGAGGCCGAGGCTGCCAAGGCCCACCTGGCCGGCGGGGCGAAGAAGGTCATCATCTCCGCCCCGGCGAAGAACGAGGACATCACCATCGTCATGGGCGTCAACGACGACCTGTACGACCCGGAGAAGCACACGATCATCTCCAACGCGTCGTGCACGACGAACTGCCTCGCCCCGATGGCCAAGGCCCTCAACGACGGCCTCGGCATCGAGAAGGGCCTCATGACGACGGTTCACGCCTACACGGGTGACCAGCGCCTTCACGACGCCCCGCACAAGGACGCACGCCGCGCCCGCGCCGCCGCCATCAACATCGTTCCCACGTCGACGGGTGCGGCCAAGGCCGTCTCTCTCGTCCTGCCGGAGCTCAAGGGCAAGCTCGACGGTTACGCGCTGCGCGTGCCTGTTCCCACGGGTTCGGCCACGGACCTGACGTTCACCGCCTCCCGCGAAACGACCGTCGAAGAGGTCAACGAGATCGTCAAGAAGGCCGCTTCCGAGGGCCCGCTCAAGGACGTCCTCAACTACTCCGAGGCCGACCTCGTCTCCACCGACATCGTCACCGACCCGGCGTCCTGCATCTTCGACTCCGGCCTGACGAAGGTCATCGGCAACCAGGTCAAGGTCGTTGGCTGGTACGACAACGAGTGGGGTTACTCCAACCGCCTCGTCGACCTCACCGCCCTCGTCGGCTCCAAGCTCTGAGGCGTCGATGAAATCGATCTCCGACCTCGGTGATCTGAGGGGCAAGAAGGTTCTGCTGCGCAGTGACCTCAACGTGCCGCTCGATGGTTCCAGGATCACGGACGACGGCCGTGTGCGCGCGTCCGTCCCCACGATCCAGGAGCTGACGAAGGCAGGCGCCCGCGTCGTTGTCGTGGCCCACCTCGGCCGTCCCAAGGGTGAGCCGGAGGCGAAGTACTCGCTCGAGCCGGTCGTCTCCCGTCTGTCGGAGTTGCTCGGTCAGGACGTGAAGTTCGCCTCCGACACCGTCGGCGACTCGGCCCGTGAGGTCGTGGAGTCCCTCGGTGACGGCGACGTCGCCCTGCTCGAGAACCTGCGCTTCAACGCGGGGGAGACGAGCAAGGACGACGCCGAGCGCCGCGAGTTCGCCCAGCAGCTGGCCGATCTCGCCGACGTCTTCGTCTCCGACGGCTTCGGTGTCGTGCACCGCAAGCAGGCGTCCGTGTACGACGTCGCCGAACTCCTGCCGTCGGCCATGGGTGGTCTCGTGCAGGCCGAGGTCGACGTGTTGCAGCGCCTCACGGACGAGCCGCAGCGTCCCTACGCCGTCGTGCTCGGCGGCGCCAAGGTCGCTGACAAGCTCGCCGTCATCGAGAACCTCATGAAGACCGCGGACCGTCTCCTCATCGGTGGCGGCATGGTCTTCACCTTCCTCAAGGCCGAAGGCCACGAGGTCGGCAAGAGCCTTCTCGACGACGAGCAGCTCGAGACCGTCAAGGGCTACATCGCCAAGGCCAAGGAGGCCGGCGTCGAGATCGTCCTGCCGGTCGATGTCGTCGTGGCGCCCGAGTTCGCTGCCGACAAGGGCAGCGAGGTCGTCGCGGTCGACGCCATCCCGGCCGACCAGATGGGTCTCGACATCGGTCCCGAGTCCGCGAAGCTCTACGCGTCGAAGCTCACCGACTGCAAGACGGTGTTCTGGAACGGCCCGATGGGCGCGTTCGAGAGGGAGCCGTTCGCCGCGGGCACGAAGGCCGTCGCCCAGGCGCTCGTCGAAGCCACCGAGAACGGTGCTCTCACCGTGGTCGGTGGCGGCGACTCGGCTGCCGCAGTGCGTCAGCTGGGTTTCGCCGACGAGCAGTTCGGTCACATCTCCACCGGCGGAGGCGCCAGCCTCGAGTACCTCGAGGGCAAGAACCTGCCCGGCATCGAGGTGCTCGGCTGAGGCCGACGTCCCGCACGTCACGAGCCCCGCTTCCGTCGTCCGGCGGGAGCGGGGCTCGTTCTCGTTCCACCACCTCGAACCTTCAAGGGAAAGGGGAGCCTCATGGCTTCGACCACCACCCGCACGCCGCTCATGGCGGGCAACTGGAAGATGAATCTCGACCACCTGCAGGGCACGCACCTCGTGCAGAAGCTCACGTGGACCCTCGAGGACAAGCGCCACGACTTCGCCGACGTGGAGGTGGCCGTGCTGCCGCCGTTCACCGACCTGCGTTCGGTGCAGACGCTCGTCGACGGCGACAAGCTGAAGCTCGTCTACGGCGCCCAGGACCTCTCGCAGCACGACGAGGGCGCCTACACCGGTGAGGTCTCAGGTGCCTTCCTCGCAAAGCTCGGCTGCACGTACGTGTGCGTCGGCCACAGCGAGCGTCGCGAGTACCACCACGAGACGGACGAGATCGTGCGCGCCAAGGTCGAGGCGGCCTATCGCCACGGCATGACGCCGATCTTGTGCGTTGGCGAGCCGCTCGAGGTCCGCAAGGCCGCTCAGCACGTCGAGCACACGGTCGCTCAGCTCGAGGCGGCCGTCGCCGGTCTCTCGCGGGAGCAGGCGGAGACCCTCGTCGTGGCGTACGAGCCCGTGTGGGCCATCGGTACGGGTGAGGTCGCCACGCCGGCGGACGCGCAGGAGGTCTGCGGCGCGCTGCGCGAGGCCCTCGCCCGCGTGTTCGACGGCGATGTCGCCGCGAAGGTCCGCGTTCTCTACGGCGGTTCGGTCAAGCCGGGCAACGTCGCGGAAATCATGGCCGGTGACGACGTCGACGGCGCCCTTGTCGGTGGTGCGTCGCTCGTCGTCGACGACTTCGCCGGCATTTGCCGTTACAAGGAGCACGCCGGGCAGTGATCCTGCGCGTCGCACGCCGGACCCACCGGCCACCGAGGTCGTGCCGCTCGGCGCGCGTCGGGGGCTGACATGGGCACGGTGTCCGACGCGATAGGCTTGGGCGAATTGTGCGGGCGTCAGCTCGCGTCGTCGTGAGGTGAGATTTCTACGTGGACATTCTGAAGATCGCTCTGCAGGTTCTGCTCGTGCTGAGCAGTCTGTTCCTGACCATGCTCATCCTCATGCACAAGGGCAGTGGCGGCGGACTCTCCGACATGTTCGGTGGTGGCTCCGGAGCCACGATGGGTGGCTCCTCGATGGCCGAACGCAACCTCAACCGCATCACGGTCGGCGCGGCTGGCCTCTGGTTCGCGGCCATCATCGGACTCGGTCTCGTCGAGCGGTTCAACTGACACCTCGTCGCGAGCCGAACACAGGCTTCGACATTGAAAGAGCCCCTCACCGGTAGCGGTGAGGGGCTCTTTCGTCGTTCCAGGGAAGGGCTTCGGGGTTCGCTCAGCCGGCGGCGGCCTCGTCGAGCCACCACACCGTGGCGACCTGCCCGTGGACTCCACAAGCCGGATGAGCCACCCGGTCGTCGGAGCCGGACGCTGCACGTACGGCATCCCGTTTGTCCTCGCCTGCGACCATGAGCCAGACCTCACGGGCGCTGTTCAAGGTGGGGAACGTCATCGTGATGCGCTCGGGCGGCGGCTTGGGGGAGTTCGTCACCGCGGCGACGCTCACGGCGTCGGCGCGCGTCTGCTCGTGACCGGGGAACAACGACGCGACGTGCGTGTCGGGCCCCATGCCGAGCATGACGACGTCGAACGCGGGAACCTCGCCCTGAACGAGAGCGTCACCGAACGCTTCGCTGAGTTCGGCGGCATAGGCAGAGGCACCCGCGGCAACGTCCCCGGCGGCTGCCCCGTCGGAGGCCGCCATGACGTGGATCCCGGCAGGGGCCACGGCGAGGTTGTCGAGAAGGGCATCGCGCGCCTGTGTGACGTTCCGCTCGCCGTCGCCCTCGGGCAGGAATCGCTCGTCACCCCACCACAGGTGGAGCGAGGCCCACGGCACCTCGTTCGGCGAGCGTCCGAGCGCTTCGAGAAACGCCGTGCCCATCGACCCGCCGGTGAGGACGACGTGCGCCACACCGCGCTTCTCGACGGCCTCGGTGACGACGGCGAGGAAGCGCTCGGCGACGGCGTCGGCGAGTGTCGCCTTGTCGGGGCGTACCCGACGCTCGACGTCACTCATCGTGTTCGTCGTCCGCGACGATCTTGGGCAGCCCTCGCACGAGTGCGTCCCGGTAGATCTCGTCCCTGTCGAGACGACGCAGTTCCTCCGCCAACGACGCGACGGCGTCGGGACGGGGCAGCGCCATCTGACGATCCGGCTGATCGGGCTGACGAAGGATCGCCTGCTCGCCGTCCCGGAGCAGCGAGATGACGCCGCTCTCGCGGTGGAGCTCGACGGCCACGAGGCCGAGCCCGGGTTCGGTCAGCTCGCGCTGCACCGGGCACCCCAACTCGACCGACAGCCAGCCACCGAGGAGGTCGGTGGACGCGGAGTCGGACGCGCCCTTGACGACGATGCGCTGCACCGGCTCGTACGGCGGCAGGTCGAGCGCGCCGGCGAGCAGCCCGCGCCAGCGCGTCGTGCGTGCCCACGCCATGTCGGTGTCACCGGCCGTGTAGTACATCGCCCGGCGCAGGATCTCGCCGCGCGGGTCGTCGGACAGGGAGACGTCCGTGATCCGACGCTGCGCCATCCGGCCGATCTGCGTCTCGCCGATGTTCTCGTCGGCCTGCATCGGCCACCACGCGACCACGGGGGAGTCCGGCAGGAGCAGCGGAGTGATCGCCGCCGCACCGTGCTCGGCCAACTCACCGCGCAGCCCGAGAACGATGATCTCGCTCGCGCCCGCATCCCCGCCGAGGCGGATCTGGGCGTTGAGGTCGTCGTCGCCGGCATCGGGTTCGTCGACGACGGCGATGATGCGGCTCGGGTGCAGACGCGTGGCCTCCGAGGCCACCCGCAGCGACTCGTCCACGTGCTCACGCGGGCTGACGACAACGAGGGTCATCACGCGACCCAACGTCATCGAACCGACCTCGTTGCGAAGCTGCACGAGCTTCTTCGAGATGTCGGCGCTCGAGGTCTTCTCCAGGTCGACGATCACGGCATTCTCCAGACTCGTCCGTCGCGGGCCATCATGTCGTCCGAGGTACGCGGACCCCACGTGCCCGACTCGTACTGCTCGGGCTGGCACTCCTGCTCGGCCCAGAACTGCTCGATCGGGTCGAGGATGCGCCAGGACAGCTCGACCTCCTCGTGCCGGGGGAAGAGCGGCGGATCGCCGAGAAGCACATCGAGGATGAGACGTTCGTAGGCCTCAGGGCTCGAATCGGTGAAGGCCGACCCGTAACCGAAGTCCATCGTCACGTCGCGCACCTCGAAGGAGTTCGAACCCGGGACCTTAGAGCCGAAGCGCATCGTCACGCCCTCGTCCGGCTGAACACGGATGACGACGGCGTTGCGGCCGAGCTCCTCGGTCTGGTTGGCGTCGAAGGGCGTCGCAGCGTTCTTGAACACCACGGCGATCTCCGTGACGCGCTTGCCGAGACGCTTGCCCGTACGCAGGTAGAACGGCACCCCGGCCCAGCGACGGGTGTTGATACCGAGCTTCACGGCCGCGTACGTCTCCGTCTGCGACTGCGGGTCGATGCCCTCCTCGGCGAGGAAGCCGGGCACCTTCTCCGCGCCCTGCCAACCCTCGGCGTACTGTCCACGAGCCGTCGCCGCGGCGAGGTCGCCCGGCAGCTTCACCGCGGCGAGCACCTTCTCCTTCTCCGCCCGCAGATCCTTCGCGTCGAAGGAGAGCGGCTGCTCCATCGCCGTGAGGGCGAGAAGCTGCAGGAGGTGGTTCTGGATGACGTCGCGTGCTGCGCCGATGCCGTCGTAGTACCCCGCGCGACCACCGATGCCGATATCCTCGGCCATGGTGATCTGCACGTGGTCGACGTGGTTGGCGTTCCAGATCGGCTCGAACATCTCGTTGGCGAAACGGAACGCCAGGATGTTCTGCACCGTCTCTTTGCCGAGGTAGTGATCGATGCGGAAGATCGAGTCGGCCGGGAAGACGCCCTCGACGATGTCGTTGAGTTCGCGTGCGCTCTCGAGGTCGTGCCCGAACGGCTTCTCGATGACGACGCGACGCCAGGCGTCACCCTTCGGCTCGGTCAGGCCGGCGGCTTCCAGCTGCTCGCACACCTGAGCGAACGAGCCCGGTGGGATCGACAGGTAGAAGGCCGCGTTGCCCTCGGTGCCGCGCGTCTCCTCGAGCTCCTTTAGCGTCGTCGCCAGAAGTTCGAACGCCTTGGGGTCGTCGAAGGTGCCGGGCACGAACCGAATGCCGTCGGCGAGGTTGGTCCAGACCTTCTCGTCGAACCCGGTGCGAGCACGCTCGCGCACGGCGTCCTTGACGATCTGCATGAAGTCCTGGTCCTCCCAGTCGCGTCGGGCGAACCCGACGAGCGAGAAGCCGGGCGGCAGCAGACCGCGGTGGAACAGGTCGTAGATCGCCGGCATGAGCTTCTTGCGCGCGAGGTCACCGGTGACGCCGAACAGTACGACGCTGGACGGTCCGGCGATGCGCGGAAGACGCTTGTCCAGGGGCGAACGCAGGGGGTTGTGGTCCTTGGTGATGTCGACCGGTGGCGTCACCGAGCGTCGCCTCCTGCAAGCTTGTCGAGGGCCGACGTGACCTGGGCCAAGCCGGCATCGTGCTCACGCAGGTGCAGGCGCAGGACCGGACGGTCGTGGTCGGCGAGGACGGCGGCGTCACCGCCGGCCTGAGCCGCGCAGAATTGGCCGAAGGTAAAGTCACGACCCGGCACGGCCAGATCTTCCTTCGCCTCGGTCGTGATCTGCAGGTAGACACCGATCGCGGGCCCACCCTTGTGGTACTGGCCGGTCGAGTGGAGGAAACGGGGCCCCCAGCCGAAGGTGACCGGACGCTCAAGCGTGCGCTCCAGCGGAGCACGGACGTCGGCGAGCGACGCATCGCGCAACCGGTCGAGGTAGGCCATGACCGCCAGGTAGCCCTGCGGACCGAGCTGGTCGACGAGGGCCCTCAGCGCGTCGTCGAGCGTCGAGGCGTCACCGAGGAAGTCGGGACCCTCGGCACGGACCTCGACGGAGCCGTCGGTGAAGGCCGGAGCCGCACTGGCGTCCATGCCCTTGTCGAGCAGGTCACGAGCGGCCGACTTCGCCGACTCGACATCCGGCTGGTCGAACGGGTTGATGCCGATCAGACGGCCGGCGACGGCGGTCGCGACCTCCCACAGGAGCATCTGAGCCCCGAGCGAACCGGAGACCGTCGAGACGGCTTCACCCTCGGGGGCACGCTCGTCGTCCTCGGCCGTGAGGAGGACGAGGTTCTCGTCAGGGGCGAGTTCGTCGGGCTCGGAGTCACCGACGACGACCGGGAGCAGACCCTTGCCGTCCTTACCGGTGGACTCGGCGATGAGCTGCTCGGCCCAGTCGCCGAAGCCCTTGATCTGCGTACCGGCATCGGCGAGCAGGATCTTGTCGCGCAGCGGCTGCGTGCCACCGAGCACCGCGCCGAGACGCAGGCCGGGGTTGGCCTCGTCGTCCGCAGCGAGCAGATCCGTGACCGACTCGGCCTCGTCGAGGAGCGCCTCGATATCGGCGCCGGCCAGGCCGGACGGCACGAGACCGAACGCCGTGAGCGCCGAGTAGCGTCCGCCGACGTTGGGGTCGGCGTTGACGACCGTGAAGCCGCCCTCGCGCGAACTCTTGTCGAGCGGGGAACCCGGGTCGGTGACGATGACGATGCGCTCACGTGGGTCGATACCGGCGTCCTCGAACGCCTTCTCGTAGGCGCGGCGCTGGCTGTCGGTCTCCACGGTCGAACCCGACTTGGAGGAGACGACGACGACCGTGTGCTCGAGGTCCTCCGCGAGGGCGTCGCGCACCATGTCGGGCTGCGAGGAGTCGAGCACGACGAGCGGAACGCCCGCCGTCGCGCAGATGACCTCCGGCGCGAGCGATGAACCGCCCATGCCGCACAGGACGACACGGTTGAGGCCGGCCTCGGCGAACTTCTCACGCAGAGCGGAGACCTCGCCGACGAGCGGGCGCGACGAACGCGCCAGCGTCACCCAGGACAGGCGCTTGGCGGATTCGGGCTCGGCCGCGGTGCCCCACAGCGTCGGGTCCTGGTCGAAGAGACGGCTTGCGAACTTCTCGGCAACGAGCGCCGGGACGGCAGTGTCGATCGCTGCCGTCCCGGCACCCACGGTGCCGAGGCTGACACCGGAGGAGGTCACTTGTTGTCGCCCGCCTTCTCCAGCTCGGAGCGGACGGAGCCGAGGAGCTCTTCCCAGGAGGCCTCGAACTTCTCGAGACCCTCGGTCTCGAGCTGCTCGACGACGTCGGCGTACGAGACGCCGACCTGCTCGAGGGCATCCATCGTGGCCTTGGCCTCGCCGTATGAGCCGCTCACGCGGTCACCCGCGATCTCGCCGTGGTCGGCGAGCGCGTCGAGCGTCTTCGGCGGCATGGTGTTGACCGTGTTCGGCGCAGCGAGCTCGACGACGTACAGCGTGTCAGACAGGTTCGGGTCCTTGACGCCCGTGGAGGCCCAGAGCGGACGCTGCACGTGGGCGCCGTCGTCCGCGAGGGTCTGCCAACGCGGCGTGCCGAAGACCTCTTCGAACGCCTGGTAGGCGAGGCGGGCGTTCGCGATGCCCGCCTTGCTCTTGAGCTCCTTCGCGGCGTCGGAGCCGATTGCGTCGAGGCGCTTGTCGAACTCGGTGTCGACGCGGCTGACGAAGAACGAGGCGACCGAACGGATGGTCGACAGGTCCTTGCCGTTCTCGCGGGCCTGCTCGAGGCCCGTGAGGAAGGCGTTCATGACGCCGCGGTAGCGGTCGAGCGAGAAGATCAGCGTGACGTTGACGCTGATGCCCTCGGCGAGCGTGGCGCTGATCGCGGGCAGGCCCTCGACCGTGGCCGGGATCTTGATCATGCAGTTGGGGCGGTCGATCGTCTCCCACAGCTGCTTGGCCATCTTGATCGTGCCGTCGGTGTCGCGCGCCATGCGCGGGTCGACCTCGATCGAGACGCGGCCGTCCTCGCCGTTCGTGGCGTCGTACACCGGGCGCAGGATGTCGCACGCGGAGATGACGTCCGCGGTGGTGATGGTGAAGACGGCCTCGTCGACGCCCTTGCCGGAGGCGGCGAGCTCGGCGACCTGCTCGTTGTAGGCCGAGCCGTTCGACAGCGCCGAGGCGAAGATCGTCGGGTTCGAGGTCACACCGACGACGTTCTTCGTCTCGACGAGCGTCTTGAGCTCGTCACCGGTGACCATCGGACGGTTGAGGTCGTCGAGCCAGATCGAGACGCCGACGTCGGAGAGGGCCTGGGTGTTCGTGTTCTGAGTCATGGAAGTACTCACTTTCCTTCGACTGCTGCGATGGAGGCTTCAGCGGCTTCGACAACCTTCTCGGGCGTGAAGCCGAACTCCTTGAAGAGGGTCTTGGCGTCGGCCGAGGCACCGTAGTGGTCGATACCGACGACACGACCGTGCGTGCCGACGATGTCGTACCAGCTCATCGGGTGCCCCGCCTCGACGGCGACGCGGGCCGTGACGTTCTTCGGCAGGACGCTCTCCTTGTAGGCGTCGTCCTGCTCGTCGAACCACTCACGGCACGGCATCGAGACCACACGGGTGGCAACACCCTTGGCCTCGAGTTCCTTCCGGGCCGCGACGGCGAGGCCGAGCTCGGAGCCGGTGGCCACGAGGATGACCTTGGGCTCGCCCTCGGAGTCGGCGAGGACGTAACCGCCCTTGGCTACGCCGTCGGCCGAGGCGTACTCGGAGCGGTCCAGCGTCGGCATCTCCTGACGGCTCAGGATGAGGCCGGTCGGGCGGTCGGTGGTCTCGAGAATCTTCTTCCACGCCTGCGCCGTCTCGTTCGCGTCGCCCGGACGGACGACGGCGAGGTTCGGGATGGCGCGCAGCGCGGTGAGGTGCTCGATCGGCTGGTGCGTCGGGCCGTCCTCGCCGACACCGACGGAGTCGTGCGTCCACACGAAGATCGACGGGAGCTGCTGGATGGCTGCGAGACGCACCGCGGGGCGCATGTAGTCGGAGAACACGAGGAACGTGCCGCCGTAGGCGCGCGTGAGGCCCTCGAGCTCGATGCCGTTGAGGATCATGCCCATGGCGTTCTCACGGATGCCGAAGTGCAGCGTGCGGCCGTAGGGGTTACCCGTCCACGTGTCCGTCGAGCGGTCCGAGGGGATGAACGACGGCTGGTTGTCCATCGTCGTGTTGTTCGATCCGGCGAGGTCGGCGCTTCCGCCCCACAGCTCGGGCACGACATCGGCGAGGGCATTGAGCACCTTGCCGGAGGCAGCGCGGGTGGCGATGCCCTTCTCGTCGGCGTCGAACACCGGCAGGGACTCGGCGAGGTTGTCCGGAAGCTTCTTCGCGACGACGCGCTCGAGCAGCGCTGCGGCGTCGGCGTTGGCCGACTTCCACGCGTCGAACTTCTCCTGCCAGGCGGCGTGCGCCCTCTGGCCACGCTCGACGGCCTTGCGGGTGTGCGCGATGACCTCGTCGTCGACCTGGAAGGTCTGTTCCGGGTCGAAGCCGAGCAGCTTCTTCGTCGCGGCGATCTCCTCGTCACCGAGGGCCGAACCGTGGGCCTTGCCGGAGTTCTGCTTCGTCGGAGCCGGGTAGGCGATGATCGTGCGCAGCACGACGATGGACGGCTTGTCCGTCACCTTCTTGCCGGCCTCGATCGCCTCGAAGAGGGCGTCGACGTCCTCGGTGTAGGGGCCGTTATTGGCCGAGCCACGCCAGTCGACGATGCGCACGTCCCAGCCGTAGGCCCCGTAGCGCTTCGCGACGTCCTCGGAGAAGGAGACGTTCGTGTCGTCCTCGATCGAGATGTAGTTCTCGTCGTAGATGAGGGTGAGGTTGCCGAGCTCCTGGTGGCCGGCAAGCGAACTGGCCTCGGAGGCGACGCCCTCCATGATGTCGCCGTCGGAGGCGATGACGTAGACGTGGTGGTCGAAGGGCGACTCGCCGGCCGGCGCCTTCGGGTCGTACAGGCCCCGCTGACGACGCTGTGCCATGGCCATACCGACGGCGGAGGACAGGCCGGAACCGAGCGGGCCGGTGGTGATGTCGACACCCTTGGTGTGGTGGACCTCCGGGTGACCCGGCGTCTTCGAGCCCCAGGTGCGAAGCGCCTTGAGGTCGTCGAGCTCGAGGCCGGAGCCCGAGAGGAAGAGCTGCGTGTACTGCGTCAGCGAGGAGTGGCCGCACGAGAGGACGAAACGGTCACGACCCATCCACTCGGTGTCGGACGGGTCGTAGGTCATGACGTTCTGGTAGAGCAGGTATGCGACGGGCGCGAGGCTCATGGCCGTACCCGGGTGGCCGTTGCCGACCTTCTGAACGGCCTCGGCTGCCAGCAGGCGCGCGGTGTCGACCGCTCGCTGGTCGACGTCGGACCAGCCGACCTTGTCGGCCTTGGGGGACGCGAGCGACTCGTCGCGCTGCCACGTGGTGGTGGGCTGTTCCGTCGTCACGGGGAATGCTCCTTAGCATCGGATTCGTTCTCGACCCCGACACTAGTCCTCTTCGAGGGGCGCAGTCACGCTGAGTAGACTGGCCCTAAGACGGGGTCTTGCCCGTCACCCCCGAGAGCATTCGTGAAGGACGTCGTGACAGCGCTCGAACCAGACACCGACACCTCGCGCCCTGATGGCGCCGCTGGTGGAAAGCGTCCCCGCAAGACGGTCATCGGTGACTACGTCTCGCTCACCAAGCCGCGCATCATCGAGCTTTTGCTCATCACGACCTTCCCGGTCATGTTTCTCGCGGAGCGCGGCATTCCGAACGCGTGGCTCATCATCGCCACCTTGATCGGTGGCACGCTTTCGGCGTCGTCGGCGAACGTGCTCAACTGCTACCTCGACCGTGACATCGACAAGCTCATGCACCGCACCGAGGGTCGCCCCCTCGTGACGGGTGCCATCTCGCCGCGCAACGCCTTGATCTTCGGCATCGTGCTCGGTGTGGCCGCAACGCTGTGGCTCGGTCTGCTCGTCAATTGGCTCAGCTCGCTGCTGTCTCTCGCGGCGATCGCCCTGTACGTGGGCTTCTACACGGTCCTGCTCAAGCGCCGCACGTCGCAGAACATCGTCTGGGGCGGTGTCGCCGGCTGCATGCCCGTCTTCATCGGCTGGGCCGCCGTGACGGACTCGCTGTCCTGGGCCGCCGTCGTCCTGTTCCTCGTCGTCTTCTTCTGGACGCCGCCGCACTACTGGCCGCTGTCGATGCGCTTCAAGGACGACTACGCCAACGCCGGCGTGCCGATGCTGCCGGTCGTCGCCGAGGACCTCGCCGTCGGCAAGCAGATCGTCGCCTACTCGTGGGTGACCGTCCTGACGTCGTTCGCCCTCATCCCGATCGCACCGATGGGTTGGATCTACACGGCCATCGCCGTCATCTCGGGTGGCGTCTTCCTCTTCGAGGCTCACATGCTGCTCAAGCGTGCCAAGGAGGGTGCGCCGTACTCGGTGCTCAAGCCGATGCGCCTGTTCCACTACTCGATCAGCTACCTCACGCTGCTGTTCATCGGTGTGGCCCTCGACCCGCTGTGGTACTTCGCGGTGACCGGCTGAGTCGCTGTCCGCTTCGGCGGACAACGACGAAACGCCCGCCCTGCTTCGTGCAGGGCGGGCGTTCGCGTTTGTGTTTGTGTTTGTGTTTGCGAAGCGTCAGATGCGCTCGCGCAGTGAGCACATCGCCCACGTCATGTAGGTGACGAGCAGTGCCGCGCCGAACATGTGGACGAGCACGATGACCCAGGGCAGCCCGGTGAAGTACTGGACGTATCCGATAGCGCCTTGCGCGAGCGTGACGACGAGGAGGCCCGTCCACATCTTCACGGACTGCTGCGATGCCTTGGTCACCTTCTGCGCGAGGAGAACGGCGATGACGAGGCCGACGAAGAGCATGACGGCGTCCGCGTGCAGCCAGGAGACCGAACGCGGGTCGAATCCAGTGCGGGCCGGCGCGACGGCGTCACCCGAGTGCGGGCCCGAACCCGTGACGATCGTGCCCAGCACGAGAACGACGAAGGCCACGGCCGTCGTCAGCCACGCGGTGATCTCGATGGGCCGCACGACGAGGAGGCGACGCTCGCCGTCGCCCTCGCGGCCGCGCCAGATGAGCCAGGCCGAAGCGGAGACGAGCAGCATCGAGATGAGGAAGTGCAGCGCCACGATGAAGGGGTTGAGCTCCATGTGCACCGTGATGCCACCGACGATCGCTTGCAGGGCGATGCCACCGAGCACACCCGCGACAGGGGCGCGCAGCCCCTTGCGCTGAGGCGCCCACTTGATGATGCCGATGAGGAGAGCGAGTGCGACCACCGAGACGAGACCGGTCAGCGTGCGGTTCCCGAACTCGATGTACTTGTGGTAGCTCTGCTCCTGGTGCTCGACGGGCGTGAACGAGCCGGGCACGCACTGCGGCCAGGTGGGGCAGCCCAACCCGGAGCCTGTGAGGCGGACGAGACCACCCGTGATGACGATGCCGATCTCGACCGCGAGGTTGAGCCAGAACAGACGGCGCAGCCACGGGTGAACCGGTGCCTTGTCGGCTCGGACACCCTCGCGAGGCTCGGCCGGAGGTGGGACGAAAGCGGGGGAGGTGGTCACCTCTCCAGGGTAGTAGGACGCCGTCACGCCCCCGCCACCGGTCGGACGCCAGTGCGTCATATGCGCAGCGGCAATGTGAACGAACGTTCAACGGTTGTCGCGGATAGCGACGCTATGGAACTGCGGGCGTCACCCGTACTTTCCGAACGTGCCCGACGGAAAGGATCGAAGTGTCCACTTCACCCGAAACCACCTCCGACGTCGTCGGCGCGCTACCTTGCCCGCGAGGGAGCGCTGCTCGCCGAGCGCACCTTATCGCCGGAAGAGCAGCAGATCGCTGTGCACCGCGGCGAACTGCAGAACATGCTGCTCGACACCGTTCTGGAGCGCCTCGGATCCGACGCGGTGCGCACCGGTCAGCGCGTCGATGGTTCGAGCTGAGCGACGGTGTCGTGAACGTCACAGTGACCGACCGCGACTCGGAACAGGCGGAGAAGGTCACAGCGCGCGTCCTCCTCGCCGCCGACGGTGTCCACACATCAGTGCGTCAGCAACTGCACCCCGACATGTCCTTCCACTGGGAGGGCACGCGCATGTTCCGCGGCACCGCAGTGCGGGAGCCATTCCTCGACGGCGCGACCATGACGCTCATCGACGGCGAGGAGGAGAAGCGTTTCCTCGCCTACCCGATCTCCCGCGACGTGGAGAACGAGGGTGAGGAACTCATCAACTGGGTGGCCATGGTGCCCGAGGCTGACTCCCGGACGATCTCGGGCGACGACACGAAGAACGAGCCGACCGACCCGAAGGACGTCGTCCCGACGTTCCGGGGCTGGGGATTCGACTGGCTCGACATCGAAGGTCTCGTCGCCGAGTCGACCGACGTGTTGCGCTACCCGATGACGGATCGTGAGCCGCTGCATTCGTGGGGCGAAGGCGGCGTGACGTTCATGGGCGACGCCGGCCACCCGATGCACCGCATCGGTGCGAACGGGGGCTCACAGGCCATTCTCGACGGCCAGGCGATCGCCGAGCACCTCACCGGCGTCGACCTCAGGGACGGTGCGGCCGTGGACACCGCGCTGCGGGCCTACGAGGACGAGCGACGCCCCGTCACCAACGACGTGGTGATGGCCAACCGCAAGCTCAACAAGACCGAGCGCAGCATCGCGAACAAGACCCAGGACGAGCTCAAGGAGTTCGCCGAGTCGGGGGAGTTCGAAGAGATGCAGACGAAGTACGCGAAGGGCGAGTTGGACGAGCTCTGAGGCTCGGGGGGCCGACCCACACGCGTCGGGCGCCTCACCCTTGTGGTGGGGGGCCAGACCCGTGTCCAGGCCAGAGAGGGCTCACCCTCACGGTGAGGTTCAGTCGCTCCAGCGGAAGGCCTTCGCGGCCACGAACGTCAGGAGGGCGCCCCAGACCACGAGGACGAGCATCGGCACCACGGTGTTTCCCTGGCTGGTCAACGCGCCGCGCAGACCGTCACCCAGCGCGCCCGTCGGCAGGTACTTCACGACAGCTGCCCAGGCGTCGGGGTAGCGCGAGGTGGGCATGAGCAGGCCGCCGCCGACGGCGAACAGCACCCACAGAAGGTTGGCGGCGACGAGAACGCCCTCGGCGCGAATCCGACCGGCCACCGTGAGGGCGAGGGCCACGAACACCCAGCACCCGAGAGCCAACAAGAGGACGGCCGGAAGAACACCGTCGATGCGCGGCTGCCAGCCCAGGGCGAAGCCGAGGCCACCGAGCACGATGGTCTGCACGAGAACAACACCGGCCACGGCGACAGCCTTGGCGATCATCAGACCGCGGCTGCCCAAGGGCGTCACGCCCAGCAGGCGCAGAACCCCGTAGCGACGATCGAAGCCCGTCGCGATCGCCTGGCCGGTGAATGCCGTAGAGACCACCGCGAGGGCCAGCACGCCGGGAACCGCGAGGTTGATGCGTCGTCCCGGCCCGAGGTCCGGCGTGGAGCTGAAGTGCAGCCCGAGCAACGCCATCGCCGGAAGCAGGACGGAGACCATGAGCTGCTCGCCGTGGGAGAGCAGCGTGCGCCCCTCGAAGAGTGCCTGTGCGCGAACCCGAGCCGGGGCGGGTGCGGCCGGATTCGCGTTTCGTTCCACGGCAGCGTTCACAGCGTTCCCCTCCCGGTGAGGTCGAAGTAGACGTCCTCGAGCGAACGGCCGTCCGTGACGTCCGCGAGGGAACCCTGCGCGACACACCGGCCCTCGTTCATGACGACGACGTGGGCGGCGAGGCGCTCCGCCTCCTCGAACGAGTGGGTCGTGACGACAACACTCGCGCCGCGCTCCCGCTCGGCTTCGACGAGATCCCAGACGTCGCGGCGAGCGTGCGGATCGAGGCCGGCACTCGGTTCGTCGAGGAAGAGCACCTCGGGTCGTCCGATCATGGCGGCCGCGAGAGCCACGCGCTGGCGCTGACCGCCCGAGAGGCGCCGCACGGAGGTGCGGTTGAACGTGGGGATGTCGAGCGCACCGGCGAGTTCGTCAATGTCACGGGGCTTGGCGTAGAACGACGCGAGATGGCGAAGGAGCGCGAGGGGCTTCGTCCCCATTGGCAGGCCGCCGTCCTGCAGCATGACGCCCACACGCGCACGGTGGGCGGCGTCCGCGTTCCACGGCTCGGCTCCCAACACGCGGATGGAGCCGGAGTCCGGTCGGCGAAGTCCCTCGGCCATCTCGACGACGCTCGTCTTGCCCGCGCCGTTGCGCCCGAGAAGCGCCGTGATGGCTCCGGCCGGCGCGTGCCACGACAGGTCGCACAATGCCTCCACACCGCCGTAAGCGTGCGACACACCGTCGACGACAACGGCGTGTTCGGCCGGTTCGGGTCGTTTCACTGCGGGCGACGGGGGATGAGGCACCGAAACAGCGTACTCGGGGGCCACACGGCCTCTCCCGGCGGTCGAAGTGAGGTGAACCTCAGTTTCGCGAGGGAATCGAATTACGCAACATGGGTGTTGTTAATTTCGATGGAAAGTCGACGTGGCCACGTCGACGAAGCGATCGAAGGAGGTGCGAGGCGATGACGCCGGAGCCTGTGAACCCAGGAGCCGCTGCGAGTCCTGCTGCACCCCAGAGAGTGCCGACGCGCGAACGCGTCCGGCTCGCCGTTTCCGAACACGGCCCTGTCACCGCCGCCGAACTCGGCGACCGCATGGGCCTCACTCCGGCCGCCATGCGCCGTCACCTCGACGCACTCGTCGCGGACGGTCTCATCGCCGAGCGGGAGGCCCCGTCGTCGGGAGCCAAGCGCCGCGGCCGGCCGGCACGCGCCTACGTCCTCACGGACGCCGGCCACGCCGCCATGACGGCCGGGTACGACACGCTCGCCAACCAGGTTCTCGGGCACCTCGTGCGCGTCGGGGGAGACGAGGCCGTCGAGGCTGTCGCTCGTGAGCGCGCCCGTGAGATCGCCCACTTGGTCAAGCCCCTCGTGGACGCCGCCGGTGACGACCCGAACGCCCGCGCCCGCGCCCTGGCAGGCGCGTTGAGCAGCCAGGGCTTCGCAGCGTCGACACGCCCGGTGGCGCAGGGCACGCCGCTCGCGGGCGTCCAGTTGTGCCAGGGTCACTGCCCGGTACAGCATGTGGCGGCCAACCACCCCCAGTTCTGCGAAGCGGAAGCCGAGGTGTTCTCCGAGGTTCTCGGCGTCCACGTCCAGCGGCTCGCGTCGCTCGCGCACGGCGACCACGTGTGCACCACGTTCATCCCCACCATCACCACCGACCGAAACAATGCCGCCCCACACGAGGAGGAGCAGCGATGAGCACGATCGAGGAGCTCAACCCAGGTCTCGCCGACCTCGGCCGCTACGAGTACGGATGGGCGGACTCCGACACCGCCGGCGCATCCGCCAAGCGCGGCCTGTCGCCGGATGTCGTCACCGACATCTCGGACCGCAAGAGCGAGCCGGAGTGGATGAAGAAGCTTCGACTGAAGTCGCTCAACCTCTTCGAGAAGAAGCCCATGCCGAACTGGGGCAGCGACCTCACGGGCATCGACTTCCAGAACATCAAGTACTTCGTGAAGTCCACGGAGAAGCAGGCCACCACGTGGGACGAGCTTCCCGAGGACATCAAGGCCACCTACGACAAGCTCGGCATCCCGGAGGCCGAGAAGCAGCGCCTCATCGCTGGTGTCGCCGCGCAGTACGAGTCGGAGGTCGTCTACCACCAGATCCGCGAGGACCTGGAGGAGAAGGGTGTCATCTTCGTCGACACCGACTCCGGTCTGCGTGAGCACGAGGACCTGTTCAAGGAGTACTTCGGCTCCGTCATCCCCGCCGGTGACAACAAGTTCGCCGCGCTCAACACGGCCGTGTGGTCGGGTGGCTCCTTCATCTACGTGCCGCCGGGCGTCCACGTCGACATCCCGCTGCAGGCCTACTTCCGTATCAACACGGAGAACATGGGCCAGTTCGAGCGCACGCTGATCATCGCCGACGAGGGCAGCTACGTTCACTACGTCGAGGGCTGCACCGCCCCCATCTACAAGACCGACTCCCTGCACTCGGCCGTCGTCGAGATCGTCGTCAAGAAGAACGCCCGCGTTCGCTACACGACGATCCAGAACTGGTCGAACAACGTCTACAACCTCGTGACGAAGCGCGCCACCTGCGAAGAGGGCGCCACGATGGAGTGGATCGACGGCAACATCGGCTCCAAGGTGACGATGAAGTACCCGGCCGTCTTCCTCATGGGCGAGCACGCCAAGGGCGAGACGCTGTCGATCGCGTTCGCGGGCGAGGGCCAGCACCAGGACGCCGGCGCCAAGATGGTCCACGCCGCGCCGAACACGAGCTCGACCATCGTGTCGAAGTCCGTGGCCCGTGGCGGCGGCCGTACCTCCTACCGCGGTCTCGTGCAGGTGCTCGAGGGCGCCGAGCACTCGAAGAGCTCTGTCGTCTGTGACGCCCTGCTCGTCGACCAGATCTCGCGTTCGGACACCTACCCCTACGTCGACGTCCGCGAGGACGACGTGCAGATGGGTCACGAGGCCACCGTCTCCAAGGTCTCCGAGGACCAACTGTTCTACCTGCGCAGCCGCGGCCTGAGCGAAGAGGAGGCCATGGCGATGATCGTGCGTGGCTTCGTCGAGCCCATCGCGCGTGAGCTGCCGATGGAGTACGCACTCGAACTCAACCGCCTCATCGAACTCCAGATGGAAGGAGCCGTCGGCTGATGACCGCCGTCACGCCAGAAATGGGCAAGGCAGACAAGGCCACTCTCGCGGGTGACCACAGCCACGGGGCCACGATCCCGGACCAGTCGCGCGCCGAGCGCCGCAAGTCCTTCGACCTGGGTGCCTTCGGTGTCCCGAGCGGCCGCGAGGAGGAGTGGCGTTTCACGCCCGTCGACCGCCTCTCGCCGCTGTTCGCCGAGAAGCAGACCGACCCCGAGGCCGTCACGGTCACCGTGACGGGCGAGGGCTTCGAGTCCGGCACGCTCGCCGAGGGTGAGGCTCCGCGCGGCACCGTACTCGTGCCGAGCGACCGCGGTTCGGTTCTCGCGTCGTCCCTGACGCCGAACGCCGACCACGTCGTCATCCCGGCCGAGGCCGAGCTCGCCACGCCGGTGCGCATCGCGGTCGACGGCAAGGGTGGCGACAAGCGGGCCAACGCTCACCTCGTCATCGAGGCCAAGCAGCACAGCAAGGCGCTCGTCATCCTCGAGCACACCGGCTCGGCCCAGGTCACGGCCAACGTCGAGATCGTCACCGGCGACGGCGCCGACCTCACAGTCGTCACCGAGCAGCGCTGGGAGGACGACGCTCTCCACCTCGCCGAGCACGACGCACTCGTCGGCCGTGACGCGCGCTACCGCCACATCGCGGTGACGCTCGGCGGCGGCATCGTGCGCATGAACTCGAACGTCCGCTACGCCGGGCCCGGGGGAGAGGCGACGCTCCTCGGCGTGTACTTCGCCGACTCCGGTCAGCACCTCGAGCACCGCTCGTTCATCGACCACAACGCGCCGAATTGCACCTCCCTCGTCACCTACAAGGGTGCGCTGCAGGGTGAGACGGCCCGCACCGTCTGGGTGGGCGACGTGCTCATCCGCGCCGAGGCCGAGGGCATCGAGACCTACGAGCTCAACCGCAACCTCGTGCTCACCGACGGGGCCCGTGCCGACTCCGTGCCGAACCTCGAGATCGAGACCGGCGAGATCGAGGGTGCGGGTCACGCCTCCTCGACCGGCCGCTTCGACGACGAGCAGCTGTTCTACCTGCAGGCTCGTGGCATCCCCGAGGACGAGGCACGTCGTCTCGTTGTGCGCGGCTTCTTCGCCGACATCGTGAACAAGATCGGTGTCGCCGAGGTCGTCGAGCCCCTCATGGAGGCCATCGACGAGGAACTCGCCGCCACGGCCAAGCTCGTGGAGAGCGCAGGAGCCGAGGCATGAGCGACGCGAACGTCGAGTGGGTCAAGCTGGCGCAGCTGAGCGACATCGGTACGCCGGGTGCGATCAAGGTCGACATCGACGACCTGCAGATCTGCATCGCGCGCGACTCCGCCGGTGACGTTCACGCGCTCGACGACACGTGCTCGCACGCCGCAGTCTCCCTCTCCGAGGGCGAGGTGGAGGACGACGGCATCGAGTGCTGGCTGCACGGCTCGAAGTTCGCCTACGCCACCGGCGAGCCGATGAGCCTGCCGGCCACGCAGCCGGTCAACGTCTATCCGACCAAGCTCGAGGGCGACAACATCCTCGTCGGCATCCCCGCCTGAGCACCCCCGAAACTTTCCTGACAGAAGGACGAACAAGCATGTCAACGCTGGAAATCCGCGATCTTCACGTGACCGTCGAGACGGAGAACGGCACGAAGGAGATCCTCAAGGGCGTCAACCTGACGATCAACTCGGGCGAGACGCACGCCATCATGGGCCCCAACGGCTCCGGCAAGTCGACGCTGGCCTACTCCATCGCCGGCCACCCCAAGTACACGGTCACGTCGGGCACCGTCACGCTGGACGGTGAGGACGTCCTCGCGATGGAGGTCGACGAGCGCGCCCGTGCGGGCCTCTTCCTCGCCATGCAGTACCCCGTCGAGGTTCCGGGCGTCACCGTCTCGAACTTCCTGCGCACGGCCAAGACGGCCATCGACGGCGAAGCACCGAAGGTGCGCACGTGGGTCAAGGATGTCAAGGGCGCCATGGGCAACCTCAAGATGGACCCGGCCTTCGCCGAGCGCAACGTCAACGAGGGCTTCTCCGGCGGCGAGAAGAAGCGCCACGAGATCCTGCAGATGGAGCTTCTCAAGCCGAAGATGGCGATCCTCGACGAGACCGACTCCGGCCTCGACGTCGACGCGCTGCGCATCGTCTCCGAGGGCGTCAACCGCGCCAAGGACGAGACGAACTGCGGCGTCCTGCTCATCACGCACTACACGCGCATCCTGCGCTACATCAAGCCCGACCACGTCCACGTGTTCGTCAACGGCAAGGTGGCCGAGGAGGGTGGCCCCGAGCTGGCCGACCGCCTCGAGGCCGAGGGCTACGACCGCTACGTCAACGCCGCTGCGGAGGCGAAGGCCTGATCATGGCTCACGCATCCTTCGACGCGGCGCGCGTGCGGGAGGACTTCCCGCTGCTCGCGCGCCGCGTCCGCGACGACAAGCCGCTGGTCTACCTCGACTCCGGTGCGACGTCGCAGAGCCCCGAGTCGGTCATCACCGCCGAGGGCGACTTCTACCGCACCGTGAACGCTGCGGTGCACCGAGGAGCCCACCAGCTCTCCGAGGAAGCCACCGACGCCTACGAAGGCGCGCGCGAGACCATCGCCCGTTTCATCGGTGGGCGAGCCGACGACATCGTGTTCACCAAGAACGCCACCGAGGCTCTCAACCTCGTTGCGTACGCCTTCAGCAATGCCGGCGCGCCCGGCGCGATGGACGGCGTCGATGAGGCGATCGCCTCGAAGTTTGCGCTGGGCCCCGGTGACGAGATCGTCGTCACGGCGATGGAGCACCACGCTAACCTCGTGCCGTGGCAGGAACTCGCACGTCGTACCGGCGCCACGTTCCGTTGGATCGAGATCACCGACGACGGTTTCGTCGACCTCGATTCGGCGCGTGAGGTCATCACCGAGCGGGCCAAGGTCGTCGCCTTCACCCACGTCTCCAACGTGCTGGGCACGATCAACCCCGTCAATGACCTCGCAACGATCGCTCGCGAGGCCGGGGCACTCGTCGTTCTCGACGCGTGCCAGTCGGTGCCGCACATGCCCGTCGACGTGGCACAGCTCGATGTCGACTTCCTCGCCTTCTCCGGCCACAAGATGCTCGGTCCCACCGGCATCGGTGTGCTGTGGGGCAAACACGAACTCCTCGAGGCGATGCCTCCGTTCCTCACCGGCGGATCGATGATCGAGATCGTGAAGCTCGAAGGCACGACGTTCGCGCCCCCGCCCCAGCGCTTCGAGGCGGGCACGCCGAACGCCGCCCAGGCCGTCGGTCTCGCCGCCGCGTGCGACTACCTCGAGGCGCTCGGCATGGACAACGTGCTGCGTCACGAGCAGGATCTGATCCAACTCACGCTCGACGGCCTCGACGAGCGTCCCTGGGTCAGCGTGCTCGGCCCCCAGGACGCAGGTGCCCGGCTCGGTGCGGTCGCGTTCGTCGTCGACGGGGTGCACCCGCACGACGTCGGGCAGATTCTCGACGACGCCGGTGTTGCCATTCGTACCGGTCACCACTGCGCGTGGCCGTTGCACCGACGTCTTCGCGCCGTGGCGAGCAGCCGTGTCAGTTTCAACGTCTACTCCACGGCCGACGACGTCGAGGCGTTCCTCACGGCGCTCGACCGGGTGCCGAACATCTTCGGTCTGGAGGTCTGAGATGGATCTGTACCAGGAGCTCATTCTCGAGCACTCCAAGCGCCCGCAGCACGCGGGCCTGCGCGAGCCGTTCGGCGCCGAGAGCCACCACGTCAACACCTCCTGCGGTGACGAGATCACCCTGCGTGTCGACGTCGAAGGCGAGGGCGACGACGCCGTCATCAAGGACGTCAGCTACGACTCGATCGGTTGCTCGATCTCCGTGGCGTCGGCGTCAATGCTTGCCGAGAACCTCATCGGGCTCACGCTGCGTGAAGCCCAGGAGGTCTTCGGTGCCACCCGCACGATGCTCACGAGCAAGGGCCAGGCTGCCGGTGACGAGGAAGTCATCGGCGACGCCATCGCCCTCGCCGGAGTCTCGAAGTACCCCGCGCGCGTCAAGTGCGCCCTGCTGTCGTGGTCCGCACTGCAGGACTCGCTCGGCAAACTCGGTCTCGACCTGACCGGGGGCGCCGCATCCACCACGGAGGAGACCAAGGCATGACCGACAACGAGATCACGGCCGACGTGACCGCCAACGAGGCCGAGGCGCCCGAGCGCGCCCAGGCGCAGGGAGTCAGCGACTCCGGCGTCGAGGTCGAGGAGGTCAAGGAGGCCCTGCGTGACGTCGTCGACCCCGAGCTCGGCATCAACGTCGTCGACCTGGGCCTCGTCTACGGCATCACCGTCGACGAGAGCAAGCACGCCGTCATCGACATGACGCTGACGTCTGCGGCCTGCCCGCTCACGGACGTCATCGAGGAGCAGGTCGCCACGTCCCTGCTCGACGTCGTCACGGGCCACACCCTCAACTGGGTGTGGATGCCGCCGTGGGGCCCGGACAAGATCACCGACGACGGTCGCGAGCAGCTTCGCGCGCTCGGCTTCAACGTCTGACAAGAGGTGGGCGAAAGCGGCTCCGGTCCTCCTGAGTCGCGTCGACCCTGACGACGAAGGCACTCACCACTGTGGTGAGGGCCTTCGTCGTGTCGTTATCTCGCGTGACGTCCGCGAGAAAACGCAACCCGTGTGGAAGCCGGTCGATTGCCCACAGTGGAGAGACGCGAAACGGCCCCTCGTCCCGGAGGACGAGGGGCCGTTTCGAAACGTCGCAGAGGCTCGCGGATCAGACGCGACCGAAGCGGTAGCTGGCACCGGCGCGCGAGAGCGACACGCGCGTACCCGGACGCATAGCGTGCCACACCATGCCGTTACCGGCGTAGATACCCGTGTGGTAGGCGTAACCACCAGAGGTGAGGAACGCCAGGTCGCCCGGACGGGCGTACGCGCGGGAAACGCGGTAGGAGGAGCGGTACTGCTGGTTGGCCGTACGCGGCAGGTAGCGGCCGACCTGGCGGTAGGACCAGCTCGTCAGACCCGAGCAGTCGAAGCGCCACGGGCCGGAAGCGCCGTACACGTAGGGCGCACCACGACGGCTCGAAGCCTTGGCCACGGCGCGGCGCGCGGACGCGGCCGTGACGGCGCTGGCGTTCGAGGCGCTGGCAACCGAGACGGCGCCGAGAGCGGAGGAGGCCAGAGCCGTGCCGACGGCAACCTTGGAGGTGTTGGCCATGAAGGAGCGGCGGGACATGTTCTTCATGTCGATTCATTTCCAGGAGCGCTTACGAGGCATGACCTGTCGGGTTCGAGATCCTAGATTCTCGGCCCACCGAAGTGAGCTTTACCCCAAGAACCACCGAAGTGGCCCGGATGCTGGGTGCACCGTTCCCGTCGCTCCGCATCATGCGAAGTGATACCTGGCCTTCGTGACGGGACTCAGCGACGAAGCAGGGCCGCACCGTTTCGGTGCGACCCTGCAAGGTTACAGACTGATCACGAGCGATACAAATCGAGCGTGCACCAAGTTGTCAGGTAACCCACATGTTCGTGAATCCGCCGCGATTCTCAGCCCAGATCCTGGGCGTTGAAGGTGTCACAGGAGTTCAACTGGCCGCTCTGGAAACCGGTCAGGAACCACTTCTGGCGCTGCTCGGACGAGCCATGCGTCCACGACTCCGGAGTCACCCGACCCTGGGCCTTCTGCTGGATGCGGTCGTCGCCCACAGCCGAGGCGGCCGACAGCGCCGACTTGATGTCGGCCTCGGTGACCGGCTGGAGCAGCGTGGTGCCGTTCTTGTCCTTGGCCTCCGTGGCGTGGTTGACCCAGATGCCCGCGTAGCAGTCGGCCTGCAGCTCGAGGCGGACCGATCCGGACTCGGGCCCCTTCGGGTCCTGCTGGGCGCGACCCAGGGCGCCGAGAAGGTCCTGGATGTGGTGGCCGTACTCGTGCGCGACGACGTACATCTGAGCGAGGTTGCCGCCGTCGGCGCCGTAGGTGCTCGACAGCTCCTGGAAGAAGCTCGTGTCGATGTAGACCTTCCGGTCGTTCGGGCAGTAGAACGGCCCCATCTGCGAGCTCGCGGTGCCGCAACCGGAGGACGTCTGGCCGCTGTAGAGCTTGGTGGGCGCGTACTCGTACTCGGTGCGACCGCCGGTGAAGTCCGGGAGCGCCTGGTCCCAGTAGGCCTGAACGGCATTGACCGTTCCGATCACGCGGCAGGTGTCGTCCTCGTTGGCGTCAGCACCCGTCTTGCAGGCCTGGATCTGCTGGGAGACCCGGTCGTTCGAGCCGGAGACGTCCTGCGTGTCCTGGCTGTACTGGTTGAGGCCGCTCGCGCCGCCGGGGTAGCTGCTCCCGCCACCGCTGCCGGTGATGTCGATGCCGAAGAACGCGAAGATGAGCATGAGGATGAGACCGCCGATACCGCCGACGGCCGTACCTCCGCCCATCCCGCCGCGGCCACCGCCGAAGCCTCCGGAACCACCGGATTCGACCTGCGACGTGTCCAGCTGCGCGTTGTCGTTGAACGTCAAGAGAACCTCCGTTGTGAAGGCGGACGGCGTCGTCCACCCCGATTCATCTCTCGTAGACTACTGGGGCTTCACGCGCCTCGCCGTATGTAACGCGAGCCGAGCGCTCCCGTCCGGCGTGTCGGAGCCGTACACCCCTTCACCGTTCTTTCGAGGAGCCCTGCCCTGTGATCACCGCCGAAGGCATCGAACTGCGCGCCGGCTCGCGCATCCTGCTCGAGAGCGCCACGTTCCGGGTGGCCGCCGGTGACCGTGTCGGACTCGTCGGGCGCAACGGTGCCGGTAAGACCACCCTGACGAAGGTGCTCGCCGGTGAGGGTCTGCCCGCTGCCGGCAAGGTGGTCAGCTCCGGGGCAGTGGGATACCTGCCGCAGGATCCCCGCACCGGTGACCTCGATGTCCTCGCGCGCGACCGTATCCTGTCGGCGCGCGGCCTCGACGCCATCGTCGCCGATCTGCGCAAGGCCGAGGCGTCGATGGCCAGCGACGATGACAACGTGCGCGAGCGCGCGATGCGTCGCTACAGCCGTCTCGATGCCGAGTTCGACGCCCAGGGCGGGTACGCCGCCGAGTCCGAGGCGTCGTCGATCGCCTCCAGTCTCGGGCTCGAGCAGCGCATCCTCGAGCAACCGCTGCGCACCCTGTCCGGTGGTCAGCGCCGACGCATCGAGTTGGCACGCATCCTCTTCTCGGGTGCTCAGACCCTGCTTCTCGACGAGCCGACCAACCACCTCGACGCCGACTCGATCATCTGGTTGCGCGACTACCTCAAGACCTACCGCGGCGGGCTCATCGTCATCAGCCACGACGTGGAACTGCTCGACGCCGTCGTGACGAAGGTCTTCCACCTCGACGCCAACCGCAGCGAGATCGACCAGTACAACGTCGGTTGGAAGGCCTATCTGCAGGCGCGCGAACTCGACGAGAAGCGCCGCAAGCGCGAGCGGTTGAACGCCGAGAAGAAGGCCGGGGTGCTGCTCGCCCAGGCCGACAAGATGCGTGCCAAGGCGACGAAGGCCGTCGCGGCCCAGAACATGGCCCGCCGCGCCGAGAAGATGCTCGCCGGCATCGAGGGCGAGCGCGTACAGGACAAGGTCGCCAAGCTGCGCTTCCCGAAGCCTGCGCCCTGTGGCAAGACACCGCTCATGGCCGAGGGGCTCTCGCGCTCGTACGGCTCGCTCGAGATCTTCACCGACGTCGATCTCGCCATCGATCGTGGCTCGAAGGTCGTCGTCCTCGGCCTCAACGGCGCGGGCAAGACGACGCTGCTGCGGATGCTCGCGGGCGTCGACGCCCCGGACACCGGGCGCATCCTGCCGGGCCACGGCCTCAAGATCGGCTACTACGCTCAGGAGCACGAGAACCTCGACGTCGACCGCAGCGTGCTGGACAACATGAAGTCCGCGGCGCCCGAGCTGGGCGAGACCGAGGTGCGCAAGGTGCTCGGTTCGTTCCTGTTCTCCGGTGACGACGTCGACAAGCCGGCCGGGGTGCTCTCCGGCGGGGAGAAGACCCGCCTTTCCCTGGCACTGCTCGTCGTCTCGAGCGCCAACGTGCTGCTGCTCGACGAACCGACGAACAACCTCGACCCGGCCAGCCGTGAGGAGATCCTCGGCGCACTCAACAACTACGAGGGTGCCGTCGTGCTCGTCAGCCACGACGACGGCGCCGTGGAGGCCCTCAACCCCGAACGCATCCTGCTCCTGCCGGACGGTGTCGAGGACCTGTGGGGTCCGGACTACGCCGACCTCGTCTCCCTCGCCTGATCGACGTGAGACCGTTCGCATGCTGAGGTCAGGAGCCGCGCCGTGTCGATGATGGGCCCGGGCTGGCAGATGATGCGCTCGATGTCGAAGGACGCCACGGTCAAGGACCAGCGCCTGGCTCCGGGCACGGTGCGTCGCGTCGGCGGATACGCCACGCGATACACCTCGACCATCGCGGTCTTCCTCGTTCTCGTCGTCGTCGACGCGGTGATGATCGTCGCGACGCCACTGCTGCTCAAGCACATCGTCGACGACGGTGTCGTGCCGCGCGATCGGCAGGTCGTCGTCATCCTCTCGCTCGCCGTGGCGGCCGTCGCAGTCCTCGGCGCGGGAGTGACCGTCGTGCAGCGATGGTTGTCCGCGCGCCTGGGCGAAGGACTCATCTTCGACCTGCGCGCCGACGTCTTCCGGCACGTGCTCGCCCAGCCCATCGCCTTCTTCACGCGCGCCCAGACGGGTGCGCTCGTCACGCGCATCAACAGTGACGTCGTGGGCGCTCAGCAGGCGTTCACGACGACGCTGTCGACGGTCGTGAGCAACGTCGTCAGCCTCGCCGTGCTCCTCGTCGCCATGACGTCCCTGTCGTGGCAGCTCACGGTGGCGGCGCTCGTGCTCGTGCCGCTGTTCCTCCTCCCGACGCGCCTGTTGGGCCGTCGTCTCGCCGGTCTGACCCGCGAACAGATGACTCTCAACGCCGAACTGGGCGCACGGATGACGGAGCGCTTCAACGTCGCCGGCGCCCTGCTCGTCAAGCTCTTCGGCCGGCGCAGCGACGAATCGGCGCAGTACGACGCCCGCGCCGCCCGCGTGCGCGACATCGGCGTGTCCATCGCGACGCAGCGCAGCATGTTCCTCGTCGCCCTCACGCTCATGGCGTCGCTCGCCACCGCACTCGTCTACGGCGTCGGCGGTCTGCTCGCTGTGGACGGCACCATGACGGTCGGCACGCTGCTCGCCATGGCCGCCCTGCTCGGACGGCTGTACGGCCCGCTCACCGCTCTGTCGAACGTGCGCGTCGACGTCATGGCGGCCATGGTCTCCTTCGAGCGGATCTTCGAGGTGCTCGACCTGCCTCCGCTCGTCCGTGAGGCGGATGACGCGGTCGCCCTCGGGCCGGGCCCGCTCGGCGTCCGCTTCGACGGTGTCTCGTTCGGTTACCCCAGCGCCGATGACGTGTCGCTCGCATCGCTCGAGACGACCTCGAGCGGTGATCGCGACGCCGGTGAGCTCGTGCTGCGCGACATCGACCTCGACGTCGCACCGGGCAGCGTCGTGGCGCTCGTGGGTCGCAGCGGTGCCGGAAAGACGACGCTCACCTCGCTCGTACCCCGGCTGTACGACCCGACGAAGGGGCGCGTCCTGGTCGGGGACCTCGACCTCACCGGGGTGAGCCTCGAGTCGGTCGCCCAGCGCATCGGCGTCGTGACTCAGGAAGCGCACATGTTCCACGACACCGTGCGGGCCAACCTCCTGTACGCACGCCCCGACGCCACCGACCGCGATCTCGAGCAAGCCCTTCGCGCGGCGCACGTCTGGGCCCTCGTCGAACGTCTGCCGCACGGTCTCGACACCGTCGTCGGCGATCGCGGACACCGGCTGTCCGGGGGAGAGAAGCAGCGGTTCGCCATCGCCCGGCTGCTGCTCAAGGCCCCCGACGTGGTCGTGCTCGACGAGGCGACGGCCCACCTCGACAGCGAGTCCGAGCGCGCGGTGCAGGCGGCGCTGGCGAACGCGCTCGTGGGGCGCACGGCGCTCGTCATCGCCCACCGCCTCTCCACCATTCGCCGCGCCGACAGCATCGTCGTGCTCGACGGCGGGCGCATCGTGCAGCAGGGAACGCACGCCGAACTGCTCGCCGCGGGCGGCCTGTACGCCGACCTGCACGCCACGCAGTTCAGCGACGACTGAACGCCGGTCGCCGACGCCCGGGCATCTTGCCGCGTACGCGTTCACCCGGTGGTGACGGGGCCGTCATGACCACCGCCCATGAGCAACGAGGGTTCGCGGCTCGCCAACGACCCGCCATGGGGGCGCCGGCCCCAGGCGGGGAAGCGCCGTCAGAGGGTGCGCAGAGATCCGCCGTCCACCGGTAGGGCGATGCCGGACAGGTACGACGCCGCCGGGCTGGTGACGAAGGCGGCGACGCGTCCGAACTCCTCCGGCGTGCCGTAGCGCCCCAGCGGGATACCGGCCTCGGCCTGCTTCTTCGACGCCTCCGCGTCGCCCGTTCCGGCGTCGAGCGAGCGCACCCGGTCGGTGTCGATACGCCCCGGGAGCAGGACGTTGACGCGGCCACCGCGCGGGCCGTATTCGTCAGCCAGCGTCTTCGCAGCCATGGCGAGGCCGGGACGCAGACCGTTGGAGATGGCGAGCCCCGGAATCGGCGACTTCACCGAGGACGACAGCACCATCGTCACGGCCATCTGAGCCTCCGGCTCGAAGGGTTCGTCCAGCACCGCGCGTGCCATGCGCAGACCGCCGAGGAACACGCTGTCGAAGGCTGCGCGCCACTGCTCCTCGGTCGTGTCACCGAGCTTGCCCGCGGGCGGTCCACCCACGGAGACGACGGCGCCGTCGAGGCGGCCGAAGCTCTCCTTGGCGACGGCGATGAGGCGAGCGGCGGTCTGCGGGTCGGCGAGGTCAGCCGCGACCGCGCGCACGTTCGCGCCGGTCGGGAGCTGCTCGGCCGCCGCGTCGATCCGCTCCTGATCGCGTGAGGCGATGACGAGGTCAGCGCCGTCCGCCGCGAGCACCTTCGCCGTCGCGAGGCCCAGGCCACCGGAGGCGCCGGTGACGATGTACGTCCGTCCGTTCAGTCCACAGTCCATGGCTTCATCCTGTCACTCGTCCTCTTCGTCCCAGATCCGCTGCTTGCGCTTCTTCTCGCGCTTCGGACGCGCGGCAGTCGCGCCCTCCTGTGCCTGCACCTCGTCGGCGGACGCGGGATTGGCCGTCTCGAGGCCGTCGAGGTACTCACGCCGGGCGCGCATCAGGACGAAGGCGTATCCGGCGACGATGCCTAGCCACCACTGGATGGCGTAGCTCAGATTGATGCCGGCCGCCATGCCCTGCGACGGCCGCTCCAGGGCCTGCGGTCGCGGGGGAGTTGTCCCGTCGGGCATCGACTCGGTGCGCATGCGGACGTAGCCGTCGACGAGTTGCTCACCCGTGGCCTTCTCGGCGTCGGCCGTCGAGATCGAGGAGAGCTGGCCTTCGACCGGCGGCCGGCCGAGGCTCTTCTCGCTCGGCCGCACCCAACCGGTCACCGTCACCTGGCCACGCGGCGACGCGGGAACAGAACTCGGCTTCGCCGCGCTCGAGCCGTTGGTCACCCACCCGCGGTCGACGAGCACCTTGATGCCGTCGACGGCGAAGACGTCCACGGTCTCGTAGCCGAAATCGCCGCCGGGGCCGGGCCTGTTGCGCACCATGCGGACATCACCGAGATAGGAGCCGGTTCCGCGAACCTGCTTCCACTCGTCATCCTTGGCGGGGGCCCGGCCATCCTCGAGAACGTCACCGAACGGGACGGGTCGGGCGTCGTAGTTCGTGTCGATCCGCTCCTGGATCGTCGACTTCTCCTGCCAGCGATTCCACTGCCAGCGCCCTGCGACGAGGCAGATCGTGGCCCACAGTGTCGCGACGAGCAACCACGTGAGCCAGCGTTTGGTGGAGAGCAGTCGAAGCACCCCACCAGCATAGTAGGGCTGTTCGCCGCCCTGACGCCGGGCATCAGGGACGAGCAGGTTCCCGCGAGGCGCCTCAGCCGTCGTGCGGATCCAGGGCGTCGGGCCGGACGCTGTCCCGGTAGAAGCCGCGCAGAGACAGGAAGTCGCGCAGCGTCACCTCGTGCTCGTCGCACGCGAGCCAGACCTTGCGTCGTTGCGCGTCGTGCAGCTTCGGGTTGTTCCACCGCAGAGCCCACGTCGCGTGGCGTCGGCACCCCTTCGCGCTGCAGATCAGCTCGGCGGGGTCATCGCGAAGAGCGGTCCGCAGATCCATGGATCTCCTTGGGAGGCACCGGAGGGGGAGTGACGGCACCCATGCGGTCGATGCGCCGCTTGCCCGTCGCGTTGGCGTACACGACGGCCGCGTAGGGCAGTACGGCAGCGAGAGCGAAGCACACGACACTGAGCGGGCGGCTGACCTGCCAGGTGGCGACGGCCGCGATGAAGCAGACCGTCCGGATGGCCATCGAGATGAGGTAGCCACGCATTCGGCGGTTCTGGTCGTCCTCGGCCGACTCGGGCAGGCTCGTCGCCGAGGGGCGGGGCTGTTCACCCTTGCCCGTCCGCGAGGAAGCTGCTCGTGCCATGGCTCCAGCTTACGACTCACCACGATTCGTCCCAATTGGAGTACCCGGGGGTAGTGGATACGTTGCTGAGCGAGGTTGATTCCGGCGCGCCCGCGCCCGACCACACGACATGCTGCGAACGAAGGACAGGGTGAATGGCGAGCCGCAACGTACTGGTGACCGGAGGCAACCGAGGTATCGGTCTGGCCATCGCCGAGAGGTTCCGTGACCAGGGGGACGCCGTCGTCATCCTTTCGCGCGCCGGTGAGGACGTCGCGGGCATGCCCGCGGTTGCGGGCGACGTCAGCGACTCCGACTCGGTGAAGAAGGCGTTCAAGGAGGCCGAGGAGAAGCTCGGCGGCCCCATGGACGTCGTCGTCGCGAACGCCGGAATCACCGACGACGGTTTGCTCATGCGCATGAGCGACGAGTCGTTCGACCGTGTCATCGACACCAACCTCGCCGGCGCGTTCCGCTGCGCCCGCGCCGCGACGACCGGCATGATCCGCCGCAAGGGCGGGCGCCTCATCTTCGTCTCGAGCGTCGTCGGACTCTACGGGTCTCCGGGCCAGGCCAACTATGCGGCGAGCAAGGCCGGTCTCGTCGGTCTCGCCCGCTCCGTTGCCCGCGAACTCGGGGGCCGTGGCATCACGGCCAACGTCGTCGCGCCCGGCTTCATCGAGACCGAAATGACGTCCTCGCTGCCGGAGGACCGGCAGAAGGCCTACAAGGACGCCATCCCCACCGGGCGCTTCGCCCGCCCCGAAGAGGTGGCAGCCGCCGTCACGTTCCTCGCCTCGCCGGAGGCCGCCTACATCAACGGTGCTGTCGTACCCGTCGACGGCGGCCTCGGCATGGGCCACTGACCACTGACCCAGCCCGCATCCTCCACTCCGCTCCGCCCCGCACGAAAGGCACCACCATGGGTCTGCTCGAAGGTAAGAAGCTCCTCGTCACCGGCGTCCTCATGGACTCCTCGATCGCCTTTCACGTGGCGCGCCTGGCCCAGGAGGAGGGCGCCGAGGTCGTTCTCACGAGCTTCGGCCGCACGATGAAGATCACGCAGACGATCAGCCGTCGGCTGCCCGAGCCCGTCGAGGTGGTCGAACTGGACGTGACGAACACCGAGCACCTCGAGACCCTCGCCGAGCGCCTCGAGCCGATCATCGGTTCGCTCGACGGCGTCGTGCACTCGATCGGCTTCGCACCGCAGGGCGCGTTCACCTTCATGGACGCCACGTGGGAGGACGTCTCGACGGCACTGCACGCCTCGGCGTATTCCCTCAAAGCCCTCGCGAAGGCTGCCGAGCCCCTCATGAAGGACGGCGGCGCCGTGGTCGGGCTGACGTTCGACGCGAAGTTCGCCTGGCCCGTCTACGACTGGATGGGCGTGGCCAAGGCTGCGTTCGAATCGACGAACCGCTACCTCGCACGTGACCTCGGCCCGCAGGGGATCCGCTGCAACCTCGTCGCCGCCGGCCCGATCCGCACCACGGCGGCCAAGTCGATCCCGGGCTTCGAGCAGTTCGAGGAGACCTGGAACAACCGTGCTCCGCTGGGTTGGGACGTCTCCGACGCGGTGCCCGCCGCGCGCGCATGCGCGGCATTGCTGTCCGACTGGTTCCCGGCGACGACGGGCGAGATCGTCCACGTCGACGGCGGCGTCCACGCGATGGGTCAGTAGGCGTCCAGCTCGTGTCGGGCGGATGCAGGTGAAGCACACCCGTTCTAGGGTGAACCTCATGACTGCAGACGGCACGCAGGCCGCAGGTGTCCGCCTGCTCGGCAACCGCGTTCTCGAGGGCCCGAACCTCTACTTCCCGCGCCCCGCGATCAAGACGACGATCGACGTCTCTGGGTGGCTGAGCAGTGAACCGGAACAGCTGAGCGAAGCGTTCGCCCTGCTTCGCGCGCGCCGCCCGCGACTCGGCGACGAGGGTTCTGCCGTCCGCGACCGCGCCGTCATGCGCCTCGTCGAGGTCGTCACGCGTCGTGTTGCCGCTGCGAGCGGCACGGGTCAGCTCGGTGTCCGGGTTCGCCACGGCGAGGAACCCTCGGAGTACGTCGTGGCCTTCCCGTGGAAGCACCTCGAACGCGGCCGCGCGTTGGGCCGCGCCGTGGCTGCGGCTCTCACGGATCTGCTCGACCCGGTGTCCTCCTCCGACGCCGTTCGACGTGCCGCCGACGCGGTTCTCGCCTCCGAACCGGGCCCCGCCGGAACCATGTCCAAGCCGAAGGTTCCGGTCATCTCGATCACCGGAACGAACGGCAAGACGACGACCACGCGCCTCGTCTCGCACATCTCGATGACCGCGGGGCGAAAGACGGCGTGGAGCTCCACCGACGGTGTGCTCGTCATGGGCGAACACGTCGAGAGGGGTGACTACTCGGGACCCTCGGGTGCTCGCACCGTGCTCGCCACCCCCGGCCTCGAGGTCGCCGTCCTCGAAACCGCGCGAGGCGGCTTGCTCAACCGCGGAATGGGTGTGCCGTACAACGACGTCAGCGTCGTGACGAACGTGTCGCCCGACCACCTCGGTACGGGCGGCATCGACACCGTCGACCAGCTCGCCGAGGTCAAGGCCATCATCACCAAGGTCACCCGACCGAGCGGTTGGTGCGTGCTCAACGGTGACGACCCCCGTGTCTGGGCGATGCGGGTCGGTACGCCCGCGCAGATCATCACCTTCACACTCGACCCGGAAGCGCCCTGCATCCGTGAGGCACGGGCCGCACACGGCAAGGCGTTCACCGTCATCGACAACGACATCGTGTGTATCGACGACTCGGGCGTGGACTCACTCGTCTCCCTCGACGACGTGCCCATGACGATGGCCGGGCTTTCCGCCCACAACATCGCGAACGCTCTCGCGGGGGCGGCCGGTGCCCTGGCGCTCGGACTTCCGCGCAGCGCCGTCGTCGAGGGGCTACGCACGTTCGCCCCGGACGCGAACCTCAACCCGGGCCGCATGAACGTCTACACCGTGCCCAAGCCGAGCAGCCCCGACGAGTCGATCACCGTCATCATCGACATGGCCCACAACGAGGGGGGCTTGGAGGCTCTCCTCGCCGTCGGTCGTGGTCTCGTCGCGCCCGGGGGGCGACTCCTGCTCGGCCTCGGAACCGGCGGGGACCGTAGCGACGAGATCCTCGCCAACCTCGGCGAGCTCGCGGGCCGTGGCGCAGATCTCGTCCACGTGGTGCACAAGGAGCACTACCTTCGCGGTCGCTCGATGGAGAACCTCGAAAGCCACTTCCGTGACGGTCTCGCGCGCGTCGGGGTGAGCCCGGAGGTGAGCCACCGCACCGAACTCGACGGCGTGCAGGGCCTCCTCGACGCGGCACACGGGGGCGACGTCGTGGCGGTCATGACCCACAGCCACCAGGCGGAGATCCACTCCTGGTTGACCGAGACGGGCGCGTCGATGGACGACGCGCGAACCATCGCCCGCAAGGCACGCACCGCTCGCGGTGTACCGAACGAGGAGATCGAGAGCACCGGCTTGCCCGACGACGTTCAGGGCCACATCGGTGACGCCGTCGCGTCATTGCGTCGGGTGACCGCCTCCGGCCACGCACCCGCAGCACTAGTCGACGCTCTCGACCTGCTCACCTCACTGCCGCACCGCGAGTCCTGACACGCTCGCCGATCCGGCCTCGTCCCGACGACCAGTTGGCCCCTTCCCACCGCAGCGGTAGGAAGGGGCCAACACGTTCGTTCCTCAGCCCTGAGTGTCGGCCGGGTTCGGCGTGACGGCCTCGGCCGCGGCGTCGTCCTCCTCGGCGCTGGCGAACCGCTCGTCCGGGCTGAAGTCGGGGTCGCCCGGCTGTTCCTCGTGGGTGTGCGCGCCCGGCGTCGCGAGGTGGGTGCGCTCCTCGACCGTGGCCATGACCCGGGCGTGCTTGTCGGCGCAGATGACGATGACGTCGTTGGGCCGCGCCCGATCGAGTGCCTTCGTCGTCGCCTCGAGCTCGTCGAGGACGGTGACGATCTTCGTCGCGCGGCCGCCGTCGGCAGCCACGGCTCGCGCACCCTCCTCGATGATCCTGGCCGCCTCGCCGACCTCGCGGCGGCGCAGGTTCTCGTCCTCACGGATGATGACGGTGTCGAACCACTTGGCCGCCAGTTCACCCATCTCACGGATGTCCTGGTCACGACGGTCGCCGGCAGCTCCGACGACGACGGTACGGCGCACCCTCTGGGCACGGTTCTTTCCCGCCACATATCGGTCGACGAACTCGCCGAGCAGGTCGAGCCCCGCCGGGTTGTGACAGTAATCGACGAACACCTCGGCGTGGTCGACCTCGATGCGGTTGAGGCGACCGGGGGAGAGGTAGTAGCTCGTCGTGAAGGTGCGCAGGCCCTGACGGATGTCGTGCAGCGGCACACCGGCGGCGAAGGCCGCTCCCGCCGCGGCGAGCGAGTTGGCGACGTTCATGCGTGCGGCGCCGTTGAACGTGCTCGGCAGCAGGTGGGTCCAGGCGAGCTGCATCGAACGGCGGCCCTGCTTGAGGACGATCATCTCGCCCTTCTCCGTCGGCTCGAGGACGACGGCGCGGTCACCGCGAACGCAGCGCTCGTCGATGAACTGCCTGACGCGGCTGTCCGGGGCGTCCATCGAGAACCACACGATGGTTCCACGGCACACGTGGCGCATACGGCGCACGTACGGGTCGTCGGCGTTGAGGACGGCGAAACCGTCACGCGGCACGGCCTCGACGACGACCTGCTTGACGTCCGCGAGGTCCTTGAGGGACTTCACACCGCGCATGCCGAGGTGGTCGTTCTGGATGTTCGTGACGATCGCGATGTCGTTGCGGTCGTAGCCCAGGCCCTCGCGCAGGATGCCGCCGCGGGCGACTTCGAGGATCGCGAAGTCGACTCGCGGGTTCTGCAGCACCATCTTGGCTGACTTGGGGCCTGACGCGTCACGGGTGATGAGCAGACGCTCGTCGACGATGATGCCGTCGGTCGAGGTCATGCCGACCTTCTTGCCGAGGCCCTTCATGACGTGCGCGAGCATGCGCGACGTCGTCGTCTTGCCGTTGGTACCCGTCACCGCGACGATCGGCACACGCGACGGCGTGCCGGGCGGGAAGAGCAGGTCGACGACCGGCTTGGCGATGAACTGCGGTTCCCCGACCGTCGGGTGGGTGTGCATGCGGAACCCGGGAGCGGCATTGACCTCGCAGATCGCGCCACCGGACTCACGCACCGGCACCGTGATGTCGGGGCAGATGAAGTCGATACCGGCGACGTCGAGTCCGATGAGGCGCGCGGCCTCCTCAGCGATCTCGACGTTGTCCGGGTGGGCATCCATGGTGCGGTCGATGGAGATACCACCGGTCGACATGTTGCCGGTGAGGGCAAGCTTCACCATGACGCCAGCCTCAGGCACGGCGTCCATCGCGTAGCCCTGTTCCTCGACGAGTTCGCGGGCGGCATCGTCGACCTTGATGCGCGTGAGCACCTTCTCGTGACCGTATCCACGACGCGGGTCAGCGTTCGTGATGTCGACGAGTTCGGCCACCGTGTGCTCACCGTCGCCCATGACGTGGGCGGGCACACGCTCGGCGATGGCCGCCATCCGGCCGTCGATGATGAGGCAGCGGTAGTCCTTGCCCGTGACGAAGGACTCGACCTGCAGCACGCCGCGGCGCGACTGGGCCAGAGCGATCGGGTAGGCCTCGCGGACGTCCTCCTCGTTCTGCAGGTTGAGGCAGACACCACGGCCGTGATTGCCGTCGAGCGGCTTGACGACGACCGGGAAGCCGATCTCCTTGGCCGCCTCGACGGTGCCCTCCATCGTGCGCACGACGTCGGACTTCGGCACCGGCAGACCGGCCGACCCGAGCAGCTTCACCGTGAGGTTCTTGTCGCCCGCGATGTCCACCGCGAGCGCGGGGGTGCGCGACGTCATCGTGGCGCGGATGCGCTGGGCGTGGACGCCCTGACCGAGTTGGACGAGCGAGGCGCCGTTGAGACGGGTCCACGGGATGTCGCGCGAGACGGCCTCTTCGATGATGGCCTGCGTCGACGGGCCGAAGGCCTTGCGCTGCACGAGGTTGTGGAACCGCTCGAGCTCTGCCTCGACGTCGAACTCGGGGTTGTTCTGCACGAGGTGATTGACGATGTTGACCGCCAGTTCACCGGCTGCGAGACCGACGCTCTCGTCGAGGAAGGCGAAGATGACGTTGTACCAGCCCTCGCGGTCCTCGACACCACGCGTCTTGCCTCGACGGACGTCGTGGCCGGCCTCCTGCTGCAGCTGCAGCGCGAGGTGCTCGGCCACGTGACCGAGCCAGGTGCCCTCGTGGAGGCGCTCGATGAAGCCACCCTCACGCCCGCGCGAACACGAGTGACGCTGCAGACCGGGGAAGAGCTCGACGAGAGCCTCGGTGAAACCGGGCAGCGCGTGCGTCGGGTAGTACTCGAGCACGCCCAGATCGAGCACGAGGTGAATCGCCGGCTCGTAGGACCACACGTTGGGGCCGCGGTAGACACGCGTGCTTCGGATGCGCAGGCTCGGCTCGATGGGCCCGGGAGCTTGCGGGATCTCGACGACGGTCATGGAGTTCTCCCTCGTGGAAGGCACAGCGTCTCAGTGACGCAGTGCGGCTGCCGCCGTGGCGGTGTCGTGCTGATCCTTCGCGGCCGTGACGGCCACGTCGGCGTTCTGCTCGACGAAATCCGTCAAGGTCGCTGTGGTCAGGTCGAACGTCGCTCCGTACGGGAGCGAGTGAACGACCGCTCCCGTGACGAGCAAGGGCGCGTCACGGCGGGCTTCATGGGCGTCGGTCTGCGCCCGTCGGGCATCGACGATGAAGACGGCACCGGATCCGACGATCGTCATCTCGTGCCCGTTCGTGATCTCGGCGGCCGTGTCCTCGTCGATGCCCATTCCGAGCAGGCTGGGAGAACCGGCGACGAGCGAGAGCAGTCGGCCGTAGCGCGAGCGCTGGTCGAAGTGCTGGTCGATGATGACGCCCGGCACGAGGCCGAGACCCTGCGTGAGCTGGCTGGAACGCTGGCGAGGGGTGACGCCTTCCTCGCCCATGGAGATCATGAACTGGCTCATGATCGAGGCGCCCGCACTCGTGCCGGCGATGACGGCGCCACGCTCGTAGGCGCGCAGCATGGCGTCGCCGAGCGGGGTGCCGACGATGAGCTGGCTCAGCTTGAGCTGGTTACCGCCCGAGATGAAGACACCCGTGGCGTTGTCGATGCGCTCGACGAGCTCCGGCGACGACGACTCGAGCCGCGTCTGCGGGTCGACGCTCGAGACCTCGGGGCACCCCAAGCGCGAGAACACGGTGGAGTACACCTCGATGACCTCGGACGCCAGCGACGATGCCGTCGGGATGACGACGATGTTCGACTTGCGGCCCCCGGCCAGACGCACGAAGCGGCGCAGGATGGTCACGCGGCCGATCTTGTCCTCGGCCCCACCGATGATGAGCAGGGATCGACGGGGCTCGCTGTTCTCAGGCATGGGGGCTATGTTAGGCGCCCGTTCCGCTCATCGCAGCAGAGTCCACGTCGAGATTGTCGGCCTCTTCGATGTCCTCGCGGCTGATACCGAGCAGGAACAGCACACTGTCCAGGTAGGGCACGTTCACGGCGGCATCGGCCTGAGCCCGCACAACGGGCTTGGCGTTGAACGCAACGCCGAGACCGGCGAGCGCGAGCATGTCGAGGTCGTTGGCTCCGTCACCGATCGCGACCGTGCGTTCCAGGGGGAGACCTTCGTTCTGCGCGAAGTGCGCGAGAGCGCGTGCCTTGCCCTCACGATCGACTACCTCGCCGAGCACCCGCCCGGTGAGCTTGCCGTCCGCCACCTCGAGTGTGTTGGCCTGGGCATACGTGATGCCGAGGTCGTCGGCCAGGGGGCGCACGACCTCGATGAAGCCACCCGAGACGACGCCGACGGTGAAACCGAGACGCTTGAGGGTGCGCACCAGCGTGCGCGCGCCGGGCGTCAGGCGAATCGCGGCGCGGACGTCATCGAGCACCTCGACCGGAAGCCCTTCGAGAGCGGCGACACGTGCGTGCAGGGACTCGGCGAAGTCGAGTTCGCCGCGCATGGCCCGCTCGGTCACCTCGGCGACCTCGGCCTCACGGCCTGCGTGGGCCGCGAGCATCTCGATGACCTCGTCCTGGATGAGTGTCGAGTCGACGTCCATGACGACGAGACGTCGCCCTCGCCGCGCCAAACCGGCAGCGGCGACACTCGCGTCACAGCCGCTCTCCGCCGAGACCTCGGCCACGCGGCGTCGCAACTCGACGACCTCGACACCGGACACATCGAGCTCGATGGCCGTCACGGGGGTACGGGCGAGACGACGCACCCGGTCGATGTTTCCGCCGTGGTGCACGACTTCGGCGGAGATCTCGGCCAGTGCCTCGGCCGGCACGGTGTCCGCCAGCAGCGTGACGACGGCGCGCCCGGGCAGGCGGTGCACGTCATCCGCCATGCCGGGCGTCAGCGTGAGCGAGAGGCCACGCAGTTCGGCGAGGCGGCGCATCTCGACCTCGAAGTCCTCCGGATGCTGGGAGGAGACGAGGAAGGACAGCGTGATGCTCCCGCCGAGCACGGCCTGCCCGACGTCGATGATCTCGACGCCGAACCGGGTCATCGCATCGGCCAGTTCGTGGAAGAGCCCCGGGAAGTCGGTGCCCTGGAACGTCAGGCCGATGAGGTCGGTACGCGGGTTGTCGTTCGTCACAACCCCATTCATAGCGTGAACCACTCTCGCGTGCATCCGCCGCTCACGACGTGATGACCGTGCCCTTGCCGACGACGACAATGCCCGACTCCGTGACGGTGAACCCGCGAGCGCGGTCCTGCTCGTGGTCGAGGCCGATGTGCGTGCCCTCGGGCAGGTGCACGCCCTTGTCGATGATGGCGCGTCGGATGATGCACGAGCGGCCCACGTCGACGCCGTCGAGGAGGATGGACGAATCCACGTCGCTGAACGAGTGAACGCGCACGTTCGGCGAGAGCACCGACCGACTCACCGTGGCGCCGGAGATGATGCACCCGGGGGAGATGAGCGAGTTCACGCCCGTACCCGTGCGTCCGTGCTCGCCGTGGACGAACTTCACCGGCGGGAGGCTCATGCCCGACGTCGTGTGGATGGGCCAGTCGTCGTTGTAGAGGTTGAAGATCGGGTGGACCGACACGAGGTCCATGTGCGCGTCGTAATAGGAGTCGATGGTGCCGACGTCGCGCCAGTAGCCGCGGTCACGGTCCTCTGCGCCGGGGATCGTGTTGTCCTTGAAGTCGTAGACGTAGGCCTCGCCCCGGTCGACGAAGGCGGGAACGATGTCGCCGCCCATGTCGTGCTTGCTGCCCTCGAGGTCCGCGTCGCGGGTGACGGCATCGATCAGTGCGTCCGCCGTGAAGACGTAGTTGCCCATCGAGGCGAGCACCTCGTCGCGGCTGTCCGGCAGGCCCTGGGGGTCGGTGGGCTTCTCGAGGAAGGCCCGGATGCGCGACGGGTCCTCGGGGTCGACGTCGATGACGCCGAACTGGTCGGCCAGGGAAATGGGCTGACGGATCGCGGCGACGCTCGCCTTGGCGCCGGAGGCGATGTGCGCCTCGACCATGTCGGCGAAGTCCATGCGATAGACGTGGTCGGCGCCCACGACGACGACGTAGTCGGGCTTCTCGTCGTAGATGAGGTTGAGGCTCTGGTAGATCGCGTCGGCTGAACCGAGGTACCAGTTCTTGCCCACGCGCTGCTGTGCCGGGACGGGCGTGACGTAGTTGCCGAGCAAGGAACTCATCCGCCACGTCGTCGTGATGTGGCGGTCGAGGCTGTGCGACTTGTACTGGGTCAGCACGACGATCTGGAGGTAGTCGCTGTTGACGAGGTTGCTCAACGCGAAGTCGATGAGTCGGTAGATTCCACCGAACGGCACGGCGGGCTTGGCCCGGTCCGCGGTCAGGGGCATGAGGCGTTTGCCCTCGCCGCCGGCGAGAACGATGGCTAGGACCTTGGGGCCTCCACGATTTGGCATGCGACTGACAATAGGCGGATCGTGTCTTTCATCACACCCCCGGAGGGACTACCGTCTTGTCCCGTGAGAGTCGACATCCTGACGAAGGAATACCCGCCCAACATCTACGGCGGCGCCGGGGTCCACGTCGCCGAACTCGTCAAGGCCTTGCGAGTGACAGGCACGCAGACCAAGGTGCGGGCGTTCGGCGAACCGGTGGGGGAGGCCGACACCGACGGATTTCCCGATCTGCCGCAGTTGGCCGAGGCCAACGGCGCGCTGAAGACACTCGGGGTGGACCTCACGATGGTGCCGGCCACCCAAGGTGCCGACATCGTCCACTCGCACACCTGGTACGCCAACTTCGCCGGGCACCTCACCTCGATGCTCCACGGCGTCCCGCACGTCGTGACGGCGCACAGCCTCGAGCCCATGCGCCCGTGGAAGGCGGAGCAACTCGGTGGCGGCTACGCACTCAGCTCGTTCATCGAGCGCACCGCCTACGAGGGTGCCGCCGCCGTCATCGCGGTCTCCGACGGCATGCGACGCGACGTGCTGCGCAGCTACCCCCAGCTCGACGAGAGCAAGGTCCACGTCGTCCACAACGGCATCGACGCAGACGCCTGGGCGCCGGATCACTCCGAGAAGGCGCTGGAGATCGTGTGCGGCCACGGCGTTGACACCGGCCGCCCGAGCATTGTGTTCGTCGGTCGCATCACCCGGCAGAAGGGCCTGCCGTTCCTCCTGCGCGCCATGCGTGACGTTCCCGCCGACGTGCAGCTCGTGCTGTGTGCCGGCGCCCCGGACACCCCCGAGATCCTCGCCGAGGTCGAGGGCCTCATCGACCAGCTGCGCGCCGAGCGCGACGGCGTCGTGTGGATTCCCGACATGCTGCCGCGCGAGGAGGTCGTCGCGCTGCTGTCGCAGGCCACGACGTTCGTCTGCCCGTCGGTGTACGAACCCCTCGGCATCGTGAACCTCGAGGCGATGGCGTGCGAAGCGGCCGTCGTCGCGACCGCGACGGGCGGAATCCCCGAGGTCGTCGTGGACGGCGAGACCGGTTGGCTCGTGTCGATCGAGCAGGTGAACGACGGAACGGGTACGCCCGTCGACCCCGATACGTTCGTCGCCGATCTGGCCCGCGCCCTCACCGAGGCGACCTCCGACGTCGAAGAGGCCCGCCGACGGGGTCGAGCCGGGCGTCAGCGCGCCGTCGAGCACTTCGGGTGGGACGCGATCGCCGAGCGCACCCAGCAGGTCTACGCGACGGTCCTCGAAGGCTCCCCTACGGCCTGATACGTCATTGCCGGAGACACTCCGCTCTGAGCACACCGCAACGCGCGATCAACGTTGCCCGTCCTCATCGAGGGCGGGCAGCGTCGTGTGCGAGGCCGATGGCAGCCGCCGTCGCGGCCTGTGCGAGAGCGAGTTCGGCCTCGTCGAGCAGGGAGCGCAGCGTGCGCTCGCGCGCTGCGACGCTACCCGCGTCGAGGCCGCCGCTCGTCGTCAGTGCCTCGTCGAGGGCGGCGACGACGAGGCCGGCCGTCGTGATGATGCGCATCGCCCGCGGGTGCAGGCCCGGTGGCAACGCCCAGCGCGCGCCGCCGAGGCGTTCGTCGACGCGCTCGCGGGCCGAGGAGCCGAGGAACGGTGCGATGTGCAGGGATTCGAGCACCCCGACGTGCGCCAGCAACGCCTCGCGGAAGCGTCGGTCGATATCGGCCAGTGCAAGTGCCTCGAGGCGGTGGATCGGCACCGGGTCGCTGTCGTGCGGTTCGAGCGTGAGCTTGAGGCCCTCGTCGCCGGCCGGCCCGTAATACTCCAGCCGCGGCACGAGCACCCCGCCGAGCGACGGCCCGAACAGGCATTCTCCGGCTTCGATCGCAGCCTGAGTCGCGGGTCCGCCGGGCGGCAGCAACCCGCCGTGGACCCCCGGGCGGGGCAGGTCAACGCAGACGATGCGTTCGCCGAGGTCACGCCACAGTTCGAGGCGCGGCAGGCCACCCTCGACGGCGTCGACGTCGGGCAGCGCGGCGCCGATCGCCTCGCTGAGCGGGCGATCGGCGGCGATGGCGTGCGTGGCCCACAGGGCCAGGCGCACGGAGGCAGGCAGTTCGTACACGATCGCCCAGCCTAGTGGCGACGGGTCAGTGCGCCAGAGCCGTCGGAAGGTGCTTGCGCGAGAACATCAGGACGACGCCGAGGCTCAGCGCGGCGAGCACGACGCCACCGACGAACATCACGGGGTAGCTCAGCCAGTGGCTGACGACGGCGAGCGCGGCGGGCACGAAGAAGCCGAGGTAGGTGATCGAATAGTAGACAGCCGTCAGTCCCGCGAGGTCCTCGGGACCGGCGATGCGCTGCACCTCCTGCAGGCCGGAGACGAGCAGCATGCCGTAGGCGAGACCGAGGACGGCGGCCGCGACGAGCGCGAGCCACGGGCTGACGAGGCGCGCTGCAAGTGCGGCGATGCCGAGGCCGGGCAGCGTCATCGTCAGGGCGATGATGATGGCGCGCGCGGAGCTGACGTCGTCGAAGCGCTTGCCGACCTGCTGGATGAACAGCCCACAGCCGAGCGCGACGAGGCACAGCAGGCCCGAGAAGGCGATGCCGAACGAGCCGGTGCGATCACCCATGACGGCGGGCAGCACGGCATAGGCGCATCCCGCGCAGCCGAACACCCACGGCGCCATCGGCAGGACGACGAACAGGAAGCGACGGTGGCCCGCAGCGGGCACGCGCAGGTCGTCGAGGAAGCGTCCCGGCATCTCTTGCGCGGCATGCGTCTCGGGGGCGCGCGTCAGGAGCACATAGCTCGCCGCCGTGATGACGAGGTGGACGAGGTAGCACAACTCCGCGGGCAGCGGCGCGAACTGCGCGAGCGCCGCTGCGGTGGCGGCGCCGAGCGCGAATCCGGCCGTCAGGCTGATGGAGGCGCGACGCGCGCCCGCGGCGGCGTCGGCCTCGGCGTCGAACGGGGGGCTCGACAGTTCTTTGATCCACGAGCCGCCGACAACCATGGCGAGCCCGAGCGCCAGGCCGGAGAAGATGCGGCCGACGAAGAGCACGGCCGGCGAGCCGGAGCCGACGGCGAGCAGCACCGACGCGATGATCGCGAGGATCGGCGCGGGCAGCATGAGCGGGCGACGGCCCCAGCGGTCCGAGGCGGGCCCGCCGAGCAGCAGCGCGGGCATGATGCCGAGGACGTACGCACCGAGCAGCAGGTCGACGGCGCCCGTCGAGAGCGCGTCGATGTCACGGTAGAGCCCGAGCAGCGGCGTGAACTGGTTGCCACCCCACGCGACGGTGAACATCGCCGCCCCGACCGGCAGCCAGGCGGCCCGCGCGCCCCCGGCGCCGGCGCGCTCGGGGCTGTCGACGCTCGTCGTGATGCGTTCGTGGCTGGCGGTGCGGGTCGGGGTGTCGAGTGACACGCGGGGGCCTTTCGTCGGGTGTGGGTGAGTGGTGCGAAACTCGTGTGGTCGGAGGGCTCAGGGGAGCAGTCCGTCGTAGGAGTAGTGCAGGTGCGCCGTCAGCTCCTGCTCGAAACCAGTCGCGTCTCCCGCGGCGACGAGGTCGACGAGACGGGCGTGGGCGGTGAGGACGTCGCGGCAGCGGCGGTCGTCCTTCCACAGGATGCGCGCGGCCATTCGGCGCTGACGTTCCCCGAGACGCTCGTAGAACTCGGTGAGGATGGCGTTGCCACCGGCGGCGACGAGGTGGGTGTGGAACACGCAGTCGGTCTCGGTGAAGTCGTCGTGGTCGCCGGTTTCGAGGCTCTGGCGCTGACGGCGCAGGATCTCGCCGAGATCGATGGCGACGTCGCGGTGCTCCTGCGCCTCGACGACGCTGCGCGCCGCACGCGACTCCACCGCGATGCGCGCCTCGACGACGTCACGCACCTCGCGCGGTTCAACGGCGCGCACGAGCGCGCCGCGCTTGGGGTACAGCGTCATCCACCCCTCGGCCTGCAGCCGGACGAACGCCTCGCGCACGGGGGTGCGGGAGACGTCGAGCAGCTCCGAGATCTCACCCTCGCTGATGAGGGCGCCGCCGGCGATCGAGCCGTCGAGGATGCAGCCCTTCACCTCGCGGTAGACCGCGTCGGCCGCGGAGATCTTCGGCTCGCTCATGCTCGCTCCTCGTTCAGGTGGTCGATGTGCTGCCCACGCTTGCAGGCGTTCGACGCAACATAGATACAAGTTGTAGCTTACACCCGTGTCGGCTGGGCGTCAGGCGCGTCCACGACGTCATCGGTGCCGTGTCGCGTGGCATTCGACCCCGTCGAGTCAGTAGGGTCACGGGTATGAGCGATGTGTTGTCCTTCTCCGGGGTCGGTGTCACGCGCGGCGCGCAGAAGCTGCTCGACGACATCAACTGGGACGTCGAGGAGGGCGAGCGTTGGGTCGTCGTCGGCCCCAACGGCGCCGGTAAGTCGACGCTACTGTCCATCGCGTCCGGGCGGATGCACCCGAGTGCCGGTGTGGCCGGCATCCTCGGCGAGGTGCTCGGCGCCGTGGACGTGTTCGAACTGCGTCCGCGTATCGGCCTGTCGGCCGCCACGATCGCCGACCGTATTCCGAACGCTGAGAAGGTTTCCGACGTCGTCGTCACGGCCAGCTACGGCATGGTCGGACGCTGGCGCGAGAAGTACGACGAGTTCGACCACGGCCGTGCTGCGGAACTGCTCGAGGAGATGGGTGTCTCGCACCTCGCCGAGCGTCGCTTCGGGACGTTGAGCGAAGGTGAACGCAAGCGCGTTCTCATCGCCCGCGCTCTCATGACCGACCCGGAGCTCATGCTCCTCGACGAACCCGCCGCAGGGCTCGACCTCGGCGCCCGTGAAGATCTCGTCGGTCGCCTCAGCACACTCGCCGAGGACCTCGACGCTCCGGCGCTCGTCCTCGTCACGCACCACGTCGAAGAAATCCCGCCGGGCTTCACCGACATCCTCATGCTGCGCGAGGGCCGTGTCGTGGCGGCCGGCCCGATCGAGTCGACCCTCACGGCGGAGAACCTGTCGGAGACCTTCGGCATGCCGCTCGAACTCGAGCAGCACGGCGAACGCTGGAGCGCCCGAGCCGCTCGCTGATTTCTTGGTGCGAAGGCCGCACGCCTTCGTCCGTGTGCGGCACCCACGGCCCCACCGTGCCCACGCGCCCCTCCTCGTGGCCGTGAGAAGGATGTCGACATGGGTCTGTGGGAAGCGCTCGCCATCATCGCGGCGGGTATGGCTGCTGGCATGATCAACGCGGTTGTCGGTTCCGGCACCCTCGTCACCTTCCCTACTCTTCTCGCCCTCGGGTACCCGGCCGTCACGGCCAATATGAGCAACACGATCGGACTCGTGGCCGGCGGCATCACGAGCACTCTGGGTTACCGCGAGGAACTGCGCGGCAAGGCCGCCCGCCTCAAGCGGATCGTTCCGTTCTCCTTCTTCGGTGCCGTGGTCGGCGCGCTGCTCCTGCTCGTGCTTCCCGAGTCGGCCTTCGACGCGATCGTCCCGGTGCTCATCGCGCTGGGCGTGCTCCTCGTGCTCGCCGGACCGTGGCTCAACAAGAAGGCCGCGAAAGCACACGAGGACGCCGACCCCACGCGTCCGCTCGCGGGGCCCCGCCTCGTCGCGCTGGCCGTCGGAATCTTCGTGGCCGGTATGTACGGCGGCTACTTCGGCGCGGCCCAAGGCATCATCCTCATGGGCCTCATGAGCGTTCTCCTGCCTGATCCGCTGCAGGAGATCAACGGCATCAAGAACGTTCTCGGCACGGTGGTCAACGGCGTCGCAGCCCTGACGTTCATCGTCGTCGCGACCGACCAGATCGACTGGGCCGTGGCGGCCTTCGTCGGCATCGGCGCTCTCGTCGGCGGCTTCGTGGGAGCGCGCGTCGGGCGCAAGCTCAACCCGTGGGTCCTGCGCGTCCTCATCACCTTCATCGGCATCATCGCGATCGTCAACATCCTGCGCTGATCCCGCCCGCGTACCCTTGTGCGGTGCCGATCGAGATCACGAGCCCCGACGACGAACGCGTCGCCGACTACTTCCGCCTCACCGACGTCGCGCTGCGCAAGAAGCTCGAGACCGAGCGTGGCCTCTACATCGCCGAGAGCGAGAAGGTCATCCGCCGGGCACTTTCCCGGGGTGACGTTCCCCGCAGCTTCCTCATGGGCGAGCGCTGGCTCACCGACCTGGCAGACGTCGTCGCCGACGCCGAGGCCCAAGGCGTTCCGGTCTACGTGGGGGAGGCCGACGTCATCGAGTCGATGACCGGCTTCCACCTCCACCGCGGTGCGCTTGCGTCGATGAATCGTCCGGCCCTCGCCGACCCCGCGGAGTTGCTCCGTGGGGCCCGCCGCGTCGTGGTGCTCGAGGACATCGTCGATCACACGAAGGTCGGTGCTCTAATTCGTAATGCCGCCGCGCGACTGGCGTCGAAGCGTTCCTCGTGACTCCACGTTGCGACGACCCGTTGTGCCGACGAGCAATCCGAGCCTCGATGGGGACCGTCTTCCAGTTCTTGCGGCCTCGTCTCCTCGAGCCGGCCTCGCTGGCGAGCTCGGTGCGGAGCTGGCTGACCGATTGCCAGTCAACCGCCATGACCAGTTCGCCTCGGCTGCCGCATTTGCTGAGGGTGACGACCCAGCGCGGTGGGCGCGCCGGGCGAGCAGCCTGTTCGACCTGATCAAGAATCCAGGCCGGGTACTGGCGGAGCTCGGCAAGGCTCAGCACCGACAAGTCTGAGCTTGAGGACATGGCCAGAGAAAATCCCCCAAGTGCGCATCGTGGAGAGGCGTGGGGGATGAAGTGCTCTCAAGTTAGCACAGGCTGGTCCTGGTCGACGCGGCATCAGCCCGATGTGCTCGCGCCTTCCGACGACCCTGAAGCTAGCTCTCTGGTGGAGCCTCAGGTCGGCAAGACTCTCGGGGAAGACCGAGGATTGGACCGTCCAGACGCCTGATCTGTCGACGAGGCCGAGGAGCACGAGGTCCGGACCTCAAGTCAGCTGGAGGGCGGTTAGGCAGGTGGGGTCGTCGAGGCGGGTCGAAATGTCCTGCTTCGCGGTGCGGTCTTCGGTGCTGACCGTGAGCGTCGCGTGAATGCCGCGGGGCAGCCAGAGTCCGATGAATCCGTTGTCGTAAGTCGTGAGTGTTGCGTCGAGGATGGTCTTGCCGGATGCCGCGTTGACCACTGTGACGTCGACGTCAGTGTTGGCGAGCTCGCCGAGGCAGGTAGTGAGGCTGTGGAAGTAGCACTCGTGGGTCTGCTCGGTATATGGGGCGACTGAGACGTAGAAGTCTTCCTTTGGCATCGGCAGCGTGGTTTGGTTGTTCTGATTGTCGGTGAGGACGAGTTCGTCGGTTTTGATCGAGGCCATGAGTTCGGTTGAGCGGTCTGTGACCGGCATCGTGTCAAGGCGCTTGATGATTTCCCGGGCGTCCAGGCCATCGAGGCCGTGCTCGGTCAGCAGGGACTGATCGGATCCTGCGGAAGAAGAGGGACCGGGGTCAGCACCGGCGCAGCCGCTGAGTAGGAGGACGGCGCTGGCTGCCATCGCGGTTATGGTCGCGCCGAGTCCCTGCCGGCTTCTGGGAGGCCGGTTCGGTGCGGAAAGTGAAGGGAACATGTCGAGCTCTTCTCTCGGGTAGATCGTGTTCATGACGTCAGGCCCGATCTCCGCCTTCGCGATCGCGCCCAGGGGCCGAGGGCAAGGCGAAGCGCAGCTCACTACTGCGCGAGGCTGAATCCGATGGCGTCAGGAGCGGACGAGCCGGTTGATAGCATCGGTGGCTTCTTGGATCTTGGCGATGGCCGCGTCCTCATCACCTTGTTTTGCGGCGTCGAGCACGCAGTGCTTGAGGTGGTCATCGAGCAGGCCGGTCGCCACCCCCTGAAGGGCCCGGGTGAGGGCAGAGACCTGGGTGAGGATGTCGATGCAGTACTTCTCGTCGTCGATCATCTTCGTAATGCCGCGGGCCTGGCCCTCGATGCGCTTCATGCGGTTGCGGTAGCGGTCCTTGTCGCTGATGTAACCGTGCTGGTGGGCCCCGGTGTCGGTGCCGGTCTCATCGGTTGCAGTGTCGTTGGTCATGGGCGTGGCCTTCACTTCTGGCGCTCCAGGACAGAGCGGGTGCTGGCTTCGGGGGTGAGGTCAATGCGGCGCAGCAGCTGGGCGTTGAGCGCGACGACGACGGTGGAGATCGACATCAGTATCGCGCCGACCGACATCGGCAAGACAAAGCCGATAGGTGCGAGCACGCCGGCCGCGATCGGTACAGAGAACAGGTTGTACCCGGCAGCCCACCACAGATTCTGCTTCATTTTACGGTATGCGGCACGGGAGAGCTGGATAACTGAGAGCACGCTGCGCGGGTCGGAGCTGGCGAGGATGACGCCCGCCGAGGCGATGGCGACGTCGGTGCCCGCGCCGATGGCGATGCCGACGTCGGCCTGCGCCAGCGCCGGGGCGTCGTTGACGCCGTCGCCGACCATGGCGACTTTCTTGCCTTCGTCCTGAAGCGCGGCGACCTTTGCGGACTTGTCTTCGGGGCGGACGCCGGCAAAGACACGGTCGATGCCGAGTTCGCGGCCCACCTCGTTCGCCACGGCCTCGGCATCGCCGGTGATCATGACGACCTCAACGCCGAGCTCATGGAGGGCGTCGACGGCGTCGCGGGACTCGGGCCGGACCTCGTCGGCGAGCTTGAGGCCGCCGATCACTTGGCCGTCGCGGAGGACGTGCAGGATGATCGCGCCCTCGGCCCGCCACGCGTCGGCCGCGTCGATCTCGTCCTGCCCGGTCTCCTCAAGCAGACGAGGTCCGCCGACGCGGATCTCCTGGCCGGCCACAGTCGCGGTGACGCCGACCGCCGGGGAGGAGGTGAATCCACTGGCCGCCTCGATAGCGAGGCTCTTCTCCTTGGCGGCAGCGACGATGGCCTGGGCGAGCGGGTGCTCGCTGTCGGCCTCGGCCGCGGCGGCCAGGGCGAGGACCTGGTCGGCATCCAGCGCACCGGTCGGCTCGACGCCGGTGACGGTGGGCTCGCCCTTGGTCAGAGTGCCGGTCTTGTCGAAGAGCACCGCGTCGACCTGACGCATCGACTCCAGGGAGAGGCGGTCCTTGACCAGGACGCCGCCACGGGCGGCGCGCTCGGTGGCGATGGACACGACCAGCGGGATCGCCAGACCCAGCGCGTGGGGGCACGCGATGACGAGCACGGTGATGGTGCGAATGACCGCGTCGTCGGGCAGCCCGAACAGCGTCCAAACGACTGCGGTGATCAGGGCCGCACCGAGGGCGAACCAGAACAGCAGGGCGGCAGCGCGGTCGGCAATGCGCTGGGCGCGGGAGGAGGAGCCCTGCGCCTCGGCCACGAGCCGGTTGATGCCGGCCAGGGCGGTGTCGTCGCCGGTGGCGCTGATCTCCACGCGCAGGCCGGAGTCGGTGGCCACGGTGCCAGCAGTGACGTTCTCGCCTTCGCCGCGGGCGACGGGGCGTGATTCGCCGGTGATCATGGACTCGTCCATATCGGCGCGGCCGTCGACGATGGTGCCGTCGGCGGGGACGCTGCCGCCGGGGCGGACGATGACGAGGTCACCGACGCGGAGGTCGGCGGGGTCGACCTTGACCACGTCGTCGCCCTCGACGCGCTCGGCCTCGTCAGGCAGCAGCGCGGCCAGGGAGTCCAGCGCCGAGGTCGTCTGGGCCAGGGAACGCATCTCGATCCAGTGGCCTAGCAGCATGATGACGATCAGCAGCGCCAGCTCCCACCAGAACTCGAGCTCGTGGTGGACGAGCCCGAGAGTGGCGGCCCAGGAGGCGAGGAACGCTACGGTGATGCCGAGCGCGATGAGCAGCATCATCCCCGGCTGGCGGCTCTTCAGCTCGCTGATCGCACCGGTGAGGAACGGGGTGCCGCCCCAGGCGTACATGACGGTGCCGAGGACTGCGGCGACCCAGCCCGCCCAACCGGGCACCGAGTAGCCCAGGAGCATGGCAAACATCGGGGAGAACGCGACCACCGGGACGGCGATGACGAGGTTGATCCAGAACAGTCGACGGAACTGGCCCACGTGGTCACCGTGGCCGGCATGACCGCCGTGGCCGCCGTGCGCTGCGTGGTCGTCGTGCTGGCCGTGGCCCTCGTGCTCGCCGTGGCCCTCGTGCTCGCCGTGGCCCTCGTGCTCGCCGTGCGCGCCGTCCCCGTGGCCGAGCTCGGTGGTCGCGACGGCGTCGTGGTGATGTTGGTGCGCGTTCGGGTCCGTCATTGCTCTTCGCTTCCCCTCGTTCTTCCCCGGTCTTTCCTTCGATCGGGTCGTGTCTCGCCGCGGACCTTGAATGGGCCCGGGGCGACCGGCTCAGGAGGCCGGCTTGATCTCGCTCTCGACGACCCACTTGTGGTTGGTCATCGTCATGCCGTCGGACTCGTAGTCGACCATGTAGACGGTCTCGTCGGTGGAGGAGGCGATGGTCGCCTTCGCGCCCTTCATGCCCTCCATGTGCTCGGCCTCCAGGGTGACTTCGGTGCCGTCGGCGATTCGCTGGTCGCCGGCGTCCTCGATCTCCTCCTGCACGACCCACTTGTGATCCTTGACCGGATCCCCGCCGGTGGTGGGCGTGAAGTTCACCGCGTAGGTATACGTGTCAAAAGCGCCGGCGATGGTGGCCGGTGCGCCGTCCATTCCCTCCATGTGGTCGGCGGTGAGCGTCACCTCGGTGCCGACCGGGTACTTCGGCGACGCAGCCTTCTCGATGCCCTCGGGGGCGGGGCCGCCGTCCATCGGATGCTCCATCCCGCCGCTGTCAGAACTGCCGCCACTGCTCCCGTGGCCCTCGTGCTGACTGGTCGACGAGGGGGTCGCTTGGTCCTGATCCCCTCCGGTGCTGCAGCCGGAGAGCACGAGTGCTCCGCCGAGCACTCCCGCGGCGACGGTGGTCATGAGGCGCTTACGCATAAAATCTCCTATTCATTCTGGCCCGATCAACATTATACCCCTCTGGGGTATGGGTCAAATGTCGATCGGTGGGCGTGGAATCGCTCAGCTATGCTTTAGTCGCCCCGGGGCGGCAGCAGTGATGCTGCAGCCCCGGGGCGTCGAAGGATCAGGCCATGTTGGCGGCGTACTTGGCTGGGTCGGAGTCGAAGGTCGGTCCGCAGCCTGGGCAGCAGAGCCAGTAGCGTTGCCCGTCGAAGTCGCGGAAGAGGTCCTTTTCTTCGGCGTCCTGTTTGTTGACCGGATTGCCGACCATGACGGGGCAGGTGGTCACGTCGTCGCTTCCTTCGACGAGGAGGTTTTCGCGATGGCCGGAATCGGCGGCGTGGTTCTCTGCGCCGGTCGTGCCGCAGCAGCTGGAACCGTCGCTGACAGGTTCCTCGGCTGCGGATGTCTCGGTTGCAGGGGAGGTGCTGCAGCAGCTGCTGAATGCCTGGTCTTCGTTGCTCATTCTCGGTGAATGCCTTTCGTGTATTCGGATGATGGTCGATTCTGCGGCGTCACTGCCTGGCAACGCTGCGGAACCCGCGCAGGCGGAGGCTGTTGCCGACGACGAAGACGGACGAGAACGCCATCGCCGCGCCTGCGAGCATGGGGTTGAGCATGCCCAGCGCCGCGACCGGAATGGCCGCGACGTTGTAGGCAAACGCCCAGAACAGGTTGGTCTTGATCGTGCCGAGGGTCTTGCGGGAGAGTCGGATCGCGTCGACCGCGGCCCGCAGGTCCCCGCGCACGAGGGTGATGTCGGAGGCTTCGATGGCGACGTCAGTGCCGGTGCCCATCGCCAGGCCCAGGTCGGCCTGGGCCAGCGCCGGGGCGTCGTTGACGCCGTCGCCGACCATCGCGACGACCTTGCCCTCGTCCTGGAGTCCGGTGACGACGTCGACCTTGTCCTTGGGCAGGACCTCGGCGATGACCTTCTCGATGCCGACCTCGGCGGCGATCCGGCGAGCCACGGCCTCGTTGTCGCCAGTGAGCAAGACCGGGGTGAGGCCCATGTCCTTCAGGCCCTGGATCGCCTCGGGGCTGGTGGCCTTGACGGCGTCGGCGACAACGAAAATCCCGCGGGCCTGTCCGTCCCAGCCGACGGCGACGACGGTCTTGCCCTCGTCCTCGGCTGCGGCCTTAGTAGCAGCGACGTCGCCGGAGAGGTGCTGGGACCAGTCGGCCAGCAGGGACTCCCGGCCGACGAGCACGCCGCGGCCGTCGACGACGCCCTGGACGCCCTTGCCCTCGATGTTGGCGAAGTCCTCCGGGGAGGGCAGCTGGCCGATCTCCCCGACCGCGCCCTTGGCGATGGCCTGGGCGATCGGGTGCTCGGAGGCGTTCTCCAAAGCGCCGGCCAGGCGAAGCAGCTCGGTGCGGTCAGTGCCCGGCTCGGTGATTGCGTCGACCAGGGTCATCTTGCCGGTGGTGACGGTGCCGGTCTTGTCGAGGACGACGGTGTCGACCTTGCGTGTGGATTCGAGGACTTCGGGGCCCTTGATGAGGACGCCCATCTGCGCGCCGCGGCCTGTCCCGACCAGCAGTGCTGTCGGGGTGGCCAGGCCGAGGGCGCAGGGGCAGGCGATGACGAGGACCGCGACCGCTGCGGTAAAGGCGGCGGAGACGCCGGGTCCGAAGATCAGCCACGCGCCGAGCGTGCCGAGGGCGATGACGATGACGATCGGCACGAAGATGCCCGAGATCCGGTCGGCCAGGCGCTGGACGGCGGCCTTGCCGGACTGGGCGTCCTCCACCAGTTTGGCCATCTGCGCCAGCTGGGTGTCCGAACCGACCCGTGTCGCCCGGACAACAAGACGCCCGCCAGCGTTGACCGTGGCCCCAGTCACCGCGTCGCCTGCGACGACCTCGACGGGAACGGACTCGCCGGTGAGCATGGAGGCGTCCACGGCCGAGGTGCCGGAGACGACGGTACCGTCGGTGGCGATCTTCTCGCCGGGACGGACGGCGAACTCGTCGCCGACGGCCAACTCTCCGGTCGGGATCTTGGTCTCGACGCCGTCACGCAGGACGGCGACCTCTTTCGCCCCGAGGTCGAGCAGGGCGCGCAGCGCGGCACCGGCCTGTCGCTTGGAGCGCTTCTCGAAGTAGCGTCCGGCGAGGATGAACATCGTCACACCCGCGGCAGCCTCGAGGTAGATGTTGCCCGCGCCGTCAGACGGCGCGATGGTGAACTCGAAGGGATGCGTCATCCCCGGCATGCCGGCATGGCCGAGGAACAATGCATAGAGCGACCACAGGAACGCCGCGCTCGTGCCCATCGAGACGAGCGTGTCCATCGTGGCTGTGCCGTGCTTGAGGTTGGTCCATGCGGCCTTGTGGAACGGCCAGCCCGCCCAGACGATTACCGGCGCGGCCAGAGCCAGCGAGGCCCACTGCCAGTAGGTGAACTGCAGGACCGGAATCATGGCCATCGCGATTACCGGCACGGTGAGCACGATCGACCCGATCAGCCTCTGCTTGAGCGAGGTCAGTTCGGGGTCATCGGCTGGGTCCTGATCGTTGCCTTCGGAGTCCGTCGTCGCGGCTTCGGGCCGGGGCAATGCCGCGGTGTAGCCGGTCTTCTCGACCTCGGCGACCAGAAGAGCCGGGTCATAGCCGGCGGGCACGGTGACCTTGGCCTTTTCGGTGGCGTAGTTGACGCTCGCGGTGACGCCGTCAAGCTTGTTCAGCTTGCGCTCGATCCTGTTCGCGCAGGAGGCGCAGGTCATCCCTCCGACTTCCAGCTCGATGCCCGAGTCCGCGCTCAGTGGCGCTGGTGCGCTCATGCTGTTTCCTTCTCTCTGCTCTGCCGCGGCCGTGCAGTGCAGTGCAGTGGGCCGCGAGGCTGGCCGGGGCCTTCATCAGGCGCGCACGGCCGAATAGCCGGCCTCTTCGACGGCGGCCAGGACCTGTGCGTCGTCGATCTCGCCGGAGGTGGTGATCACGAGCCTTCCCGTCTGGGCGCTGACCTCGATGGCGGTGACACCGGCGATCTCGCCGACCTCCTCGCGGACTGACGCCTCGCAGTGCCCGCAGGTCATGCCCGTCACTTGGTACTCGCTTGCAGTCATCGGATAGCCTCCTCTACTTGGATACCCCCGGTGGGTACTCTTTTGAGAACCTTATACCCGCACAGGGTATTCCCGCAAGGTCGGCCGGGATCGCTTCTGAACGGACCCGTCGTTTCGAAGTGATACGCCACCGGGGTATGCTGTGGCTGTGAAGTGCGCGACTCCTGAACCCTGCCGCGGCCGGCAATGGCTGCAGCTGGTCGTTCTTACGGTGCTGCTGATCACGGGTCTTCTCGGCATGCACGCGCTGGTCGGCGGCCCGGCAGCGGCGACGGCCTCGATGGCGTCGCCGGCTCACGCATCCCCGTCCTCGCCCGGCATGACGGGCATGTCGCCTACCGCCTCCATGTCGGCCGCGGCCGGAGCGCAGGGCCTGGTGCACGGCTCCGGCGGCTGCGCAGACGCCATGAACAGCGGCGACTCTACCTGTGTCTCCGCGCCCACGGCCGAGAGTATTCCGGCCCTTCCCGTTCCGTCCGTCGCGGATGTCCTCACGCCCGTCTCTGCGCCCCTGCCGACGCCGCTATCGGAGACGCCTCGCAGGTTTGCGCTGACGCATCTGGAACTGTCGATCTACCGAACGTGAGCAGACGGGAGCGCCGATGCTGCGCTCCTCAGTCAGCCACCTCGGCGGGTCCACTACCCTGCCGTGCCTGCCACGACACCGTGTCCCACAACGATGGCCCCCCTTCTGGGCTCATGCTGACCTGCGCCTCCGACCATCCGTGATCGTCGAGCGCGCAAGCGCGATGCCGTGGCTCCGCTCACTACCGACACACAAGGACATCACCCATGCATTCCACCCTGAACCGTCGACAGTTCCTGTCCGTCGGCGCACTGACCCTCACCGCCGCCGGCCTCGCCGGATGCAGCACCACTGCCACCAAAACAACCTCATTCGTGAGACCCAGCAGCACCGCGGTCACCGCCGCGGAGGCGAAGCGCCGCAGCACCGGTGCTGTCGTGCACCGCGCGCTGACCGCCGAGCCGGTCACCCTCGACCTCGGCGGGAAGACCGCGAAGACCTGGGCCTACCGGGGAGCCTCGGCGACCCAGCCGCTGCGCGGCAACGTCGGCGACACCCTGAAGGTCGCCTTCACCAACGATCTCCCTGATCCAACCAGCGTCCACTGGCACGGGCTGGCGCTGCGCAACGACATGGACGGCGTGCCGAGTCTCACCCAGGATGCCGTGAAGCCCGGCGGGTCGTTTGATTACGAGTTCACACTGCCCGAATCAGGCACATTCTGGTTCCATCCCCACGTCGGCACGCAGCAAGACCGTGGTCTGTACGCGCCGCTGATCATCGATGACCCGAACGAGAAGGGCGACTACGACAAGGAATGGGTCATCGTCGTCGACGACTGGCTCGACGGCATCACCGCAACACCGGACGAGGTGATGAAGGAGCTCGGCCAGGGAATGATGGACCACGATAGTGGGGGACACGGTGACATGGACATGGGCCCGATGCGAATGGGCAACACCCTCATGGGCGCGACCTCGCCTCTGCTCGGCGGCGACGCAGGCGACGTCTACTACCCCCTCTACTTGATCAACGGCAAGCCCGCCAACGACCCGCAAACCTTTGCCGCCAAGCCTGGAGAGCGGATCAGGCTGAGGATCATCAATGCTGGCGGCGACACCGCCTTCCGCTTCGGCGTCACCGAGCACGAGATGACGATCACGCACTCCGACGGATTCCCCGTCAAACCCCTCAAGGCAGAGAGCCTCGTTCTTGGAATGGGGGAGCGCTACGACGCAGTCGTCACTGCCGGCGACGGCGCATTCGCAGTCATCGCCGAAGCCCTTGGGAAGCAGAACCAGGCCCTTGCTATTCTGCGCACTGGGTCGGGAAGCGCGCCCGCGATGGACGTGAAGCTGCCCCAGCAGAAGACCCCCGCCACCGCGGACAGCCTCAAAGCAACCAGTTCAGTCGCTCTGCCGAACCGCGCTGTCGACCGCACCCTCTCACTTGAGCTGACCGGTGGCATGGAGAAGTATGACTGGGCGATCAATGGCAAGCGCATGAACATGGACAAGCCGATGCGCGACGCCCTCGGTATCGTCGAAGGGGAGCGGGTCGCCCTCGAGTTCAAGAACTCGACTAAGATGTGGCACCCGATGCATCTGCACGGACACACCTACCAGCATTCCGGGGGAGGGCCGCGCAAGGACACCTCGATCGTTGTTCCCGGCACAACGTTGCGGGTCGAGTTCGATGCCGACAATCCCGGACGGTGGCTCTCGCACTGCCACAACGTCTACCACGGGGAAGCCGGTATGATGACGACGATCGCCTACCAGGTGAACTGAAGCATCGGGGCCGCGCGCCTTACCGGCGCGGCGCAGGTCATCGCTGCTCCTCCCGGCCTGGGCAGAGAAGATCTCCGAAGTGCGCTTCGAGGTTGGTTCGGGAGCGAGCAGCCTGCGACGATAGTGGTATGCAAGGTGAACAAGTCGTCAAAATTCGCACGTCATATCGGTCCCTCCGAATAGCGAGCCCTCCTCCGTCGGCAGAGCGCGTATTTTAGAACACCCGACCAATGTCGGTGCCATCTTCCGTTCCGCTGCGGCACTCGGCGTCGATGCCGTGCTAGTGACGCCCCGGTGCGCCGACCCGCTCTACCGGCGCTCGATCCGCGTCTCAATGGGCACGGTGTTCCAGGTGCCGTGGACCCGCATCGAACCGTGGCCGGGCGGCATGGACGCGTTGCGCGAGCAGGGTTGGGCCTTCGCCGCGATGGCTCTCGGCGACGACTCGGTAACGCTCGACGAGTTGGCGGCCCGCGCGCCGGAGCGGCTGGCCCTCGTCATGGGTACGGAGGGCGACGGCCTCGGCAAACGAACGGTGGCCGGCTGCGACCTCACGGTGCGGATTCCCATGGCCGGCGGCGTCGACTCGCTCAACGTCGCCGCGGCGTCCGCCGTCGCCATGTACACGTTGCGCGCCTGACGTCGAACCCGCGCCGCACCACGGCCCCCCGGCCCAGCACTTCACTGGACAGCATCGACGACGCCCCACTCGAGCTTGGCGGGTTCTAGCAGTCCTCGCAACACCCAGACTTTGTGGGAGTTGCGAGGACTGTGTCGGTTGACGGGGTGAAGGCAGCGTTCTTGGCTGCGATGGATGCCCATGATGGGAACGTGTCGGCTGCTGCTCGCGCGGTCGGTGCGAATCGGAACTCGGCGTACGCGTGGGCGCGCCAAGCGGGCCTTCGCGGGCGTGGGAAAACCGGGGCCGGTCCGCACCCGCGCCGTGGTGAGTACGACTTGTTACGTGCTCGTGGAGTCTCGCGCCGGGAGGCTGCCGCCCTGGTCGGCGTGCATGCGCGCACAGCTCATGACTGGGATCGGGGGATTCGTCAGATCGGTCATAGCCGCCTGCACTCCGATGGGCGCCTGGTCGACTATCGCACTGGTACGACGACGATGGTCGGCATGGACACCTTGACGCCGACGTTGGCGGCGTTATCACGGCCCCTACACCCGCGATACGTGACGCTCGAAGAGCGGGAGAAGATCGCGGACATGCGCCGGGAGGGAGCATCATTGCGCACGATCGGGCGCGCACTGGGACGGCCTGCGTCCACGATCAAACGTGAGATCGACACCTACACCGATGAGGCGGGCCGCTATCGCCCGTATGCCGCGCACCGGGCGTGGACGCAGTCGCGGGCCCGTGCGAAGGAAGCGAAACTCGCCCAGCCGGGCCGGCTGCGTGACTACGTGATCGCGAAGTTGGGTGTGAAGTGGTCGCCCGAGCAGATCCACAATGTCTTGATCAAGGAATTTCCTGACGATGAGGACATGCGGGTGAGCACCGAGACGATCTACCAAGCGATCTACGTGCAAGCCCGCGGCGGATTGAAGCGTGAAGTCACAGCGGCGTTGCGCACGGGCCGCGCCCGCCGCCGCCCGCACCGCAGCCCGGATCAGCGCGCGAGCCGGTTCGTTGATCCGATGGTCATGATCAGCGACCGGCCACCCGAGGTCGCTGATCGTGCGGTGCCCGGGCATTGGGAGGGCGACTTGATCATCGGAAAGGATGGCGCGTCAGCGATCGCGACACTGGTGGAGCGTCACACCCGGTATGTGATGCTCGCTCATTTACCTGGTGGCGCGCATGACGCGTTGACCGTCAGGGACGCGCTCATCGCGACGATCGGTGGGTTGCCACAGCATTTGCGGGCGTCGTTGACGTGGGATCAGGGCGCGGAGATGGCGTTGCACAAGCAGTTCAGCATCGCGACCGGCACCAACGTGTACTTCTGTGACCCGCATTCACCGTGGCAACGCGGCAGCAACGAGAACACGAACGGATTGCTGCGTCAGTACTTCCCAAAGGGCACTGACCTGAGCGTGCACGGGCCCGCCGAACTGGAACTCGTCGCTGCCGAGCTCAACGGGCGCCCACGCAAAACGCTCAACTGGGACAACCCAGCCGAGCGCCTGCGTGATCTACTTCAAACCACGTGATCAATCAGGTGTTGCGAGGACCACGAGAATCAGCCCAAGCTCGAGTGGGGCGTCGTTGTGAGCCGGATCAGTGACCGTAGGTGGCCGTGATCGTTGCGCGCGCCGCGGTCTGGAAGACCGCGTTGAAGCTGAGGACCGCGGGGGTGACGCTGTCGTCGATGGCGAGCGGGTCGCCCTCGATGGCGTGCACCGCGAAGATGTAGCGGTGGGGACGATCGCCCTCGGGCGGAGCGGCGCCGGCGTAGCCGCGCGAACCCGTGTCGTTCGTCAGCTGGAAAGCACCTTCGGGCAGGTTCGTGCCGTCACCGGCGCCTTCGGGCAGTTCAGTGACGTCGGCGGGGATACCGGCCACGGCCCAGTGCCAGAAGCCGGACGGTGTGGGGGCGTCGGGGTCGAAGCACGTGACGACGTAGGAGGTCGTCGACTCCGGAGCGCCGCTCCAGCTCAGCTGAGGGGAGCGGTTGCCACCGGTGAAGCCCCAGTCGTCGAAGACGTGCGCGTCGGCGAGCGTGTCGCCGTCGGCGAAGTTCTCGCTCGTCACGGTGAACGACGGAACCTCGGGCAGGAGGGAGTAGGGGTCGGGTGCGACGGGTCGTTCGAGAGTCATGTTTCGACCCTATGCCGCGACCTCGGGCGTTGTCAGCCGCCCGACGGGGTGACGAGGCGCGACACAAGCCGATCGAGGGTGAGTGCCGGATCGTCGGTGACGCCGCCGTGCAGGGGGCCGGGCTGAAGGATCGTCGAACGAGGGGCGGTGATCCATCCGAAACGCTGCCCCAACTTCGGCATCGCCGGTCGGCCGGCGCAGGCCTCGCCACGCACAGCGGCACACATACCCTCGAGCGCGGCTTCGACATCAGCCGGGTCGAGGTGCGGTGCGAAAGCTTCGAGGCGCTGCGGCGCGAGATCGAAGCGGGCGTCGAGGAAATCGGCCATCTGCGCATAGACGACGACGCCGACGTTGAGGAACTCCTCGCGCTCGATCGACGGCACGAGACGCAGGAGGACGTACTGGTAGCCAATGCCGCTCATCGCGCACCCTCCGCGTGGGCGGGCGACCAGGCCTGCGGTGAGGCCAGCCGCGCGAGAAGGTTCTCGACGTAGGCCCCGCGGACGTCGGTCGGCGTCGGCATGGCATCGGTGGCTTCGAGCCACTCGTCCGGTACGAGGCCGAGGATGCGCTCGAGGAGCTGTGCATCGACCTGGGCGCTGAGCCGTTCGTGCGTCGCGGCGGCTTCGGTGGCCACGCCCCACATGATGTGCGAGGTGGCCTCGAAGCGTTGCGCGGCGAACCGCTCCGGGTTGGAGCCCTTCGACGGCCACGAGTAGTGGAAGTAGAGCGCTGCGCCGTGATCGATGCACCACGTGTTGCCGTGCCAGCGCACGAGATTCGGGTTGTGCGGCGTGCGGTCGATGTTCGCCGTGAACGCATCGAGCCAGAGGATGGTGGCGGCTTCGTCGGCGGGCGGCGGCTGCGAACCGTCGTAGGCGAACGCGCCGGGCAGCAGGTCCACCCCGAGGTTGAGCCCGAGGCTTGCCGTGAGCAGGTCCTGTACCTCCTCGTCCGCCTCGTACTTCGCGATGGGTTCGGGGAGCTCGACGAGCTTCAGCGCAGGAACCCGCAGGCCGAGGGTTCGTGCGAGTTCACCGACGACCACCTCGGCGACGAGAACCTTGAGCCCCTGACCGGCTCCGCGCAACTTGACGACCCACGTGCCGTCGTCACTTCCCTCGACGACGCCGGGCAGCGAACCGCCCTCCTTGAGGGGGACGACGTACCGCGTCGCGGTGATGGTCTCGAGCACCGCAACAGGGTAGCCGGGCCACTAGGCTGACTGCATGGAACCGGTCTACACCTCCGTCATCGGCCTGGCCCGCACTCTCTTCGCCGGCCAGGGCCTGAAGTTCACCCTCCTCGGCGAGGACAACGTGCCGCGCACCGGCGGCGCCGTCGTCATGATGAACCACCTGTCGTACATGGACTTCACATACGCCGGCTTCCCCGCGCGCAAGCACAAGCGCCTCATCCGCTTCATGGCGAAGAAGGAGGTCTTCGACAACAAGATCTCCGGTCCGCTCATGCGCGCCATGAAGCACATCGCCGTCGAGCGCGGCAACGGAGCGGCGAGCTACCGTGCAGCGGTCGACGCTCTCAAGGCGGGAGAGATCGTCGGCATCTTCCCCGAGGAGACGATCTCGCGCTCCTTCGAACTGAAGTCCTTCAAGTCCGGTGGCGTCCGCATGGCCAAGGAGGCCGGCGTTCCGATCCTTCCCATGATCATCTGGGGCTCTCAGCGCGTGTGGACCAAGGGCAAGCCCAAGCGCATGGGCCGCACGAACACGCCCATCACGGTCGCCGTCGGTGAGCCGATGCACTACGACGAGGCGCTCAGCCCCGAGGAGAACACCGAGCGTGTCAAGGGCGTCATGAAGACCATGCTCGACGAGATCCGCGCCGCCTACCCGAAGCTCAGCGGCAGCGACCTCGAGTTCCTACCGGCCTCCATGGGCGGAACCGCCCCGACGCTCGAGGAGGCCGAGGCCGAGGACGCCCGCGTCGCCGCCGAGCGTCGCCGCAAGTTCGTCGAGAAGCAGCGCGAGAAGCGCGACTGATCTCGGGCAGGTGCCGAGCGAGGCGCTGGCAGCCCCGGATTTCCGGGGTTGTCAGCGCCTCGCCCTAGGGTGAGGACATGTCGATCGACCACGTCGCCACTCGCGTCCTCGAAGCGCTCGCCGGCCCAGGTGCCACCCTCCGCGACGATCAGCGCACCGCCGTCGAAGCGCTGTCCCGTCCGGGTGCCCGCGTCGTCGTCGTGCAGGCCACAGGCTGGGGCAAGTCCGCCGTCTACTGGGTCGCCACGGCAGCCTCCCGCGAACGAGGTGACGGTCCCACCCTCGTCGTCTCGCCGCTGCTCAGCCTCATGCGCGACCAGGTCGCCGCCGCCTCCCGTGCGGGCCTGCGCGCCGCGGCCATCCACTCGGGCAACCTCGACTCGTGGAGCGAGATCGAGGCAGCCGTGGCCGCCGACGAACTCGACGTTCTCCTCGTCTCACCCGAACGCCTCGCGAACCCGACCTTCGGCAAGCGCGTCATGAGCGGCCTCGCCGGGCGCCTCGGTCTCCTCGTCATCGACGAAGCCCACGCAGTCTCCGACTGGGGCCACGACTTCCGGCCCGACTACCGCCGCGTCGCCGACGTCCTGCGCGAACTGAACCCCCGCACGCCCGTGCTCGCCACCACGGCCACCGCCAACGAGCGCGTCACCGAGGACCTGGCCGCCCAGCTTGGGGAGTCGTCCCTCGTGCTGCGCGGTCCGCTCGCCCGATCGTCCCTCCACCCCGCGGTGCTCCCGGAGATGACGGCGCTCCAGCGCTACGCGTGGGTCGTCGATCACCTCGCGTCACTGCCGGGCAGCGGCATCGTCTACACCCTCACCGTCGCGGACGCCGAGCGCCTGACGGCCGCCATCAAGGCGGCCCACGGCGATTCCCTTCCCGTCGAGGCCTACACAGGTCAGCTGGAAGCCGGTCAACGCGAGCACCTCGAGGACGCTCTGCGGCGCAACGAGGTCAAGGCCCTCGTGGCCACGTCGGCCCTCGGGATGGGCTATGACAAGCCCGACCTCGGCTTCGTCGTCCACCTCGGCGCACCGGCGTCGCCGGTCTCCTACTACCAGCACATCGGGCGAGCCGGGCGAGCCATCGAGCACGCCGTCGTCGCGCTGTTGCCAGCGGCCGGTGACGAACACATCTGGGATTACTTCGCCACGGCCACCATCCCGCGCAAGGACCAGGTCGAGTCCCTCCTCACCGCACTGCGTGCCTCCGACGGGCCGATGAGCGTTCCGGCCCTCGACGCCGAAACAGGCATTCGCCGTACCCGCGTCGAACTGCTGCTCAAACAACTCGCTGTCGACGGTGTGGTCGAGCGCAGGGCCGACGGATGGAGCGCCACCGGCGCCCCGTGGACGTTCGACGAGCAGCACTACAAGGGCGTCATCGCCACCCGTGAACGCGAGGCCGACATCATGCGCAGCTACATCGCAGGCCGCGAATGCCTCATGAAGCTGCTGCGCACGGCCCTCGACGACCCGCAGGCCGAGAACTGCGGCCGCTGCTCCGTCTGCCTCGGACATCTGCCCGAACCGCTGAGCGCCGACGTCGACGCCGCCACGGTCGAGCGCATCGCCGCCGTGCTGCGCGCGGAGACCATCACGCTCGAACCGCGCAAGATGTGGCCAGGCGGTCCCTTCGGGGCGCGCGGGCGCATCCCGGCGGAGCTGGGAGCAGATCCGGGGCGGGTCATCATTCACGCCGACGCTGCCGAGTGGGAGGACGAACGCCGCGAGGATGCCCGCGCCGGTGGAAGCGAGCCACCCTCGCAGGCGCTCCGAGACTCGGCGGTGCGTGTCCTCGCGGCCTGGGCGTCCACCTGGCGCCGCCGCCCGAGCTGCGTCATCGCGCTTCCCACACGCACCGCATCGGCCGCCGTCGCCACGGCGCGCGTCGAGGGCCTCGCCGAGCACCTGGGCGAGGTAGGCAAGCTGCCCGTGGCGACGTGGAACGGCGTCCCGCCGGACACCCAGGGTCTCTCCGGAGCACAGGTCGCTGCGGCGTGGCGCGACGCCTTGGCCACGACGGGTTTCCCCGACGTGGCCGGCGCGAGCGTTCTCCTCGTCGTCGACACGACAAACACGATGTGGGAGCCCACCGTCGCCGCGGCGAGCCTGCGCGAAGCCGATGCCGATGTCGTCCTTCCGCTAGTCATCCACCGCGCGGTCGGCTGACGTGGCGTGCGTCGAATCGCCGGTCGCCCGGCCTCGGTTCTAAGGTGACGTTCATGCGTGCACTCACCGTCGTACCCCTGAAGGCCGACTCCCTCGCCGTCACCGACATGCCCGACCCGAGCCGTGGTGACGACGAGCTCCTCGTCGAGGGCCTCGCGCTCGGCGTGTGCGGCACCGATCACGAAATCTCCGAAGGCGCCTACGGCTGGGCCCCCGACGGTGCCGAGCGCCTCATCCTCGGCCACGAGTCCCTCGGACGCGTCCTCGAGGCTCCCCAGGGCAGCGAGTTCGCACCGGGTGACCTCGTCGTCGGCATCGTGCGTATGCCCGACCCCCAGCCCTGCGTCGCGTGCGCCCACGACGAGTGGGACATGTGCCGCAACGGCGAGTACACCGAGCACGGCATCAAGCAGATCCACGGCTTCGGTTCGAGGCGCTGGAGCATTCCCGCCGAACACGCCGTGAAGCTCGCACCCAACCTCGAGAAGGTCGGTGTCCTTCTCGAACCGACCACCGTGGTCGCCAAGGCGTGGGAGCAGGTCGAGCGCATCGGCTCGCGCGCCTACTTCGACCCCAAGAGGGTTCTCGTCACCGGCGCCGGCCCCATCGGTCTCCTCGGCGCCCTCATCGGCGTTCAGAAGGGCCTCGAGGTCTACGTCCTCGACCGCGCCACCGAGGGCATCAAACCCGAACTCGTCGAAGCGCTCGGCGCGCACTACGTCACGGGCGATGCCGTCGAGCAGATGACCACCATCGCCCCCGACGTCGTCATCGAAGCCACCGGTGCCGTGCCCGTCATCTCGGCCGTGCTGGCCAACAACGTGCCCTACGGCATCGTCTGCCTCACCGGAATCTCGGCTCCGCACGAGTCCGAGGTCGACCTCGGGTTCATCAACCGTGACCTCGTGCTCGACAACGGCGTCGTCGTCGGCTCCGTCAACGCCAACCGCCGCCACTACGAAGAGGCCGCCGCAGTGCTCGACCGTGCGGACAACGCGTGGCTCGAGCGTCTGATCACGCGCCGGGTGCCGCTGGAGGACTTCGCGCAGGCCTTCGAGCGTCAGGACGGCGACGTCAAGGTGGTTCTCGACCTCACGTGAGAAGCGACCCCAGCATTCTGCACGTCGACCTCGACGCCTTCTTCGCGTCGGTCGAACAGCGGGACAAGCCCAGTCTGCGTGGGCGACCTGTCGTCGTCGGGGGCACGGGGATGCGTGGGGTCGTCTCGACGGCGTCGTACGAGGCCCGGGTCTACGGTGCCCGCAGTGCGATGAGCACGGCGGAAGCTCGGGCGATCTGCCCCGCCGGAACGGCGTTCCTCTCGCCGCGCTTCGAGGCATACCGCAAGTCGTCCCTCGTCGTCATGGATCTGCTGCGTGAGCTGTCGCCGCTCGTGGAGCAGGTCTCCATCGACGAGGCGTACGTCGATCTGCGGGGCGCCGACCTGGAGGATCTGGAGGTCGACACCGTCCGGAAGCGACTCGAGCGCCTCGACGCCGACATCCGGGAGGCAACCGGCGGCCTCACGGCCAGTGCCGGTGCGGCCACCTCGAAGATGCTCGCGAAGATCGGCTCGGACCTCGACAAACCGAACGGCATCACGATCGTCGCGCCGGGGGAGGAGGAGAGCGTCCTCGAACCGATGAGTGTGCGGGCGATCAGCGGCGTGGGGCCGGCCACGGCGGCCCGGCTGCGGACGTTCGGGGTCGAGACGGTCGGCGACCTGCGGCGCATGACCGACACCGACCTCGTCAGCGTGTTCGGCGAACGGCACGGGCGCTCCCTCTTCTCGCTGGCGCGGGCCCGGGACGACCGCGAGCTCACGCTCTCGCGCGAGGCCAAGAGCATCTCGAACGAGGAAACCTTCGAACGTGACGTGCACGAGCGTCACGTCCTGCACCGCGAGATCGAGCGCATCGCCGAATCGGTCGGGGCGCGCGCCGAGAAGGCCGGTGTCTTCGGCCGAACCGTCCACCTCAAGGTGAGGCTTCCCGACTTCACGGCCCTGACGCGCAGCTTCACGACCACCTCACCGACACGGGACGCCGACGTCATCGCGCGAACCGCCACACGCTTGCTCGACGGGCTCGATCTGCCTCAGGGTGTGCGCCTGCTCGGCGTCGGTCTCAGCGGGTTCGTAGCGCACGCCCAGACGGGACTGTTCGATCTCGAGACCTCGGCCGACGACGAGACCGAGTACCCGGAGGTCTTCGCACCGTCACCGCAGGACGAACCCGCCCCCGGCAGTGACGCCATCGATCTCTCGACACGCTTCAGCCCGTCGCCAGAGCGCCGCTGGCGTACCGGAATGGACGTCCACCACCCCGATCACGGCAACGGCTGGGTCTGGGGCTCCGGGCGCTCGCGCGTCACGGTTCGCTTCGAGGGGCCGACCACCCCGCCGGGACCGGTGCACACCTTCGCCGTGGACGACGAGGCCCTCTCACCAGCAGAAGCGCCGAGCTGGACGTAGATCACGTCTCAGCTGGGCGCTTCGCCGGTTGTTCTTCGGACTGTCAGTCGGCAGTCACGCCCAGGGCCGCCGCCAAAGCGGCCGGAGCCTTCGCCTCCTCCGCGCGCCCCTGCCGCTGCAGCGTTCGCGCGAGAAGCATGGCGGCGTAGCCGTTCGTCGGCTGATCGCTCATGACGGCACGAGCGGTGCTCTCGGCGAGATCCAGCCGGGCCGAGTGGTAGTAGGCGCGGGCGAGCAGTTCACGCACGTCACCGAGCCCGTGGCGGTGGTCGACCGGCTGGCCCAGGATCCATTCGAGCCGCTCGGCGGCATCGACGTAACGGCGGCGTTCGAAGTCACGCAGGGCACCCTTGTACTCGACGCGGGCGTCGGTGCGCACGGGGGTTAAGTCGCTCCACGGGTAATTCGTCATCGAAGGCCTCCTGACCGATCGGTCGATGTTCTGAGATGTAAGACAATCGTTAGGGTTTCGCATTCCCGACCCCAGTCGGACCACGTACGGTGGGCCGCAAGCGCATTGACGGCCAACCCTTGGGAGCGGAACACGATGAACGGCAGTGCATGGCTGATGTGGCTCGGCGTCGCGCTCGCGATGGCGGCCGTGGAGGCCGTCACGGTGGACTTCGTGTTCATCATGCTCGCGATCGGCGCTCTCGCCGGCGCCCTGGCCTCCTTCCTCGGCGCAGGGTTCGTCCTCAGCGCGGTCGTCGCGGTCGCTGTCGCAGTGGGCCTCCTGTTCACGCTGCGCCCGGCCCTGCGCAAGCGTCTGCGCCCCAAGCGTGACAACAGGGACATCGGTCCGACGTCCGTCGTCGGCCTCACCGGCTACGTCGTCGAGCCCGTGTCCGACACGGCCGGCCTGGTCAAGGTCCACGGTGACCTGTGGACCGCGCGTACCGACGTTCGCACGACGCTGCCGCTGGGCTCGTCCGTTCAGGTCGTCGAACTGCAGGGCGCCACCCTGCTCGTCGACCCGGCCAGCCCCGGCGCCCACTACTGATCGCGCGCCACCACAGTCCGAAGCACACACACTGCCGGGCACCCGAACCGGCGGGGGAGGGAACACCATGTCACCAGGACTCATCGCCGTCCTGCTGCTCGTCCTGTTCGTCGTCGTCGTCCTCATGCGGACGGTGCGCATCGTGCCGCAGCAGACGGCGCAGATCATCGAGCGCCTCGGTTCGTACAACCGCACCCTGACCGACGGTCTGCACATCCTCGTGCCGTTCATCGACCGCGTCCGCGCGAACATCGACCTGCGCGAGCAGGTCGTCACCTTCCCGCCGCAGCCGGTCATCACGAGCGACAACCTCGTCGTGAGCATCGACACCGTCATCTACTACTCGGTGACCGACCCGAAGTCGGCCGTGTACGAGATTGAGAACTTCATTCAGGGCATCGAGCAGCTCACGGTCACGACGCTGCGTAACGTCATCGGTTCGCTCGACCTCGAGCAGACGCTGACCTCGCGCGACCAGATCAACGGCCAGCTGCGCGGCGTGCTCGACGAGGCGACCGGGCGCTGGGGCATCCGCGTCAACCGCGTGGAGCTCAAGGCCATCGACCCGCCGGCTTCGGTGCAGGACTCCATGGAGAAGCAGATGCGCGCCGAGCGTGACCGCCGCGCCGCCATCCTCAACGCCGAGGGTTTCAAGCAGTCGCAGATCCTCACGGCCGAGGGTGAGAAGCAGTCCTCGATCCTCAAGGCCGAGGGCGAGGCCCAGGCGGCCATCCTCAAGGCACAGGGTGAGGCCCGCGCCATCCAGCAGGTGTTCGACGCCATCCACCGGGGCAAGCCGACGCAGCGTCTCCTCGCTTACCAGTACCTGCAGACACTGCCGCAGCTCGCTCAGGGCGACTCGAACAAGATGTGGGTCATCCCTTCCGAGGTCACGGACGCTCTGCGCGGCATCTCGAGCGCCCTCGGCGGCGACGCCGGTCGCCCGGGAGACAACGACGACGAGGAATGGGTCGACCCCGGCACGAACGACACCAACGCGTTCGCCGACACCACCCTCGAGGACCCGGAGGTCGCTCTGGCGAACGCCCGCGGTGAGGCCAACCAGGCCACGACCGAGGCAGAGCGCAACACGCAGACGGCCGCTCGCCCCGTGCGAGCTGCTGCTCCGTCAGCCGCCGAAGATGCCCCGAGCGAAGTCGAGCGCCCGCAGATCGCGCCCTCGCCGCACGTGGCTGCTCCCACGTTCGACGAGGCTGCTGGCTCGCCGGAGCCGGCACCGCAGGAGGTGCGCGAGGAGCGTCCCGTGCGCGCGCCGCTGCAAGGTGTGAACCGCGACGAGCAGGGGAATCCCAACGCCTGACGTATGACGTTTCGACGTCGTCGGCACGCGAACGGCCCGCCGACATCACCGTGTCGGCGGGCCGTGGCGCACCCCCAGGATCTCGATGTGCATTCGCCGGAATCGCCTGGTAGTGTTTTCCCTCGTTGGAAGGACGCGGAAGCGGCCGGAAAACACCACCTGTCCGGGTGGCGGAATGGCAGACGCGCTAGCTTGAGGTGCTAGTGTCCTTTATCGGACGTGGGGGTTCAAGTCCCCCCTCGGACACACCGCGAAGCGGCTCGATGAGAGATCATCGGGCCGCTTTTTCGTGCCCGGAAACGGGTGGCAGAGTAGGAGCATGACTTCTGCAGCCGCCGAAAGCGACGTCCTTCGTATCTGCCGTGACCTCATTCGCATCGACACGAGCAACTACGGCCCCGGGGTCGAGGGGCCGGGGGAGCGCGAGGCGGCCGAGTACGTCGTCGGTCAGCTGCAGGAGGTCGGCCTCGAGCCCGAGTTGTTCGAGAGCGAGAAGGGCCGCGCTAACGTCGTCGTCCGCATCCCCGGTGAGGACTCCGAGCGCGGGGCTCTCGTCGTCCACGGGCACCTCGACGTCGTTCCGGCGGAAGCGGCCGACTGGACCCACGACCCCTTCGCGGCAGACCTGGCCGACGGGTGCGTCTGGGGTCGCGGCGCCATCGACATGAAGGACATGGACGCCATGATCCTCGCGACGGTGCGTGACTTCGCCCGCCGCGGCGTCAAGCCGTCGCGTGACCTCGTCGTCGCCTTCTTCGCCGACGAGGAAGCCGGGGGAGTGCTCGGCTCACACTGGGCCGTCGACAACCGCCCCGAGCTGTTCGACGGCGCCACCGAAGCTATCAGCGAGGTGGGCGGCTACTCCGTCACCGTGCCGGCAGCCTCCGGTGGTGACCAGCGGGCCTACCTGCTCCAGACCGCGGAAAAGGGCATCCGGTGGCTGCGCCTCACCGCCCACGGACGCGCCGGACACGGCAGCGTGCCGAACGATGAGAACGCCATCGTTCGACTCGCGCAGGCCATCACGCGCATCGACGCCCACGTGTGGCCGCGCCAGTACATCGCGAGTGTGCGCGCCCTCCTCGACGGTCTGTCGACCACCACGGGCATCACGTACGCCGACGACGACAACACCGCCCTGCTGTCCACGATCGGCGGGGCTCGCGGCTTCGTCGAAGGCACCCTGGCGAACACGTCGAACGTGACGATGCTTGCGGCGGGGTACAAGCAGAACGTCATTCCTCAGACGGCATCGGTCAACGTCGACTGTCGCTTCCTGCCCGGCCACGAGGACGAGCTCATGGCGGTCATCGAGGAACTCGCCGGCGAGCACGTGACGGTCGAGACGTTGCATCGGGACATCGCGCTCGACGCACCGTTCGAGACGGACCTCGTCGATCGGATGAAGTCGGCTCTGCGCGCCGAGGACCCGGGATGTGAGGTGCTGCCCTACTGCCTCTCGGGCGGCACGGACAACAAGGCGCTCAAGGAACTCGGCATCACCGGCTACGGGTTCGCACCCCTGCGTCTGCCGGCCAACCTCGACTTCGCCCCGATGTTCCACGGCATCGACGAGCGCGTGCCGGTCGAGAGCCTGGAATTCGGTCAGCGCGTCCTGGCGCGCTTCCTCACCGACTGCTGAGCGGCTCGCGGCTCCGCCCGACACGACAGGAGTCAGAGCAGGCCGCCGGGGGACTCGCGGCGCATGCGAATGATGCGCCGGCGCAGCCAGACCCGACGCGTTCCGCCGAGGTAGAGGCGCGTGCGCGCGAGTTCCCAGTGCCCGTACTCCGCCTCATCGGTGAGGGCCTGTCGGATGTCTCCGCGGCTGGTGCCGCGCTCGAAGGTGAGCGTGCGGTATTCGTACTCGGGCATCTGCACATTCTGCCGCGTTCGCGGTAGCGTTTTCCACATGACCGCAGACCCGCGCGCAGCTCTGGAAACACTCACGAGCGCCTTCGAACGTCACCTCGAAGCATGTTCCGGACGACGGGGAGAGAACGACCCCGCGGTCGTCGCCGCCTACCAGGCGTTGGCCGATGCCTTCGAGGACTACGACGACGCCCTCATGGACGCCTTCAACGAAGTCACACCGCTCGAGGTGTACTCGGAGGAGGACTTCGACGAGGAAGACGACGAAGATGACGACGACGAGTACGACGAGGAAGACCTCGACGACGAAGACGAGGACGACGAGCACTGAGCGGCGCGCGTCATAGTGCAATGACGCTCCGAACATGAGCAAGGCCCGCCGGCAACGGCGGGCCTTCCTCATGTCTAGTGTTGCGAGGCGACTCAGCGGGTGCGCGAGACCTCGTCGAGGACGGCAAGGATCTCGTCGGGGACGACGAGTTGGCCCGCACGCAGGAGCACGCGCATCTGCGCTGGTGTTCGCGCACCGACCATGAGGGCGTCGAGTCCCTCCTGCCGCAACTGCCAGGCGAGGGCCAGTTCGCTCGGGTGCACGCCCAGCCCCTCGGCGGCGGTGGCGAGCGACTCGACGACGGAACGCGCCGAGGCACCGAAGTGACGGGGCTGGAGCGGGACGACACCGGCGGCCCTGCGCGAGTCCGCCGGGGTTCCGTGGCGGTACTTGCCGGTCAAGGCCCCTCCCGCGAGAGCGCTTCCGCCGAGCACACCGTGGCCCCGAGTCCGAGCTGCGTCGACCACGTCGGTGTCCGCAGAACGCTCGAGCAGGCTGTACTCGGTGGCGTGCGCCGCGAGACGGATGCGCCGCGTGGCCAGTTCGTGGCTGAGATCGACTGCGCGCCAGGCCGGTACATCACCGACACCGACGTAGGTGGCGCGCCCTGAGGTCAACGCCCACTCCATCGTCTCGGCCACCTCGGCGCTCGGCGTCACGCCGTCGAAGCCGTCGACCAGCCACAGGTCGAGGTGCTCAGTGCCGAGGCGGGCCAGCGACGCGTCGAGGCCCGCCATGAGCGCCCGACGCGACGTGTCGCCGCTACTACCGGGCACCGGCACACTGTGCGAGCCGCGCCCGGAACGTCCGATGAGAAACACTTCGTCACGCGCATGGCGGCCGCCGACGATCTCACCGAGAAGTTCCTCGGCCACGCCGCCGTCCGTGTCACCGACCTCGAGGGTGAAGCCACCGGCGTCACGGTAGGTGTCGACGACCTCGGCGCCCCGTTCGGCGTCGACGCTGCCGCCCCACCCGGAGACACCGAGGACGACACGACTCACCCGGGCGCCGCTCGCGCCGAGGGTCGCGACGTCCACGTGCGGTCGGTCGTCGTGCAGGTGCGTCAGTGAGCTCACAGCCATCCTGTTCTCTTGAAGGTGCGCCACAGGAGCACACACGCGGTGACGAGGACGGCGAGCACGACGTAGTAGCCGTAGTAGAACTCGCTGCCGCCGACATTCACCGATGCTTCCAGCTCCGGCATCGAGTGGAAGTTCATGCCGTAGATGCCCGCCAACATCGTCGGGACGGACGCGATCGCGACCCAGGCCGAGATCTTGCGCATGTCGTCGTTCTGGCGAACCGAGACCTGCGCGAGGTGGGCCGACAGGACATCCGACAGGAGCCGGTCGTAGGTCTCGATGTGCTCGTGGACGATGAGGAGGTGATCTTGGATGTCACGGAAGAAGGGCGAGAACTCGTCGGGCACGAAGCGTGCCGCGAGCAACCGCCGAGCGGGCTCGATGAGGGGCTGCACGGCCCAGCGCGCTTCGAGCAGTTCGCGCTTGAGCGCGTAGATCTCACCGACGTCCGTCGTCAGGCCGGGGGTGAACACGCGGTGCTCGATGGCGACGACGTCGTCACTCAACTCCTCGTCGATGGTGCGGTAGCGGTCGACCACCGCGTCCATGACGCTGTAGAGCACAGCCATCGGCCCCTTCTCGAGCATCGTGGGGTCGTGTTCGAGCGCAGATCGCACCTGCTCGAGGGGCGCGGGTTCACCCCGTCGCACCGTGACGACGAAGTGGGGGCCGACGAACGCCATGAGTTCACCGGTTTCGACGTCGGAACTCTCGTCGATGTAGCGCAGGGTGCGCATGACGACGAACGCCATGTGGCCGTAGATCTCGAACTTGGGTCGTTGGCCGCCCTTGAGGGCATCCTCGACAGCGAGGGGGTGCAGCTCGAGTTCACGGGCGAAGTGTTCGAACTCGTCGGCCGTCGGATCCTTGAGGCCGATCCACAGGAAGCTGGACTCGTCGTCCCCTCGGGCCTGGAGTTCAGCGAGTTCGTCGCTGATGTCACCGCAGGGCAGGCGTTCGCCCCGGCGGTAGACGGCCTGGTCGATGATCACGGGCTCATTGTCCTCGACCATCCGGCCCGGCGCTGTCATTAGGCTGGCGGCGTGGCGACCCTCATCCTGCTCCGACACGGACGTACGACGGCCAACGCTTCAGGTGTTCTGGCCGGCTGGACGCCCGAAACCCACCTCGACGACACCGGCCGAACGCAAGCCTCCGCCATCGCCGAGTCGATCTCCGCGGCAACGACTCCCGTACGCCTCGTGACGTCGCCGCTCGTGCGCTGTCGCGAGACGGCAGCCCCGCTCGCGGAGCGCACCGGCTTGGTGCCCGAGGAACACGACGGCATCGGCGAGTGCCACTACGGAGCGTGGACGGGGCGCCCACTCGTCGAGTTGGCGAAGGAACCGCTGTGGAAGGACGTCCAGGAGGCCCCCTCCGGCGTCACCTTTCCGCCCAGCGACGCGTTCGAGCACGAGTCGATGCGCGACATGCAGCGTAGGGCCGTCGAGACCGTCCGTGGGATCGACACCGGGGTCGAGCAGTCCCACGGCGCGAGTGCCACGTGGGTTGCCGTGAGCCACGGCGACGTCATCAAGGCGGTGCTCGCCGACGCTCTGGGCACACCGCTCGACGACTTCCAGCGGATCGTCGCCTCGCCCTCCTCGGTCAGCATCGTGCGCTACACGTCGTCGCGGCCGTTCGTCCTCCTCATGAACCACACCCACGGCGGGCTGCGTGACGTGCTCACCCACCAGGCGACGAGCGGCTCGGACGCCACCGTCGGCGGATCGAGGGGCGTCACGGACACCGCGTCTGGACAGCGCAATTAGGCTGGAGCCATGCCAGTGCTCGAGTTCGTTCATCCTCAGCGCTTCGTCGCCGGTACGGTCGGCGAGCCGGGGGCCCGTGAGTTCTACCTTCAGGTGCGCGACCCGCGCCGCGTCGAGGGCGTCGCCATCGAGAAGCAGCAGGTGGAACTCCTCGCCGAGCGTGTTGCCGAACTGCTCGACGAGGTGGGAGCCGACCGGGACGTTCCTGCTGCGCCGCAGGACAACGACCCCCTCGAGCTGCCTGTCGACCCGATCTTCCGGGTCGGCAGTATGAGCGCCGCGTGGAATCCGACGACGCAGTTGCTGAGCATCGAGTGCCACGACCTCGAGCACGAGGTGGGCGCCAGTGACGAGACCGACGGCGAGCAGACGACTCTGCGCGTCGTCATGACCCCCAGCGTGGCGCGAGAGTTCTCCCGCCGCTCGATCGCCCTCGTCGCGCAGGGCCGACGTCCGTGCCCGCTGTGCAACGAGCCGCTCGATCCCAGCGGTCATGTCTGCCCTCGAGCCAACGGGTACCGCCGCCGTTGAGCGAACCCAAGGAATCGGGAGGTTCGCTCCCTGAGCACGCTCGGTGGACGCTCGAAGGCCGTCTCGTCGAGGCGTCCAACGTCGTCCTGCGCATGGCCGACGTGAGTTCACTCGCCGAGGTGCCGGACGACCCGAGCGAGCTCCCGGACCACGCGGCCCGCGCCGTGTTCAAGCCCGTGGCGGGCGAGCGTCCGCTGGCCGACTTCCCCCGAGGCACCCTCGCGCACCGGGAGGTTGCGGCGTCCCTCGTGTGCGCCGCGCTCGGCTGGGATCACGTTCCCGAGACCCGGTGGTTCGAAGACGACCTGGGCGAAGGCTCACTGCAGCGCTGGGTGGGTCCCCTCGTCCCGACGGAGCAGGCACACGTCGCGCTGCTCGACGAGGAGGAGTTCGTCTCCCAGCAGGGGTCGGTCCACCCGATCGCCGCGTTCGAGGGTGAGGAGGGACCACTCGTCCTCGTCCACACCGACACGCCCGCCCTGCGGCGAATCGCCGTGTTCGACGTCGTGACGAACAACGCAGACCGCAAGGGCTCCCACCTCATCGAGACACCCGAGGCACTGTTCGCCATCGACAACGGCCTCACCTTCCACACCGACGACAAGCTGCGCACCGTCCTGTGGGGCTTCGCCGGTGACCCACTGGAGGAGCCGATCGAGACGGCGCTTCGGCGCCTCGTCTCGGCGCGAGGGGAACTCACACAGGGGTTGGCCCCGCTCCTCACACCGGCCGAGATCGAGGCGCTGCACGCGCGCACCGACGCACTGCTCGAAGCCGGCACCTTCCCGGACCCACCCGAGGAGCGCTACGGCCTGCCCTGGCCGCCGCTGTGAGCGCGTTAGGCTGGGCGGCGTGAAATCGTGGTCCGCGCCCTCCCTGCCCGCCGTCTCGACCACCGCAGGAGCGGACACGCCGTTCGCCCTCTTCGACACGGCCGCCGGGAAACCCCTTCCGATCGAGCCCGCCGAAGCAGCCGGCATGTACGTCTGCGGCATCACTCCGTACGACGCGACGCACCTCGGTCACGCGGCCACCTACGTCACCTTCGACCTGGCCCACCGCGTCATGCGGGACATGGGCATGAAGGTCACCTACGTCCAGAACGTCACGGATGTCGACGACCCACTGCTCGAACGTGCCACCCGTGACGGTGTCGACTGGCGCGACCTCGCCACGAGCGAGATCGAGCTCTTCCACGGCGACATGGAAGCCCTTGCCGTTCTGCCGCCGCAGCACTACATCGGCGTCGTCGAGTCCATGGGCTCACACGCCGCCAATGTGACGAAGCTCGTCGAGTCCGGCGCGGCCTACGCCTCGCCGGTGCCCGAGGGTGAGGACGTCGCCGACGGCGCGGCGGACATCTACCTCGACCTCGCGCAGCAGCCCACGTTCGGCGACCTGTCGCACTGGAGTCGCGAGGAGATGCTCGACGTCTACGCCGACCGTGGCGGTGACCCCGAGCGCCCTGGTAAACGCGACGCGCTCGACCCGCTCCTGTGGCGCGCCGAGCGCGCGGGGGAGCCCGCCTGGAACGGCGGTTCGGTCATCGGACGCGGTCGCCCCGGATGGCACATCGAGTGCACCTCGATCGCGCTCGAGCACCTCGGTTCCGGTTTCACTCTGCAGGGCGGCGGCACCGACCTCGTCTTCCCGCACCACGAGATGAGCGCGGTCCAGGCCGTCGCGCTCACCGGCCAGGTGCCCTTCGCCCGTCACTATGCCCACCAGGGCATGGTCGGGTACGAGGGCGAGAAGATGAGCAAGAGCAAGGGCAACCTCGTCAAGGTCTCCGTGTTGCGCCGTGAGGGCGTCGACCCGATGGCCATTCGTCTCGTCATGCTCGCGCAGCACTACCGCAGCGACTGGGAGTACACCGACGCCATGCTCGAGGCGGCCAAGGAGCGACTGGCACGCTGGCGTGCCGCCACGTCCAACGATCGTGGGGACGCCGAGGCCGTCGTCGCGGATCTGCGCCGGGCCCTGCGCAACGACCTCGACACCGCATCGGCGCTCGCCGCCGTGGACGCTTGGTGTGAGACCGCGGAGAACGAGGCCATCGGTTCCGGTGGCCAGGTCCGCGAAGCGGTCGAGGCCCTGCTCGGCGTCCGCCTCTGAGTCACACTCCGACTCTCGCGAGGATCGGCCCGTCCCCACGTGGGGGCGGGCCGGTCCTTGTTCGTGCGCTCAGAGCTGGTCGTCGTCGCGGCGGCGCAGGAACTGCTCGAACTCCTGCGCGATGGCGTCTCCCGACGCCTCGGGCAGTTCGGTGACGTCGACGGTGTTCTCGAGCGTGTCGACGTAGGACGCCATCTCACCGTCCTCCGCCACGAGGTCGCTCACACCCCGTTCCCACGCGCGCGCCTGCTCCTCGAGATCGGCCAGGGGGAGCGGCGTCTCGAGAAGGCGTTCCAGCGCGCTGACGACGGTCAGGGAGACCTTCGGCTGGGGCCCACCGAGCGCGTATCGAGGAACGGTCACCCACATCGAGAGCGTCTCGTACGCAGTGCGACCGAGGGCATCGACGAGCACCCCGACGATGCCCGTCGGTCCGATGTAGGTGGGTGTCCGTGCGTCGTGGGCCGCCCGGGTCACCGGCTGAGGGGACGTGAAGGCGACGGGGAACGGACGCGTGTGGGCCACTTCGCCGTCGAGCACGCCGCACAGGACCACGCGACGGGGGTTCACGTCGTCGAGCATCGTGAGCAGTTCGTCGAGGAACGCCTTCCAGCGGAACGACGGTTCGATGCCCTTGACGAGCAGCACATCGCCCACCCCGGCCATCACCGCGTGGTGGACCTCGGTCGTGCGCCAGATGATGCGACGCTCGCCGTCGACGACGTCGACGCGCGGCTGGTTGACCTGGAAGTCGTAGTAGTCCTGAGGATCGATGTCGGCCCACAGCCGAGCCTTCGTCTGGGTGACGAGGTGGTCGACGGCGTCCAGGGCCGCACCGGACACGTCGTTCCACCCCTGGAACGCGACGATGACGGTGGGCGCGGTCTCGGTGACGAGTTCGAAGTGACGACGCACTGCGGGCACCCCTTCGGGTCGAAAGATCGGCAAGCGTTCCAGTATGCGGCCACGAGGCTGCGCGCACCAAGGCCGGTACCTCGCTCCCGCTTAGCATGTGGCGTTCAGACCATCTTCGGTGAAGGGACGTCACGTGAGCAGCCGCTCCAAGACAACGACCGACCAGGACGAGTTCGTCACGACCAGCACGGATCGCACGGACGAACTCAGGCGCCTCCTGAGCGATCGCCTCCTCATCATGGACGGCGCCATGGGAACGATGATCCAGCGCGCCGGGCTCACCGAAGCCGACTACCGCGGCGAGCGTTTCGCCGACTACCCGAGCGACCTGCGGGGCAACAACGACCTGCTCTCGCTCACCGCGCCCGACGTCATCGAGGGAATCCACCGCGAGTACCTCGAAGCCGGCGCCGACATCGTCGAGACGAACACCTTCAACGCCCAGCGCATCTCGCTCGCCGACTACGACATGAGCGACCTCGCGTACGAGCTCAACGTCGCCTCGGCGAAACTCGCGCGCAACGCCGCCGATGCCGTCGCCACCGACGAGCGTCCCCGCTTCGTGGCCGGCGCCATCGGCCCGACGAACCGCACCGCGTCCATCTCGCCGGACGTCAACGACCCGGGCAAGCGCAACATCTCCTTCGACGAGCTCGTCTCGGCCTATCTCGAGCAGGCCGAAGGCCTGGCCGACGGCGGCGTCGACATCATGCTCGTCGAGACGATCTTCGACACCCTCAACGCCAAGGCGGCTCTGTTCGCACTCGACGTCCTGTTCGAGCAGCGCGGCCGCCGTTGGCCCATCGTCATCTCGGGCACGATCACCGACGCCTCGGGACGTACGCTGTCGGGCCAGACGAGCGAGGCGTTCTGGAACTCGGTGCGCCACAGCAAGCCGCTGGCCGTCGGCCTCAACTGTGCACTCGGCGCGGACGAGATGCGACCGTACGTCGCCGAGATCTCCCGCATCGCAGACTGTTTCGTTTCCTGCTACCCGAACGCGGGGCTGCCGAACGCCTTCGGTGAGTACGACGAGACGCCCGACGCGATGGCGGGGGTCGTCACGACGTTCGCCACCGACCGACTCGTCAACATCGTCGGTGGATGCTGCGGCACGACCCCGGACCACATCGCGGCCATCGCGGAAATGATCGAGAAGCTGCCGCCACGTCCGGTGCCCGAGATCGGTTCCGCTCTAAGGCTTTCCGGCCTCGAGCCCTTCACCGTCGACGACGACTCGCTCTTCGTCAACGTCGGTGAGCGCACGAACATCACCGGTTCGGCTCGCTTCCGCAAGCTCATCAAGGACGGCGATTACCCCACCGCCTTGTCTGTGGCTCGTCAGCAGGTCGAGAACGGCGCTCAGATCATCGACATCAACATGGACGAGGGGATGATCGACGGCATCGAGGCGATGGACCGCTTCTGCAAGCTCATCGCGTCCGAACCCGACATCAGCCGCGTTCCGGTCATGGTCGACTCCTCGAAGTGGGACGTCATCGAAGCCGGACTCAAGTGCATCCAGGGCAAGTCGATCGTCAACTCCATCTCGATGAAGGAGGGCGTCGAGCCGTTCGTCGAGCAGGCGCGGCTCGTCAAGCGCTACGGCGCTGCGGCCGTCGTCATGGCCTTCGACGAGGACGGCCAGGCCGACACTCTCGAGCGGCGCAAGGACATCTGCCGACGCGCCTACGACATCCTCACCGGCCCCGAGGTGGGCCTGCCGGCCGAGGACATCATCTTCGACCCCAACATCTTCGCCATCGGTACGGGTATCGAGGAGCACGCCAACTACGGCGTGGACTTCATCGAGGCCACCCGCTGGATCAAGGAGAACCTGCCGGGTGCCCTTGTCTCCGGCGGCGTCTCCAACGTGTCGTTCAGCTTCCGCGGCAACAACCCCGTGCGCGAGGCCATCCACGCGGTCTTCCTCTTCCACGCCGTCGCCGCGGGGATGGACATGGGCATCGTCAACGCGGGCGCCCTCGTCGTGTACGACGAGATCGACCCCGAACTGCGCGACCTCGTCGAGGACGTCGTGCTCAACCGTCGACCCGACGCCACGGAGCGCCTCCTCGAGGCCGCCGAGCGCTTCAACACCGGCGAAGCCGTCGCCGAGACGAAGTCCGAGAGGTGGCGCGAGGAGCCGGTGCGCGACCGCATCACGCACGCCCTCGTCAAGGGCATCGACGACTTCATCGAGGACGACACCGAGGAAATGCGCGCGGAGCTCGAGGCCGAGGGAAAGCGCCCGCTCGAGGTGATCGAGGGCCCGCTCATGGATGGCATGGGCGTCGTCGGCGACCTCTTCGGTGCCGGCAAGATGTTCCTGCCCCAGGTCGTGAAGTCGGCCCGGGTCATGAAGAAGGCCGTCGCGTACCTCATCCCCTTCATCGAGGCGGAGAAGGTGAAGAGCGGCACGACGGGCAAGCAGACGAACGGCACGGTCGTGCTCGCGACGGTCAAGGGCGACGTCCACGACATCGGCAAGAACATCGTCGGCGTGGTGTTGCAGTGCAACAACTACGAGGTCATCGACCTCGGCGTCATGGTGGCCGGGCAGAAGATCCTCGACGCTGCCCGTGAGCACGAGGCCGACATCATCGGCCTGTCGGGCCTCATCACGCCCTCGCTCGAGGAGATGGTGAACGTCGCGGGGGAGATGCAGCGGCAGGGCTTCGACCTGCCCCTGCTCGTCGGGGGCGCCACGACGTCGCGCGCACACACCGCCGTCAAGATCGATCAGCGCTACGACCAGCCCGTCGTGTGGGTCAAGGACGCCTCGCGCTCCGTACCGGTCGTTGCCGCGCTCCTGTCGAAGGGCGCCCGTCGCGAGGCGCTCCTCGCGGACGTGACGGCCGACTACGACTCTCTGCGTGCGCGCCACGCGGCCAAGCGTGACGACCGCCCGCTGCTCAGTCTCGATGCGGCTCGGGAGAACCGCCCGATGCTCGACCTCGGTGCTGTGCCCGCAGCGCCGGCACTCGCCGCGGACGGGGCGCCGGTGACACGCACGTTCACCGACTACCCCGTGAGCGAGCTGCGCGAGTACATCGACTGGCAGCCCTTCTTCGCCGCGTGGGAGATGAAGGGTCGCTTCCCGGACATTCTGAGCAACCCCGCCCAGGGTGAGGCAGCACGCAAGCTCTACGACGATGCGCAGGAGATGCTCGACCGCGTCGAGGCCGAGGGCTGGCTCCACCCGGCCGCCGTCATCGGCTTCTGGCCCGCCGCGGGCGACGGCGACGACACCGTCCTGTTCACCGACGCCGAGCGTTCCGACGAGCGTGCTCGTCTGCATCACCTGCGCCAGCAGGGTCAGCACCGCGAGGGCGTGCCGAACCGTTCCCTGGCCGACTTCGTCGCGCCGCAGGGCTCCGGCGTGGACGACTGGGTCGGCGCCTTCGCCGTGACCGCCGGTACCGAGCTTCCGGCTCGGATCGCCGCGTTCAAGGAGGAACTCGACGACTACTCCGCGATCCTGCTCGAGGCCCTGGCCGACCGATTGGCCGAGGCGCTCGCCGAGCGCATGCACGAGCGCGTTCGCACCGAGTTCTGGGGTCACGAGGCAGGGGAGAACCTCTCCAACGAGGACCTCATCGCCGAGCGCTACACCGGCATTCGCCCCGCGCCGGGCTACCCGGCGTGCCCCGAGCACACGGAGAAGGACACCCTCTTCGAGTTGCTCGATGTCACGCGTGAGATCGGTGTCGAACTCACCGAGTCGCGTGCGATGTGGCCGGGAGCGTCGGTGTCCGGGTGGTACTTCGCCCACCCCGAATCGCGCTACTTCGTCGTCGGACGGATCGGGCGCGATCAGGTGGATGACTACGCTGGGCGAAAGGGCTGGTCGGTGAAGGACGCGGAGCGTCATCTCGCCCCCAACCTCAGCTACGACCCGGAAGACTGACCGTGGACCCGACGCCCCACCTCACGCGCCTCGAGCAGCGTGTCACGCACGCCCCGACGAGGCCTCACGGCGTGCTGTGGGACATGGACGGAACACTCATCGACACCGAGCCGTACTGGATGGAGGCCGAGAACGACCTCATCGAGTCGCACGGCGGCACGTGGAGCGACGCCCAGGCGTTCCAACTGGTCGGCAACGCGCTCATCGTCTCGGGGCGCATCATCAAGGAACAGACCGGCATTCCCCTCACGCCGGAGGAGATTGTCGACGCCCTGCTCGAACGTGTCGTCGTCAAGCTGCGTGAGCACGTGCCGTGGCGACCGGGGGCTCGCGAGCTCCTGCTCGCGGCGCGCGACGCGGGTCTACCGTGCGCCCTCGTCACGATGTCGTACGAGTCGTTCGCCCGGGTTCTCGTCGATTCCCTGCCTGCGGGGACGTTCGAAGTCGTCGTCACCGGCGACATGGTCGAACACGGCAAGCCGCACCCGGAGCCGTACCTGCGGGCCGCACACAACCTCGCGCTCGCGCCCGAGCAGTGCGTCGCGATCGAGGATTCGGCGACGGGCGTGCGCTCGGCCGTCGCGGCCGGCGTCCCCACGCTCGCCGTGCCGCATCTCGTCGAGATTCCGCAGCTCGACGGCCTCGTCGTCGTCCCCGACCTCGCCGCCGTCAGCCTCGACGACCTGCCGCGTCTGGCAGAGCGGGCTCGGGCGACGCGCTGACGCTCGAGCCGGCCCGGCAGGCCGTGGCACAGACGAATGTGACCGGAAATCGCAGATGGGTACGCCGTTCGCGCATGTGGACGTAGATCGCAGATGGGGTGGGCACGGACGGAGACAAGAGTCGGTGAGGGGCGGAGTCGCGTTGCTCCACCCCTCACCGTTGCGAACCCGTCAGTCCTGGGGCGTCGGGGTCGCCAGGGCGTGGGCGGTGTCGGGTTCGACGTAGACGCTGCGCCCGAGCTCGACGAACGTCTTCGCCATCTGCTGCATGCCCTCACGGGCCTCGCTCTCGCTGACGACGCGCCGCTGGGCGCCGGCGTCACCGAAGCGGTCGCGCACGTCCTGGCTGATGCGCATCGAGCAGAACTTCGGCCCGCACATCGAACAGAAGTGTGCCGTCTTCGCCGCCTCGGCAGGCAGCGATTCGTCATGGAACTCGCGCGCGGTGTCGGGGTCGAGCGACAGGTTGAACTGGTCGTTCCAACGGAACTCGAAGCGCGCCTTGCTCAACGCGTCGTCCCACGCTCGCGCGCCGGGGTGGCGCTTCGCGACGTCGGCGGCGTGCGCCGCGAGCTTGTACGTGATGACGCCGGTCTTGACGTCATCACGGTTCGGCAGCCCGAGGTGCTCCTTCGGCGTGACGTAGCACAGCATCGCGGTGCCACCCATCGCGATCGTCGTCGCGCCGATGGCGGAAGTGATGTGGTCGTAGCCGGGTGCGACGTCGGTGACGAGCGGGCCGAGCGTGTAGAACGGCGCGCCGTCACACCACTCCTGCTGCAGGCGCACGTTCTCCTCGACGAGGTCGAGCGGCACGTGCCCGGGGCCCTCCACCATGACCTGGACGTCGAACTGCCATGCCCGCTTCGTCAGCTCGGCGAGGGTGCGCAGCTCGGAAAGCTGCGCCTCGTCGTTGGCGTCGGCAGTGCAGCCAGGGCGCAGGCCGTCACCGAGGGAGAAGGCGACGTCGTAGCGGGCGAAGATCTCGCACAGCTCGTCGAAGTGGGTGTAGAGGAAGTTCTCCTCGTGGTGTGCGAGACACCAGCCGGCCATGATCGAGCCGCCGCGGCTGACGATGCCCGTGATGCGCTCGGCCGTCATCGGCACATAGCGCAGCAGTACGCCGGCGTGGATCGTCATGTAGTCGACGCCCTGCTCGCACTGCTCGATGACGGTGTCGCGAAAGATCTCCCACGTCAGCTTGTCGGCCTCACCGTTGACCTTCTCGAGGGCCTGGTAGATCGGCACAGTGCCGATCGGGACGGGGGAGTTGCGGATGATCCACTCACGCGTCGTGTGGATGTCGTCACCGGTCGACAGGTCCATGACGGTGTCGGCGCCCCACGTCGTCGCCCACGTCAGCTTGTCGACCTCCTCGGCGATCGACGACGTCACGGCCGAGTTGCCTATGTTCGCGTTCACCTTGACGAGGAAGCGGCGCCCGATGATCATCGGCTCGCTCTCCGGGTGATTGACGTTGGCCGGGATGATCGCGCGCCCGGCGGCGACCTCGTTGCGCACCAGTTCGACGGCGCAGTTCTCGCGGGCGGCGACGAATCGCATCTCGGGGGTGATCAATCCCCTGCGGGCGTAGTGCATCTGGGTGACGACGGCACCGCCCTTGGAGCGCAGCGGTGCGCGACGTTCGCCGCGCCACTCGCGGCTCGCCTCACCGCGTCGGACGGCCGAGCGGCCGTCGTCGAGCAGGGTGCGTTCCCGACCGGCGTAGGTCTCGACGTCGTCGCGCTCGGCGATCCACTCGGCGCGCAGCGGCGGCAGCCCGACCTCGGGGTCACTGCCCGGGCCGGAGGTGTCGTACAGCTCGACGGGAGCGTTGGCCGCGCCGGTGCCGGGGGAGTTGTCGAGGATGACCTCGGTGTAGGGCACGCGCAGGCCGTCCGCGTCGCGGTACTGCTTCCGGCGAGCGTCCGATCCGTCAGCGGGGGTGGTTGCGCGCGTCTGAACGGGGGCCGACGTCGGCGACGTGGCTGCTCGGTCGGTGGTGGCCGCGAGCTCGCGGGAGTTGAACGTCGTCATGATGGTGCCTCCTTCGGATCGGGCGAAGGCACGGCAAGACCCCACGCAACAGATGTCGACGAACGTCGGCACCGAACGGAGGATGAGCGACCACGAGGTCTCCTTGGCTGCCTGCGCCGGCATGATCCGGGTCAGGTCGGGTAGCGGTCGGAGCAGTATCAGCTCCCTCTCAGCCCTGTTCTCAGGACTCCCACGAAGGACGCTTCCGACTATGGCACATCCCGGCAGACGAACGTGACGAAGGGGTCCGTCAGGTTCATGACGAACCTGACGGACCCCTTCCGGTCACGAGTCGTGCTCAGCCGCGCAACATCTCTTCCATCGTCGGCACCGCGACGAACGGATCGCGCGCCCGATTGCGCGTATCGGCAAGCGTACGAAACGATTTCGACGATGTTCTCGGCGCTTCTTCAACCTTGGACGAGCGCGCCTCAGAACTGCCGTTCACCGCCACGTCCGCTCCGCCGAGCCCGCGCTCTAGCTGCTGCGTCAACTCATCGGCAGCCTCGCTCGCACGCGCTTCCAGGCCTCGCCCGGCCCAGTCGTCGGGCGAGGCGTAGACGGCCGTCGGCATGACGAGCGCCTTCATGTACGCGAACAGCGGTCGCAGGGCCGTGTCCGTCACAAGCGAGTGTCGGGTGGAACCGCCCGTCGCGCCGACGATGACGGGCACGCCGCTCAGCACGCCGTCTGCAGTCGCGTCCCAGAACGACTTGAACAAGCCCGTGAAGCTCGCCTTGTACGTCGGCGTCACCGCGACCACGGCGTCGGCCGCGCCCAGCACCTCGTACGCGTCCGCGAGCGCCGGGGGAGCGAACCGCGTCAACGACGCCGTCGTGATGTCGTGCGCCAGCGCCCGCAGGTCGATCCGCTGAACGACGACCTCGCCGCCCTGCTCCCGCGCACTCTCGACAACCGCGTCGCACAGCAGCTGGGCGAGACGATGCGTCGACGATTCCTCACTCAGCCCGCCGCTGATCACGGCGAGGCGTGCCGTCCAGTTCGTCATCGTGTTCTCCTTCGTCTCGTTGCTCTGAGTCTGGGCCGAACGTCGCCGCCGGCGTCGCCCGCCGGGCCCGGTTAGCCGAGTTGTCGGCGAACCGGGCTGATGCTCAACGGTCTTCGGCGCGCGTTCCCGTCACATCGTCGACCTTCGGAGCGCGCGGCGCGCCTGTCTCGACGCTGCCCATCTGACCGGCGTCAGCCGAGGGCGTGTCGGTCGCCTGGGCAGCGCGCGCAGCCAGCAGGCTGGCATGCGTCGGGGCGTCAGGTACGCCGGCGGCGCGTCGGACGTCCATCTCGGCGCGCAGCTGCGGCACGACCTTCGTGCCGAGCAGCTCGATCTGGTGCATGACCTCGGCGTGCGGCAACCCGGCGTGGTCGACGAGGAACAGCTGGCGCTGGTAGTCGCCGACGTACTCGCGGAAGCCGAGCGTGCGCTCGATGACCTCGTCGGGGGTACCCACCGTCAGCGGCGTCTGCGTCGTGAAGTCCTCGAGGGAGGCGGCGCCGCCGTAGACCGGGGCGTTGTTGAAGTACGGACGGTAGGTCTCCATCGCCTTCGACTTCGAGTCAGCCATGAACACCTGACCACCTAGACCGACGATGGCGTCCTCCGCGCGACCGTGACCGTAGTGCTCGAAGCGCTCACGGTAGAAGCGCACCATCTGAGCCGCATGCTCCGGCGGCCAGAAGATGTGGTTGTGGAAGAAGCCGTCACCGTAGTAGGCGGCCTGCTCGGCGATCTCGGGGCTGCGGATCGAACCGTGCCAGACGAACGGCGCGACGCCGTCCATCGGACGCGGGGTCGAGGTGAAGCCCTGCAGCGGCGTGCGGAACTTGCCCTCCCACGTCACGTTCTCCTCGCTCCACAGCTTGCGCAGCAGGGCGTAGTTCTCGATGGCCAGCGGGATGCCCTCACGGATGTCCTTGCCGAACCAGGGGTAGACCGGTCCGGTGTTGCCGCGTCCGAGCATGAGGTCGACGCGCCCGTCGGCGAGGTGCTGCGCGTAGGCGTAGTCCTCGGCGATGTGCACCGGGTCCGTCGTCGTGATGAGCGTCGTCGCGGTCGACAGGATGATGTTCTTCGTCACCGCGGCGAGGTTGCCCATGAGGACGGGCGGGCTGGCGGGGGCCACGAAGGGCGGGTTGTGGTGCTGACCGGTGGCGAAGACGTCGAGACCGACCTCGTCGGCGACCTTGGCCATCTCGACGGTGTTCTTAATGCGCCGGTGCTCGCTGACCGTGTGACCCGTCGTCGGGTCCGTCGTGACGTCACCGACCGTGAAGATTCCGAACTGCATGACCCCTCGGGGAAGTAGTTGAAATTGAAACTACCTGTTGAACCGTAACCCTCGGCCGGGTATTCCACGAGGTTTTGTGAAGGGGATCACGAGCACGGCGAAGGAGTCGCGCGGCTCAAGCACTGACCTCGAACTGCGTGCCGCGCCCGGTCATCTTCGGCCCGAACCACCGGGGGTCAGCGAGGAAGCGGCCACCGAACTGGGGGTGGACCTGCGGCCAGAACACGTCGAGCCGGCCGTCGCGCGAATCGGGCGCCACGAGGTGGGTACACGCGAACTGCTCGGGTGCCGTGACGGAGACGAGCCAGACCGCGCCGCCGTTGTGCGTCAGCGTGTCCACGTCGAGACCGGAAACGATCTCGCCCGGGACGCCGTGGGCTGCCGCCACCTCGACGAGGGCGCGGTGGCGCCATCCGAGCGCGTCGTCGTAGCCATCGGCCGCGAGCGCCGCGCGCAACACCTCGTTGAGGTTGACGTCCACGTCGGCTTGGGTGAGGACGTGATGGAGTGCTTCGACACCACAACCGACGGTGCGCCAGGCCTCCCAGTCCGCACCTTGAACCTGATCAGGTTCAGTCACCGTCGACATCCCCCAGGTCGGCAGTCGAGTGCGGGTCGAGGGCGAGCACGCCGGCATTGTCGGGAAGCGGCGGGGGAGTGCCGCCCCAGGCGGGACACAGCGCCTTGTGGTCGCACCAGCCGCAGAGGAACGACTTGCGTGGACGCCAGTCACCCGTCTGCGCGGCGCGCTCGATGGCTTGCCACAGAGCCGTGATTTTGCGCTCGAGAGCCCGCAGGTCGTCCTCGTCGGGCTGGTAGCGCACGAATTGGCTGTTGCCGAGGTAGACGAGCTGGAGCATGAGCGGCATGACGCCTCGAGTTCGCCAGATGACGAGCGCGTAGAACTTCATCTGGAACAGGGCCTTGCCCTCGAAGAGCTCCGACGGTGAGCGCCCCGTCTTGTAGTCGACGACGCGGATTTGCCCGCCGGGTGCTACGTCGAGCCGGTCGATGTACCCACGCAGGGTGAGGCCGTCGAGGTCGGCTTCGACGTAGCGCTCGCGTTCGGCGGGTTCGAGGTGCTGCGGGTTCTCCAGGTCGAACCACTTCTCGACGAGCTTCTCGGCGTCGCGCAACCACGTCGCGAGGTCGTGGGGCGTGCCGCCCGCGAGTTTGGCGAGTTCGGGTTCTTCGGCGAGCATGTCCTCCCACGCGTGCGGGACGAGGGAGAGCGCGTGCTCGAGTGTTCGCTGCGGCGCCTCGACGTCGAAGATGCGCTCGAGCACCGAATGGACGAGCGTGCCGCGCGCCGCGGCCGGGCTCGGCGGCTCGGGTAGCTTGTCGATGACGCGGAAGCGGTAGAGCAGCGGGCACTGCATGAAATCGGACGCTCGTGAGGGGGACAGCGCGGCGACCATTCGGCGAGCCTATCGCGCGTAACTCACACCGCCCGAGCGACGCCGAGCCACGCCGCTTAGGCTTTCCTCATGCCGTCGACGTCCCCGGGTCTCAAGATCGCCACGCTCCGCGGCGTGCCCGTCTACATCGGCCGATCCTGGCCGATCATCGCCCTCGTCATCGTCGCGCTCTTCGGCCCGCAGGTCGCCCGACTGCACCCCGAATGGGGAGCCGGCGCCTACCTGCTCGCGGCCGCGTACGCCGTGCTCCTGCTCGTCAGCGTGCTCGCGCACGAGGCTGCTCACGCCGTCGTCGGCCAGGCCTGTGGTTACCGCGTCAACCGCATCGTCGCCGACCTGTGGGGCGGCCACACGGCCTACGACTCACCCGACGCGACACCCGGGCACTCGGCGCTCGTCGCCGTCGTCGGGCCCCTGACGAACCTCGTCCTCGCCGGCGCCGGATGGTTCGCCCTCACCCAGTCGAGCGGTGACGGCGCGGGCCATCTGCTGCTGCTCGCGTTCACCTTCAGCAACGGCTTCGTCGGGTTGTTCAACCTCCTGCCCGGGCTGCCTCTCGACGGCGGGTTCATCGTCGACGCCCTCGTGTGGAAGGTCACCGGTAGCCGGGCCAAGGGCATGAAGGCCGCGGGCTGGTGCGGCCGAATCGTCGCTGTCGCCGTCGTGCTCTGGGCCCTCGTGCCGGTGCTTCGCGGCGAGGGCTCGACGTGGAACCTCATGTGGTTCGCGCTCATCGCCATGTTCCTGTGGCGAGGTGCCAGCACCGCCGTCACCGTGGGCACGAACCGGGAATTCCTCTCCGGCATCCGAGTGGCCCAGGTGATGCGCCCCGCAGTGTCAGCCGCCGCCGACACGCCCGTCTCGGCGCTCCCCAAGGGGCCGGACCCCGTCGTCCTGCTCGGAGCTTCCAACGAACCCGTCGCCGTCGTCCCGCCCGGCGCTCACGTGCGGGTTCCGCTGGAACAGCGTGACCGGGTGCCGGCCAGTGCGATCGCCGAAGCCATCGTTTCCGGCGCCACCGCCATCGTCGCCGACACCCAGGCTGACATCACCGCCGTCCTGCCGGGTTTCGAGGGCGACACGACGCCGCAGCTCGTCGTCGTCACGCAGCCCGCGCCGGCCGCCGCGCCGCCGCACGGCGAGCAGGTCATCGGCGTCGTCCTGCTCAGCGATCTCGAGCGCGCCCTGCAGGCGCACGCGGGAGCGCAAGGCCGCGACCTGCGTACCACCTAAACTTCTCGGCATGACCGACGCCGATCGCCCGTCCGACCTTCCCGCCGCACCCACGGGAGCCGAGTACCGCCGCGGCCCCTTCCGCGAGGGTGAGCGCATCCAGCTCACCGACCCCAAGGGCCGCATGCACACGATCACGCTGACGCCGGGCAAGCAGTTCCACACCCACCGCGGCTTCGTGCGCCACGACGACCTCATCGGCTCGCCCGACGGCGTCACCATCACGAACACCGCCGGCGTCGAGTACCTCGCCCTGCGTCCTCTGCTGTCCGACTACGTCATGTCGATGCCGCGCGGCGCCGCCGTCGTCTACCCCAAGGACGCCGGCCAGATCGTCACCATGGCCGATGTCTTCCCCGGCGCTCGCGTGGTCGAGGCCGGTGTCGGTTCGGGCGCCCTGTCGATGTCGCTGCTACGTTCGGTCGGCGAGCACGGCCGTGTCTACTCGTTCGAGCGTCGTGAGGACTTCGCCGCCATCGCCGCCGGCAACGCGCGCGAGTTCTTCGGCACCGACCACCCGGCGTGGAGCATCACGATCGGTGACCTCGTCGACATGCTCCCGCAGACCGTGGAGGCCGGCACGATCGACCGCGTCGTGCTCGACATGCTCGCGCCGTGGGAGTGCCTCGAGGTGGCCTACGACGCGCTCGCCCCCGGCGGCGTCCTCATCTGTTACGTGGCCACGGCGACCCAGTTGTCGCGCGTCGCGGAGGCCACCCGCGAGCACGGTGGCTTCACCGAACCGCAGGCATGGGAGAGCCTCGTGCGCGGCTGGCACCTCGAAGGTCTCGCGGTGCGCCCCGAACACCGTATGCACGCCCACACCGGCTTCCTCATCTCCACGCGCCGTCTCGCGGACGGCGTCGAGGCCCCGCTGCGCAAGCGTCGCCCGGCCAAGGGCGCCTACGGCGGGGGCTCTGCCGGAGGCGGCGCCACGGACAACGGCAACCCGCCGCAGACGCCGGACGACGCGTGGACCCCGGACGCCGTCGGCGAGCGCCCCGTCTCCGACAAGAAGATGCGCAAGCTCGTGCGCTCCTTCGAGAACACCCCGACCGCGCAGGCGCTCGCAGCCGAGTCGGGCGCGTCCATCGACGACGAGCCGCGTGACGAGGCCGACGCGACGGACGGCGTCGTCACCGACCAGGACTGACGCGTCCCCGCCGAGGTTCGTCGGCTGACCTCAGCGAAACCCCCGGATGCCGCACGTCGGCGCCGGGGGTTCGCTCTACCCGGCGAGCCCTGCTCGATAGGGTGGGCGAAAAGGCGCGCTCGACGCGCCACCCCGGCTTCGAAGGAGGACGAGCGGCGATGAGCGTCCCGCAGTTCGACCCGAGCGACACGTCAAAGCCCACCGACGCCGACGTGCGTCAGTTGCGCTCCAACCTGTCGACCATCTCTGCGCAGAACGAGCGCCTCGTGCGCACGCTCAAGGACGCCCGCGAGCAGATCTCCTCGATGAAGAGCGAGATCGACCGGCTCGCGCAGCCGCCGAACAACTACGCGACGGTCATCGCCGCCCACGGGGACGGCAGCGCCGACATCTTCTACATGGGCCGCAAGATGCTCGTCTCGTACTCGCCGACCCTCAAGGCCGAGGACCTTCGCCCCGGCCAGGAAGTCATGGTCAACGAGGCCATGAACATCGTGAAGGTGCTCGGATTCGAGAAGGCCGGCGAGATCGTCACGCTCAAGGAGACGCTCGAGGACGGGCGTCTACTCATCGCCACGTCGAACGACGAGGAGCGCGTCGTGCGCACCGCCGGCCCGCTGGCCGAGCTCACGGTGCGCCCCGGCGATGCCCTTCTGTTCGAACCGAAGAGCGGTTTCGTGCTCGAACGCGTGACGAAGGCCGAGGTGGCCGACCTCGCACTCGAAGAGGTGCCGGACATCGACTACACCGACATCGGTGGCCTCGCGGGACAGATCGAGACGATCCGCGACTCCGTCGAGCTGCCGTTCCTGCACTCCGACCTCTACACCGAACACCACCTGCGCCCGCCCAAGGGCGTCCTGCTCTACGGCCCGCCCGGATGCGGCAAGACGCTCATCGCGAAGGCCGTGGCCGCGTCCCTGGCCAAGCAGGTGGCGCAGCGCCAGGGCACGAGCGACCAGGCGAGCTACTTCCTCAACATCAAGGGCCCGGAGCTGCTCAACAAGTACGTCGGTGAGACCGAGCGTCACATCCGCGTGCTGTTCCAGCGCGCCCGCGAGGTGGCGAGCTCGGGTACTCCGGTCGTCGTCTTCTTCGACGAGATGGAGTCGCTGTTCCGCATCCGCGGCGCAGGCGTGAGTTCCGACGTCGAGACGACGATCGTGCCGCAGTTGCTCGCGGAGATCGACGGTGTGGAGAGCTTGGAGAACGTCATCGTCATCGGTGCGAGCAACCGTGAGGACATGATCGACCCGGCCATCCTACGCCCGGGCCGTCTCGACGTGAAGATCCGCATCGAGCGTCCCGACGCCGATGCGGGCCGCGACATCTTCGGCAAGTACCTCACGGCCGCGTTGCCGTTCCACGAGAGCGAACTCGCCAAGCACGACGGTGACGCGGGCGCGACGGCCGAGGCGCTCATCGACGCCGCGGTGGGGGAGTTGTACGCCCGCGACGACGCCCACGCCTATCTCGAGGCCACGTACGCCGACGGCAGCCGCGAGACGCTCTACTTCGCGGACTTCGCCAGCGGCGCGATGATCCAAAACATCGTCGACCGCGCGAAGAAGTTCGCCATCAAGGCGCTCATCACGAACGGCGAGCGCGGCATCACGCGCGAGTTCGTCCTCGCCGCGTGCCATGACGAGTTCCGAGAGAACGAGGACCTGCCGGGCACGAGCAACCCCGACGACTGGGCGCGCATCTCCGGCCGTCGCGGCGAGCGGATCGTCGACATCCGCACCCTCGCCGACAAGAACTGACCGGCGCCTTCCCGGAACGCAGTGAACCTCCCCGACCGTCCGTGGTCGGGGAGGTTCACTGTTGTCGAGCGGCTCAGGCGTGGGCGCGGCGACGCTCGAGGAAAGCGACGGGGGCACGCCAGCCGAGCATGAAGAACCCGTTGAAGACGAGCGAGACGATGACGAACGAGATCGCGGTGCCCTGGTCGCTGAGCTGACGCAGCAGCATGCCGACGACGATCGTCGAGAGCCACACGACGACGCCGCCCGTCAGGGCCTTGCCCGCGAGCAACGAACGTCGGGCGACGAGCACGATGGCCCACCCCACGCAGGCGCCCACGAGGAAGGGCCATGCTGTCGTCAGTACGCCCTCGAGCGCACCCGTTTCGCCGTGGTTACGTCGGCCGGTGGCCGAGAAGACGAGAACGATGACGAGGTCGAGAACCGGAGCGAGGGCGGCAGGCATGGCCTCACGCTATCGCGACCGCTCGTGCCGCCTTCGGCCTGTCCGAGCGTGAGCTGAGCCTCGTTCCGTCCCGCCGAGATGACACGGGCTCCCCACCCTTTTATATTGATTATCAATACGCCACCACCGATGAGGAGCCCTGTGACCGCCCGCCACGCCGCAACGGCGAGATCCACCCGCCAAAGTCTCGTCGTCGCCGTGTTGTGTGTGGCCGGCACGGTCGTGGCGCTCCAGCAGACGCTCGTCGTACCGCTCATCCCGGAGTGGCCGACGTTGCTCGACACGAGCGCGGAGAACGCGGCCTGGCTCGTCACCGCAACGCTGCTCGCAGGAGCCGTGGCAACGCCGATCCTCGCGCGCCTGGCCGACATGGTCGGCAAGCGGCGCATCATGCTCGTCTCGCTCGGGTTCGTCATCGCCGGATCGCTTCTCGGCGCCCTGGGTGACGGTCTCGCCGCCCTCATCACAGCTCGCGCCCTCCAGGGTGTGGGCGCCGCGATGATTCCCATCGGCATCAGCATCCTACGCGACGAACTGCCCCGCGAACGCGTCGGGGGAGCGGTCGCCACGATGAGCGCCACCCTCGGCATCGGCTCCGCCATCGGTCTGCCGCTGGCCGGCGTCCTCGTCGAGCACTTCAGCTGGCACATGGTTTTCTGGGTCTCCGGTGCGTCGGCCGCCCTCATGTTCCTCGGCGTCGTGCTCGTCGTGCCCGAATCCAAGGTGAAGTCATCGGGCTCGTTCGACCTCGTCGGTGCGCTGCTCCTGTCGGCTGCGTTGCTGTGCCTCCTCGTGCCCATCACGAAGGGCGGACACTGGGGATGGACGAGCGAGAAGGTGATCCTCGGGCTCGCCGCAAGCGTCGCCATCCTCGCGGCGTGGGCGCCCTTGGAGCTGCGTCACCGCTCACCGATGGTCGACCTTCGCACCTCGGCCCGACGCCCCGTACTCCTGACCAACGCGGCGTCCCTGCTCATCGGCTTCGCCATGTACGCCAACATGATGACGACGACGCAGCAGTTGCAGATGCCGGAAGCCACCGGTTACGGCTTCGGCCTCTCACTCATCGCCGCGGGCATCGCGATGCTGCCGGGCGGTCTCGCCATGGTCTTCCTGTCGCCCGTGAGCGCCGGCATCACGAAGCGCTTCGGGGCCCGGACGACGCTCATCGTCGGTGCCACGACGCTGGCGCTCGCCTACGGCATGCGCGTGTTCCTCACCGGCTCCGTGTGGCAGGTCGTGCTCGGTGCGACGCTGTGCAGCGCCGCCACCGCCATCGCCTATGCGGCGATGCCGACGCTCATCATGCGCTCGGTGCCGATCACCGAGACGGCCGCCGCGAACGGTCTCAACACGCTGCTGCGCTCGATCGGCACCTCGACGTCGTCGGCCGCCGTTGCCGCGGTGCTCACGAGCATGTCGTTCTCGCTGGCCGGCCACGAGGTGCCGAAACTCGACGGCTTCAAGACGGTCTTCGTCATGGCTGCACTCGCCTCGCTGGCGTCGGCGCTCGTGGCCGGCTTCGTGCCCAAGGCAGCTGTTGCGCCGCGGGCCGTGCCCGCGCGCGAGGAGGGGGCCGGGAGCGCTGAGGCGCCCACGCGCGCCACGAGCAGCGATGTCCGTGCGGGCGACAACCGCGACGTCGTCGCCTCCGGCGTGCTCACCGACCTGGGCGGGTGTCCCCTGCGTCGCGGCGTCGTCACAGCCCTCGCCCCCGACGGCGCCCACCTCGACTGGGGCCGCGTCGACGAGGACGGCCGCTACCGACTCGCCCTCCCGGGGGCCGGTCACTACGTCCTCGTGGCGTCGGCCGACGGGTGGGCCACGCGCTCGCAGTTCGTCGACGTCACGGGACCGGAGCTGCCGCAGTTCACGCTGTCGCGGCCACTGCTGCTCACGGGCACCGTCGTCTCCAGCGGCGGGCCGACCGCCGACCTGCCCGTGACGCTGCTCAAGCACTCGGGCGAGTATCAGGCGGCCACGCGCACTGACGCCGAAGGCCGTTTCGAGATGTCGCTGCCGCCGAGCGGTCGCTACGTCGTCACCGCGCTCTGCGAGGAGCGAGGGGAGTCGGCGGCGCGTGGCCTCACCGTCCTGACACAGCCTCAGGACATCGAACTCGAGCTCGCGAGCAGCCACCGTCTGCACGTCAACGCGACTGCGTGACGTTTCGCGCCGGCCCCCGCCGCGAGATGGGGCCGGCACTAGGGTTGATCCCATGACCGTTCAGCGCATCATGGGCATCGAAACCGAGTACGGCGTCCTGCGTCCGGGGGACACGCGCACGACGCCGATGGTGCTGTCCGGGCAGGTCGTGCGTGCCTACGCCGACGCCGTCGGGCTCAACGCCGCGCAGAGCCGCTGGGACTACAGCGACGAGTCGCCGCTGCGCGACCAGCGCGGCTACGACATCGCCCGCGAGGTGGCGCACGAGAGCCAGCTGACCGACGAGGCCGACCCCAGCTTCGCCAACGTCGTGCTCGCCAACGGCGCCCGGCTCTACGTCGACCACGCGCACCCCGAGTACAGCTCGCCGGAGGTCTCGAACCCGCGTGACGCCGTGCGCTACGACCGAGCGGGCGAACTCGTCATGCGTCGCGCGGCCGAACTCCTCGCGGAGCACCCGGACGGCGCAACGCAGCTCTACAAGAACAACGTCGACGGCCAAGGCGCCTCGTACGGCACCCACGAGAACTACCTCCTGCGCCGCGAGGTGCCGTGGGCGCGCGTCGTCGCCGGCATGACGCCGTTCTTCATTGCCCGGCAGGTGATCACCGGAAGCGGTCGTGTCGGTATCGGCCAGGAGTCGGAGCGTGCCGGTTTCCAGTTGACGCAGCGCGCCGACTACTTCGAGACCGAGGTCGCCCTCGAGACCACGCTGCGCCGCCCGATCGTCAACTCGCGCGACGAACCGCACGCCGACCACACGAAGTACCGGCGCCTGCACGTCATCGTCGGCGACGCCAACCACGCCGACGTCGCGAACCTGCTCAAGATGGGCATGACGAGCCTCGTCATCGGCGCCCTCGAGGACGAGGCGCTGCCGGGCGTCATCGTCAAACAGCCGGTGGCGACCCTGCGCGCCGTCAGCCACGACGTGTCGCTCGCGCAGGAGTACGAACTCGTCGACGGGCGCACGGTCACGGCCCTCGACCTGCTCGAGATGTACCGCGACGCAACCCACGCATGGTGGACCCGCCGCGGCAACGACCCGATCGCCGACGCCACGAGCGAGGTCTTCGAGCACTGGACGCGCGTGCACGACGCCCTGCGCGCCGACCCGATGACGCTCACGAAGGATCTCGACTGGGTCGCCAAGAGGAGCGTCATGGAGGGCTTCATCGCGCGCCACGGCACAGGCTGGGACGATCCGCGCCTGCGCGCTCTCGACATCCAGTGGTCCGACGTTCGCGCCGACAAGGGCGTGTTCCACACCCTCGAACGCGGCGGGCGTTTCACCCGCCTGTTCTCCGACGACGAACTCGCCCAGGCCGTCGTCGAACCGCCCCGCGACACGCGAGCGTGGTTGCGCGGCAAGAGCATCGAGGCCTTTGGTGACGACGTGGCGTCGGCGTCCTGGGACGCGATGGTCTACCGCACCGCGCAGCCGTCGAGCTACACCCGCGTCACGATGCCCGAGCCCTTCGCCGGTGACGCGGGCTCGACCGACGGTTGGTTCGACGGGGGCGTCGCCGAGCTGCTCGAGCGGGTCGGCGACGACAAGGTGGTGCGCTGAGGGTTACCCCTGCCCGCGCCCCTGCGGCGAACTAGGGTGGTGGCGAAGCGACCACAGGCGCGCCACGGCCACACGGCGTGAGCGCGGCCGGCGACGAAGGAGTACACGATGAGCGACCAGCAGCAGTTCGGCAAGCGCGGCGGCAGCGGCGACGACTTCGACGGCGCCGACGAGGCCGGTCAGGCCCAGGTGACACGGGAGTCGAACACGAGCGACATCGACTCGATGCTCGACGAGATCGACGGCGTCCTCGAGTCGAACGCGAGCGAGTTCGTCTCCGGCTTCGTCCAGAAGGGCGGCGAGTGACGGCTCGCTGAGCCCCCTCACCTCCACCTCGCACGCACCCCGGGAGCACCCATGGAACGCCGCATCTACGGCCTCGAGACCGAGTTCGGGGTCACCGCGACCACGAACGGCCAGCGTCGGCTCACCCCTGACGAAGTGAGCCGCGCCCTGTTCCGCAAGGTCGTGGCCTGGGGGCGTTCGAGCAACGTCTTCCTCGACAACGGCTCACGCCTCTACCTCGATGTCGGTGCCCACCCCGAGTACGCGACGGCCGAGTGCGACACGCTGCTCGACCTCGTCGCCCACGACCGCGCGGGTGAGCGCATCCTCGACGACATGACGAGTGAGGCGCAGGAGCGCCTCGCCGAGGACGGCGTCGAGGGCTCGATCTACGTCTTCAAGAACAACACCGACTCCGCGGGCAACTCCTACGGCTGCCACGAGAACCTCCTGCTCGAGCGCAGCACCGACATGAACCGCATCTCGGAGGTGCTCGTCGCGTTCCTCGTCTCGCGCCAGCTCATCACCGGCGCGGGCAAGCTCCTGCAGCGCGACGGACGCACCGTCTTCAACCTCACCCAACGCGCCGAACACATCTGGGACGGCTTCTCGAGCGCCACGACCCGATCACGGCCCATCATCAACAGCCGCGACGAACCGCACGCCGACTCGGCACGCTTCCGCCGCCTCCACGTCATCGTCGGCGACTCGACGATGAGCGAGACGACGACGCTGCTCAAGGTCGGCGCCGCGCACCTCGTCCTGCGCCTCATCGAGGCAGGGGAGTCGTTCCCGCGCATGCACCTGGCCAACCAGGTCAAGGCCATCCGTGACGTCTCGGCCGACCCGACCGGCCAGGCCGTCATCGACCTCCAAGGCGGCACCTCGATGACGGCGCTCGCGATGCAGCGGCTGTTCCTCGAACGCTCCAAGGCGTTCGTCGAGCGCGAAGGCGACCCTGACCCGTCCGTCGAGCTCGTGCTCGACCTGTGGGAGCGCGCTCTCGACGCCGTTGAGAGCCAGGACTTCTCGAGCGTAGAGACCGAGATCGAGTGGGTCATCAAGCGTCGGCTGCTCACCGACTACGCCACGCGCCACGGCCTCGAACTCGACGACCCGCGCATGGCACAACTCGACCTCACCTTCCACGACATCCGTCGGGGCCGCGGCCTGTTCGGCATGCTCGAGAAGGCCGGGCGCGCGCGTCGCCTCGTCGATGACGAGCGCATCGCCGCCGCCGTGACGACGCCGCCCCAGACGACGCGCGCCAAGCTGCGCGGCGACTTCGTGCGCGAGGCCCGTGCGGCCGGGCGCGACTTCACCGTCGACTGGGTGCACCTCAAGCTCAACGACCAGGCCGGGCGCACCATCATGTGCAAGGACCCGTTCCTCGCCGAGGACGCCCGCGTCGAGCGCCTCATCGACAGCCTCTCCACGCCTCTGTGACGGCCCACGCACAGGTCGTCGCGAGGTCCACGCGTTATCGTGGGCCGGACTCACTTCCCACTGCTAGGACTTTTCTGCGTGTCTTCCCCCAAGCGTCTGTTCGCCCTCGCCGTCCTCCCGGTCGTCTTCCTCGCAGGTTGCGGCGACGACTCGTCCAAGGCTTCCTCGTCGGGTTCGGGCTCCGGTAGCTCGTCGGCATCGTCGTCGCCCTCGTCCTCCTCGTCGTCCGGCCTCGCCTCGCCCGCGACGAAGGGCAACGTCTCCGACGTCAAGGTCGACACGAAGAACGCCAAGAAGCCCACCGTCTCCATTGCGAAGGACAAGCTGCCCTTCGGCACGAAGTCCGCGACGACCAAGGTGCTCTCCGAGGGCAAGGGCAAGGCCATCGGAGACAAGGACTTCGTCAAGGCCGACTTCGTCATGGTCAACGGCACCACCGGCAAGACGCTCGGTTCGACGTTCGGGGAGACGGTGCCGAGCTTCAACATGGCCGACAACAACAACCTCCCGGGCCTCCTCACCCAGCTGAAGGGGAAGAAGGAAGGCTCGAAGGTCGTCATCTCCCTGCCGTCCGGGCAGGCGTTCGGCAAGGCCGGTAACCAGAACCTCGGCATCGGTTCCAACGACAACCTCGTGCTCTACATGGACATCAAGGGTGTCGACACGCCCCTGACCGAGGCCAAGGGCACGAGCAAGCCCGCAGAATCCGGGATGCCGACCGTCAAGGTTCCCGCCGGTGCGGGCAAGCAGGCGGCCATCACGATGCCGAAGGGCGCCAAGGCACCCACGTCACTCAAGACCTCGACGCTTGTCGAAGGTGAGGGTGACACCGTCAAGTCGGGCGACTCCATCGCGGTCACCTACACGGGCCAGATCTGGGGCAAGAACACCGTCTTCGACGCCACGGCCAAGCACCCCGACGCGCCCAACCCGTCGGTCTTCGTCATCGGCAAGAAGCAGGTCATCACGGGCTGGGACAAGGCCCTGGTCGGCAAGAAGGTCGGCAGCCGAGTGCTCGTGGTCGTGCCGCCGGCCGACGGCTACGGCGCTCAGGGCAACCCGCAGGCGGGCATCCAGCCCACCGACACCCTCGTCTTCGTCGTCGACATCCTCGCGGCCAACTGACGCATCATCACGAACGGACTCAAGGAGATTCACATGGGCTTCGACCCGAACACCGAAAAGCCGGAGATCGACTTCCCGGGTGACAACCCGCCGAGCGAGCTCGTCCTCGAGGACATCTGGGAGGGCGACGGCGCCACCGCAGAGCCCGGCAACATCATCAAGGCGCACTACGTCGGCGTCTCGTGGTCCACGGGCGAGGAGTTCGACGCCTCGTGGAACCGCGGTGAGCCGCTCGAGTTCCAGGTCGGCGTCGGCCAGGTCATCCAGGGCTGGGACCAGGGCCTGCTCGGCATGAAGGTCGGCGGTCGCCGCAAGATCACGATCCCGCCGCACCTCGGTTACGGCGAGCGCGGCGCGGGCGCCGCGATCAAGCCCAACGAGACGCTCATCTTCGTCGTCGACCTCGTCTCGACGAACAAGCCGGGCGCCGGTCGCTCGTTCGGCATTCGCTGAGCGAAGCACTCATGACGAGGCCCCGTTTCCGCCACGCGCGGAAACGGGGCCTCGTCGCACATGTGTGCGAAAGAACGAGTATCCTCACTCGGTGTGACGCGCCTGCAGCCGTCACGAGACCTCGGCAGAAAGGTGGCACGCGGTGGCCTCACGCTCGACGCCCGAAGCCAAGACCGAACGCCTGCTCAACCTCGTCATCGCGTTGCTCTACACGCGCCGCGCGCTGACGAAATCGGCCATCCGGCAGGCGGTGCGTCAGTACGCCGACGCGCCCAACGACGAGGCCTTCGACCGCATGTTCGAGCGCGACAAGGACGAGTTGCGCGATCTCGGCATCCCGCTGCGCACCGAGCACATCGACACGTTCTTCGAGGACGAGACGGGCTACCGCATCGATCGGCGCGAGTACGAACTGCCCGACCTGCACTTCGACGCCGACGAGCTCGCCGTCCTCGGTCTCGCCTCACGCGCGTGGCAGCAGGCGAGCCTCGCCGGCCCCGCCGCGGCGGCCCTGCGCAAGCTCGAAGCGCTCGACATCGAGCACGACGCCGCTTCCGTGGTCGGGCTGGAGCCGCGCATCCGCACGGCCGAGCCCGCCTTCGAGGCCGTCAAGGACGCCGTCATGGAGCGGTGCGCCATCACCTTCGACTACCGCAAGGGTGGGGGAGAGTCGACGCGCCGCTCGCTGCAGCCCTGGACCGTCACCAACCGCAGGGGCCACTGGTACGTCACGGGTTTCGACACCGACCGTGACGCACCCCGCGTCTTCCGGCTCTCCCGGATCGACGGCGCCGTGCGCAAGGTCGGCAAGCCCGGTAGCTACGAGGTGCCCGCCGATCACGACGCGCACTCGATGATCGCCGGCACCGAGCGCGTGGCCGACTGGGCGCCCGCCGTGCTGCGGGTGCGCATCGAACGCGGTCACTCGCTCGTGCGTCGCGCCCGCACCGTCGGCGTCGTCGACGACGAGTGGCAGCTCGTCGACATCGAGTACGCCGACCTCGGTGTGCTGGCCGACGAGGTGGCTTCCTTCGGCGCTGACGTGCTCGTCGAGCAGCCACTCGAGCTGCGCGACGCCGTGATCCGCCGCCTGACGGGCGCGCTGCAGGCGATGACGAGCGACGCGACGTCGAGCGAGGCAACATTCGCCGCTGCGGATCACCAGGAGGAGCGGGTATGAGCGAGTCCACCACCCCCATGCCGATCTCCGGCGAGGCCGCAACCACCCGTCTCGCGCGCCTGCTGACCATGGTGCCGTGGCTCATGGGCCGTCAGGGCATCGACATCGAGCAGGCGGCACGCACCCTCGGCGTGAGCCGCAAGCAGATCGAGGCCGACCTCGCCCTCCTCTTCGTGTGCGGCACACCGGGCCACATGCCCGACGACCTCATCGAGGCCGAATGGGAGGAGGGCTACGTCTACGTGCGCAACGCCGACACGATCGCCAAACCGCTGCGCTTCACGCGCGACGAGGCACTCGCTCTCACCGTCGGTCTGCGCACGTTGCTCGATGTTCCCGGCCTCACCGAACGCGACGCCGTGGACCGTGCACTCGCCAAACTCGTCGAGGCGACGGGGGAGAGCGGCGATCCGAGCAACCGGGTGCGCGTCAGCCTCGAACGCGACGGCGACGAGGTGCTGCGCCTGCTGCGCGAGGCGCTCGACGCCTCCCGACGCGTGCACCTGCGCTACGTCGTACCGTCCCGTGACGAGATGACCGAGCGCGACGTCGACCCGATGCGGCTGCTCAACACCGAGGGTCATTGGTACCTCGAGGGCTGGTGCCACCGCGCGCAGGACGTGCGCATGTTCCGTCTCGACCGGGTGGAGTCGGTCCAGGTGCTCGACGCTGCCGCAACGGTGCCCACCGACGCCGCCACGACGGACCTCTCGCGTGGATTCTTCGCCCCCAACGACTCCGACCCGAGCGCTCGCATCAGGCTCGCGCCCGAAGCGGCCTGGGTGGCCGACTACTACCCGTGCCACGACGTCGAGCGCTCCGGCGAGTATCTCGACGTCACGCTGTACGTGGGTGACGGCCGATGGCTGCGCCGCCTGCTGCTGCAGCTCGGCGGTGCCGCCCGCGTGCTGCGTCCCGCCTCGCTCACGGACGACGTCGCCGACGAGGCTCGCCGCGCGCTCGAGGCCTACGGTGTCGACCCGTCCCAGACGGCGCGGGCGCTGTGACGTGGTGGTCGTGGATCATCTTCTGGGTGATCTTCTGGGCCGTGGCCTTCGCCTACCTCGCGAGACGCGTGTGGAAGGTGTGGCCCCACGCACGTGACTTCGGTCGCACCGTGAGTGACGCGCTGGATCGCACCCAAACCGCCCGCGACGAGGCGGACAAGGCTCGCGCCGCGGTGGCCACACGGGGGAGCGGTGAGCTCGTGGTTCGTTCCGGGGCCGACGAATTGGCGTGGGACAAGCCCGCCTCCCATTGGCGCGACCAACTGCGCAGAGCCCGTGAGCGGCACAAGGACGAGCGCCTCGACGACCACACGCAGGTGTGGGCCAGTTGGCGTCGTCCTCTAGACTGACCATCAGACCGGGTGGCCCCGCGCCGCTGTGGCACTCTTCGTAAGGACGCTCATGTTTCGCTCTCTCTTCGACAACCCCGTGATCCTGCTCGTACTCATCGTGCTGATCGTCGTGCTGCTCGGCTGGAAGCGTCTGCCCGACATGGCACGGAGCCTCGGCCGTAGCTCCCGCATCCTCAAGAGCGAGATCGACGAGATGAAGACCGAGAAGCAGTCGAAGGCCTCCTCGGAGACCGTCGAGGGCGAGGCCACGCGTCGCGACGCCGCAGCTCCGCGCGACAACGCTCCGCACGACGGCGCCACCCGCGCCGACGAGCGCCGCGACTACTGAGCACGGGCACCGCACGCACATCGTGGCTCGATTCGGTCGACGCAAAGACAATCCCGAAGCGCGGATGTCCCTCGGGGGGCACCTGCGTGAGTTTCGCAACCGCGCGATCGTCTCCGTCATCGCGATCCTCGTCGGCTGCGTGGTCGGTTGGATCGTCTACCAGGACGTCTACGACTTCCTGAAGCAGCCGATCACCGACATCGCCGCTCTTCACCCCGGTTCGAACATCGACGTCAACTTCAACGGCGTCACGGCCCCCTTCAACCTCAAGTTGAAGGTGTCGATGTGGATCGGCTTCATCGTGGCCAGCCCCGTCTGGCTCTGGCAGATCTGGGCGTTCCTCGTGCCCGGCCTCACGAAGAAGGAAAAGCGCCTGGGGCGCATCTTCATCGGTGCCGCCCTCGTCCTGTTCGCCGGCGGTGTCTACATGGGCACTCAGACGTTCACGAACGCGGTCGAGTTGCTGCTGGGAGCCACACCGGACAACGCCTCGAACCTGCCCAGCGCGACCGAGTACTTCTCGTTCGTCACGCGCTTCATTCTCGCGTTCGGGCTGTCGTTCATGCTGCCGATCCTCCTCATGGCACTCAACGTGCTCGGCATCCTCTCGGGCCGCATGATGCTCAAGGGTTGGCGCTTCGCCATCATCGTCATCGCCACCTTTGCGGCCATCATGACGCCCACCCCGGACGTCTGGACGATGTTCCTGCTGTCGGCACCGCTGCTCGTCCTCTTCTACGGCTCTGCCGGACTCGCCCTCGTCCTCGACAAGATTCGAGGCCGACGGGAGGCGAAGTCCCGTCCGGAGTGGATGGAGATCAGCGACGACAAGGCCTCCGCACTCTGATCGGGCGCGGCACGAACACTCGACACAGGCGGGCTACCGAGCGGTGGCCCGCCTGTGTCATAGCCTGGTGACCATGTCGTCTCCCGCCGAGAAGTTCGCCCAGGCCGCGTCACGCCGGAAGTTCGACTCGAGTCACCTCGGCCACTTCATCGAGCAGCTGCCCTACCCGCTGGACGAGTTCCAGCGAGCGGCTGCACAGTCGGTCCAGGAGGGGCACAGCGTCCTCGTCGCGGCCCCCACGGGTGCGGGCAAGAGCGTCGTCGGAGAGTTCGCCTGCTACCTCGCCGTCCACACCGGGCGCAAGGCGTTCTACACGACGCCGATCAAGGCCCTGAGCAACCAGAAGTACGCCGACCTCGTCGAACAGCACGGCGAGAAGAACGTCGGCCTGCTCACCGGTGACACCTCGCACAACGGTGAGGCACCCATCGTCGTCATGACGACCGAGGTGCTGCGCAACATGCTGTACGCCGGCTCCTCGACGCTCGCCGGTCTCGGCTTCGTCGTCATGGACGAGGTGCACTACCTCGCCGACCGTTTCCGCGGCGCCGTCTGGGAGGAAGTGCTCATTCACCTGCCCGAGTCGGTGCAGGTCGTCGCCCTGTCGGCCACGGTGAGCAACGCCGAGGAGTTCGGCGACTGGATGCAGCAGGTGCGCGGCGACACCGACGTCGTCATCACCGAGCACCGGCCGGTGCCGCTCTACCAACACATGATGGTCGGGCACTCGATGTACGACCTGCTCGTCCAGGACGACGAGAAGCGCCTCAAGGTGAACCCGCGGCTCCTGGAACGCATCAGTCTCATCACACGCGGACCGCGCGGTGGACGCCGCTTCGACGCGGGGGCTCCGTCCGGTCGCCGCGGGCGCGGTCGGCGTCCGGCACCGCAGAGCAAGCCGGGGGAGTCATTCCGCCCCGCGCACCGCGCCGACGTCATCGACTCCCTCGATCGCGCCGGGTTGCTCCCGGCCATCACGTTCATCTTCAGCCGCAACGGCTGCGAGGCGGCCGTCGCCCAACTCCTCGGGTACGGCACGCAGCTCGTCTCACCCGAGGAGGGGGAGTCGATCCGCGCGTACGTCGCCGAGCGCGTCGCGAACATCCCGACGCAGGATCTCGCCGTCATCGGCTACCACGACTTCGTCGAGGGCCTCACACGCGGCTTCGCAGCCCATCACGCCGGCATGCTGCCGACGTTCCGCGAGATCGTCGAGGAGCTGTTCGTCACGGGTCGGATCAAGGCCGTCTTCGCGACGGAGACGCTGGCCCTCGGCATCAACATGCCGGCGCGCAGCGTCGTGCTCGAACGCCTCGTCAAGTACAACGGCGAGTCGCACGTCGACATCACGCCGGCCGAGTTCACGCAGCTCACCGGACGTGCGGGCCGTCGCGGCATCGACGTGGAGGGCCACGCCGTCGTGCTCTACAACCGCGGTGTCGAAGCAGAGGCCGTAGCCGGGCTCGCGTCACGGCGCACCTACCCGCTGCGCTCCAGTTTCCGCCCGACGTTCAACATGGCCGTCAACCTCGTCCACACCGTCGGGCGCGAACGTGCCCGCGAAGTGCTGGAGTCGTCGTTCGCGCAGTTCCAGGCGGACCGCAGCGTCGTGGGACTGTCGCGCAAGCTGCGTCAGAACGAGGAGGGCCTCGAGGGCTACGCGGAGGCCATGCAGTGCCACCTCGGTGACTTCACCGAGTACGCGGGCATGCGCCGGCGTATCAGCGAGCTGGAGAAGAACGCCGCGAAGAAGCGCGCTGCCGCCGTTCGGGCGGCAGCTGATCGGTCCCTCGGCGAACTCGCCCCCGGCGACGTCGTGCGCATCCCGAGCGGCCGGCGTGAGGGCCTCGCCATCGTCGTCAAGGCCAACCGTGGCGGTAAACGCGAGGGCCCGTCACCGAGCGTCATCACGGCCGACGGACAGCTGCGCCAGGTGACGTCGAGCGACATCGACGCTCCGCTCGACCCGCTCACGCGACTGCAGATCCCCAAGGGCTTCACGACGCGCTCGCCCAAGTCGCGCCGCGACCTCGCCGCAACGCTGCGGGCCAAGGTGCCACACGACCCGCCGAAGCCGATCCGTCGCACGAGCATCGAGCCCGACCGTGCGATCACGGCCGAGATCGAGGAGTTGCAGCGCCGCCTGCGGGCGCACCCGTGCCACACGTGCGAGTACCGCGAGGACCACGCGCGCTGGGCCGAGCGCTGGTGGAAACTGCGCCGCGAGACCGACACGCTCGTCTCCAAGATCAACAACCGCACGCACACCGTCGCCAAGCAGTTCGACCGCATCTGCGACGTGCTCGTCGAGTTCGACTACCTCGAGCCGAACGACACCAAGCACGGCGGGCTCGCGCTCACCGAGCGCGGAACGTCGCTCATGCGCCTGTACTCGGACAAGGATCTGCTCACGGCCGAGTGCCTGCGCGCCGGCATCTGGGAGAAGCTCGACGCCCCCTCGTTGGCTGCCGCCGTCTCGGCGCTCGTGCACGAGTCGCGGCGCGACGTCGTGGGGGAGGCGCCACGCATGCCCAACCGGGACGTGGCGGACGCACTCGAGGAGACGCACAACCTGTGGTCGGTCATCGACGACGCGCTCGTGCAGCACCGCCTCACCGAAATGGCGGCTCCGGACGCGGGCCTCGCGTGGGCGGTTCACCGCTGGACGGCGGGCCAGGGGCTCGAGGCCGTTCTGCGCGACGAGGAACTCACCGCGGGTGACTTCGTGCGACGCTGCCGTCAGCTCGTCGACCTGCTCGATCAGATCGCGGGTGCCACCCACCACGAGGGCTTGACGAAGACGGCCAAGGCTGCCATCGCCGGCATTCAACGCGGCGTCGTGGCGGCCGACCGTCTCGACTGAACCCGTCAGGTGGAGCGTGCGTCAGCGCGTGAGCGCGGCGGAGAGTCGCTCCGCGCTGCCACCGAGGTCGTAGCGGGCTGCGAAGTCGGCGAACCTGTCAGGCTGTGCAACGCCGTCGGGCAGGGCCGTGACGAGGTCGCCGGGCACCTCGACGTCCAGCGCCACATCGACGACCTTCGGCGCCACATCGAGATAGTCATGAGCGGCTTCCAGCCGCGTTCGGCGCGCTCCCTTGATGCGGGGATCGCCGTTCGCCACGGCCCCACGGATCGCGGCGAGCGTGCCGAACTCGGCGAGCAGCCCGGCCGCGGTCTTCTCGCCGATGCCCGCGACACCAGGCAGTCCGTCACTCGTGTCGCCGCGCATGACGGCAAGATCGGCGTACGCGCGCCCGCCTGGCACGCCGTACTTCGTCATGAGGAAGCTCTCGTCGACGAGGTCGGGGGCACGCACGCCGCCCTTGGCCGTGTAGAGCACGCGAACGCTCATGGCGTCGTCGACGAGTTGGAAGAGGTCACGATCGCCGGTGACCACGTCGACCGGGCCCTGGCCGGTGAAGCGGTGTGTCAGCGTGCCGATGACGTCGTCCGCCTCGTAGCCGTCGACGCCGAGGCGGGTGATGCCGACGAGCTCGAGCATCTCGCGGATGAGCGGCACCTGCGGCGTGAGTTTCTCCGGTGACTCCTCGGAGCCGTCGGTGCCCTCGAGCACGCGGTGCGACTTGTACGACGGGATGGCCTCGACGCGGAACGCGGGGCGCCAGTCGTTGTCCCAACACGCCACGAGGTCGGTGGGCTCGTAGGTGCTGACGAGCGTCGCGATCATGTCGGTGAAGCCGCGCAGCGCGTTGTTGGGGGTGCCGTCCGGTGCCTCCCGCTCGGGCACACCGTAGAAGGCCCGGAAGTACAGGCTCGCGGAATCCAGCAGCATGAGTCGACGCGGCGTCATGAGCGTCATCGTGCCACAGCGCTCGAAGCGTCGAGCCTCAGCGCGCGATCGGGGCGAAGCGTCCGTGAACGTTCTCAACGAGGTCGGCCGGCGCCAACCCGATGTCGAATCCGCGCCGCCCACCCGAGACGTACACCGTCGCCAGGGCTTCCGCGCTCGCGTCGACAACCGTGGCGAGGGCGGTGCGCGTGCCGACGGGGGAGACGCCTCCGAGCACGTACCCGGTGAGACGTTCCACGTCACGCGGTTCGGCGAGGCGACACTTCTTGGCGCCGAGCCCTGCGGCCACGGCCTTGAGGTCGGCCGTCGTCGAGACCGGGACGACGGCGACGCCGAAGGATCCCGAATCCAGCGACACGACAAGGGTTTTGAACACGTGGCTGGGGTCGAGACCGAGAGCTTGCGCGGCTTCGTCACCGTAGGAGGTCACCGACGGATCGTGCTCGTACGGCAGCCCTTCGTACGAGACACCTGCCGCGTCGAGCGCGCGCGTCGCGGGGGTGGTCGGGCCGGTGTTCACGTTTCGAGACGCCATGATCACTGTCTATAGCGCAGTTCGAAGTCGCCCCGAAAGACGACACGCCGCACCTCTCGGGAGTTTCTGCGGCAGGGCCGAAACGCCGACCCAAGGGGCCCGAATCCGATCCTGACGATCACGTTGAAGGCCCGCCCGTGCGTGGCTATCTTTGCTTGAAGCACGTGACGCGATCGCGTGCGACTACGGACGGGTCTCACACCTAGTAGAAAACTTCCGGCTCCGGCTGGTCGGCCCCAACGGTGTGAGCCCGTCCGTCACACTTTCCCCGCTGACTTATGCTTGTGCGGTGCTCCCTCGTCGCTTCCTTCGCCTGGCCGCCGCAATGGTGGCCGGCCTCGCGCTGTGGCTCGCATTTCCCGATCACGGGCTGTGGTGGACGGTCCCGATCGCCCTGGCACTCTTCGCCGTCAGCGTCCTGCACGTCCGTGCCCGCTGGGGAGCTCTGCTCGGTTTCGTCTTCGGCATGGCGTTCTTCGCGCCGGTGCTCTCGTGGTCGGGTGTGTACGTCGGCACGTTCCCGTGGATGGCGCTCGCCGTCCTGCAGTCGTTGTACTTCGCCGGCATGGGCGCGCTCATCGCGCCCTTTCAGCGTCGACGCCTCGCGCCTGTGCTGGGCGCGGCAGCGTGGGTGACACAGGAGTGGTTGCGCGGCACCACGCCGTTCGGCGGCTTCCCCTGGGCCCGCCTCGCCTTCTCGCAGGCCGACGCCCCGTGGGCGCCCCTCGTCGCGTGGGTGAGCTCACCAGGCCTGACGTTCGTGCTCGCCCTCGCCGGTGGCGCACTCGCCGGGCTGGGCGTGTGGGCGTTCACCTCATGGCGGGGCGTCTCCTCCCGCGAGACGACACAGGCCGATGCGGGTAGCCGCTTTTCCAGCGCTTCCGCCGTCGGCGCAGTGGCTGTCGCCGCCGTGGCCCTTCTCGCGGGCTCCGTCATCACACCCCCGACGGAGGGGCGCACCATCGACATCGCCGGCATCCAGGGCAACGTGCCGACCGCGGGTCTCGACTTCAACGCTCAGCGCCGCGCCGTGCTCGACAACCACGTGCGAGCCAGCGAGAAGCTCGCCGACGCCGTCGCGGCCGGCGCCACACCCAAACCTGACATCGTCGTGTGGCCCGAGAACGCCTCCGACATCGACCCCAAGCGCAACGCCGACACCCGTGACGAGATCGCGGGCGCGCTGCGCCGACTGGACGCGCCGCTCGTCGTCGGAGCGGTCCTGTCCGAGCCGATGCCGAAGGTCTCGAACGCCTCGATGCTCTACCTTCCGGGCAAGGGCCTGAGCGACACCTACGTCAAACAGCACCCGGTGCCGTTCGGCGAGTACATCCCGTACCGCTCGTTCTTCCGCACGTTCTCCAAGCAGGTCGATCTCGTGCGCGCGGACTTCACCCAGGGACAGAAGGTCGGGGTGTTCTCCGTGCCCACGAAGTCCGGCGCAGTGAAGGCGGCACCGATCATCTGCTTCGAGGTGGCCTACGACGACCTCCTGCGCAAGCCGGCGAACCGTGGCGCGCAGCTCTTCCTCGTTCAGACGAACAACGCGACGTTCGGCTACACCGCCGAGTCGACGCAGCAACTCGCCATCTCGCGCCTGCGCGCGCTCGAGTACGGCCGCTCGATCGCGCACGTCTCCACCGTCGGTGTGAGCGCGCTCATCACCCCGGACGGCGTGACGCACGAACGCACGTCGCTGTTCACCCAGGCGGTGCTGACGGGGGAGTTGCCGCTGCGCTCGCAAGCCACGCTCGCTCAGCGTCTCGGCCGCGCGCCCGAGATCGTGGCGACGGCGGCCTGCGTCATCGCGTTCGCGCTGAATCTGCGCCGCGGGCGGAAATCTTCGCGCGCCGTCGTTCGTTGAACCTGATGTGACTACCTACTCGAGTCGTCCTCGCCGCAAGGGCTGGGCGCGTTGGCTGATGCTGGCGCTGCTCGTCGTCCCCGTCATCGAGGTGTTCATCATCATCAAGATGGGGCAGACGATCGGCGGATGGCCGACGTTCGGCCTCCTCGTCCTGTGGTCCGCGCTGGGTGCGTGGATCGTCAAGCGTGAGTCGGGTCGTGCCTTCGGGGCGCTGCGCCAGGCGTTCGGTTCCGGACGGATGCCTGCGCGAGAACTCTCGGACGCTGCCCTCATCCTCGTCGGCGGCACGCTGCTGCTCGCACCGGGTTTCTTCACCGACTTCCTCGGCCTGTTCTTCCTCCTGCCGTTCACGCGTCCGTTCACGCGCAAGCTGCTCGAGAAGGTCGTGGCCGCCAAGCTCCTCGGCTCGGTCCAGGTGGCGAGCTTCGGCCCCGGCGGCTTCTCTGCCACCCGCGGGTTCGGCGGGCCGGATCCGCTGAGCCGGCCGTACCCGACCTCGGACAGCTTCGGCGGTTACGGGTCGACTTCCTCGACGCACACCTCGTCGCGTCGGCGGACTCGATCTGCGTCCGACGACGTCGTCGAGGGCGAGATCATCGACTGACGCGCTCACGCGCCACACACGAAGGCCGGTCACCCTCTCGGGGTGACCGGCCTTCGTGGTGGACGAGCGCGGCTCGTCAGGACTTCTTCTTGCGCGGCTTCTCGCCACGCGACTCGCGCAGGAGCGTCAGACGCTCGTCGAGCAGTTCCTCCAGCTCGGGAACGGAACGACGCTCGAGGAGCATGTCCCAGTGCGTACGGGCCGGCTTGACGGGCTTGCGCTCCGGCTCGGGGCCGTCGATGAGCTTGGCCTCGAGGCCGCAACGGCACTCCCAGAGCGCCGGCACGTCGGCCTCGACGGAGAAGGGCAGTTCGACGACGTGCCCCTGCTCGCAACGGTAGCTGACCATCTGACGCTCGCTGAAGGCGATGCCCTCGTCCGTCTCGAGAGAGAGGGTGCTGAGGTTGGTACCTCGCAGAGAACGTTCGGCCATGGATGTCTCCCAACTTCACACGTACAGCGCGTCTGTTTGGTGAGAGCGCTCACCGCGCTGCTTCACGCAGAACAACGCCATAGACGTGACAAATGTTCCATCTGTCATCGTATGGCCTCAAGCGGCCCGCGACCAAAGCGTCAGCCCTGGCCAGCGCGCGCCATGCCGCGCTCGACGTCGACGCGGGAGAGCAGGTAGGCGCCGAGAGCGAAGAACATGACGAGCGCGACGATCGACAGACGGTAGGAACCGGTGAGCTGGTGGACGAGGCCGAACGTCAGGGTGCCGAACCAACTCGTGCCGCGTTCCATGGCCTGGTAGAGGCTGAAGTACTCCGACTCTCGCCCGAGCGGTACGAGCTTGCTGTAGACCGAACGGCTGAGCGCCTGCGAACCACCGAGCACGATGCCGATGCCGACGCCGAGGCACAGCCACAGCGCGAACTGCTTCTCGGGCAGGAAGAACGCGACGGCGATGACGAGGGTCCACAGGCCGAGCGAGAGCAGGATGGCCTTCTTGGCGCCCATCACGGCCGCGAGGCGGCCGAACAACAGGGCGCCGAGGAACGCCACGAACTGCACGAGCAGGATCGTCACGATGAGCTGGCTGTCGCCGAAGCCGAGCTCCTCCTTGCCGTACAGGCTGGCCGAGACGATGACCGTCTGGATGCCGTCGTTGAAGAAGAGGTAGGCGAGGAGGAAGACGAGAGTGTCGGGGTAGTGCTTGAGTTCACGGAACGTGCTCGTGAGCTGACGCAGGCTGCCGCGCACGGTTCCGGCGTCACTCGCCGCCGCGGGGCGTTCGGGGTGGCGCACGTCCTTGAGCCCGAGCACGGGGATGAGCGTGAAGATCGCCCACCACAGGCCCGCGCTGAGGAGGCTCACGCGGACGGCTTCGCCCGTGCTGAGGCCGATCTTGTCGTGCAGCGTGACAACGGCCAGGTTGGCCGCGAGGAGCAAGCCACCGCCCAGGTAGCCCAGAGCCCAACCGCGCGAACTGACACGGTCACGTTCCGACTCGTCGCTGATCCGCACGAGCAGGCCGTCGTAGACGACGAGGGAGGCACCGAGGCACTGGTTGGCGATGATGAGGAGCACCACGCCGAGCTGCCAGTTCGTACCGGTGACGAAGAACATCGCCGACGCCGCGGCTGCGCCCACCCAGGCGAACGCACCGAGCAGGCGCGAGGGGCGCTGTACCCGGTCGGCGATGGCGCCGACGAGAAGCAGGAGGACGGCGCTCAGGATCGTCGAGACGGTGATCGTGTACGGCGCGAGCGAGCCGGGGGAGACCGGGATGCCGAGCACCGAGAGATTCGCGTGACATGCGACGTCCGTGGGCTGATCAGGGCAGGCCGCCGCTTTGGCGACGGACGTGAGATAGGGCGAGAACAGCACCGTCGACGTCGTCGTGACGAAGGCCGAGTTGGCCCAGTCGTACCAGTACCAGCTGCGTTGGCGACGGGCGCGCGTGGCGGCGTCGGGCGCGAGAGGCGAGGCGGCTGCGGTGTTCACGGGTGAAGCGTGTCACATCCGCGGCTCGTGCGGACGTGACTGTCCCCAACCCGCATTGACGGTGGGGAAAGCGACCGCCCCGGGGCACCGTTCGGCGTCTCGGGGCGGAGCGTGTCAGCTGCTCAGCGCTGCTTGTCGATGAAGCGGTCAGCGGCGCCGGTGGCCTTGTCGATCTTGGCCGTGTGCTTGCGGCCCGTCTTGGAGTCGACGAACGAACCGGCGCGCTGCGTCGCCTGACGCACCTTCTCCGGGTTCTGTCGCACGTACTTGCGGCCCTGGGCGATCGCCTGGGTCAGGAGGTTGATCTTCATGGCCTGAATCCTAATCGAGGGGTCTCGACGCGCCCGGGAGCAGAAGGGCCGCAAGGTCGTCGGCCGAATCGACGACGGCGGCGGCGCCCGCGTCACGCAGTTCGTCGGGTGCGGCGTAACCCCACGAGACGCCGATCGTCGCGATGCCGTGCTTCGCGGCGCCCTCGACGTCGTGCAGGCGGTCACCGACCATGACGACGTCCGCATCCGGTTCGCGCTGCAGGTGGGCCAGGGCTCGAGCGATGACGCCGGCCTTGGTGTCGCGGGGGTTCGTCACGTCGGCGCCGAAGACGCCCTCGAGGCCGCCTGCAAGGTGCGGCGCGAGGCCGAAGTGCTCGACGATTCGTCGCGCCGTCGCCTGTGGTTTCGAGGTGGCCACGGCCACGGTCGTCCCGGCGTCCGCGAGCCCGGCGAGCACGTCACGGATGCCGGGGTAGAGCTCGTTGTCGAACAGCCGGCCTGCCTCGTAGTCGCTGCGGTAGGTGGTGACGACCTCGTCCACGCGTTCGGGTGGCAGACCGATTCCTTCGAGCGAGACGCGAAACGGCGGCCCGACGAAGGAGTTGAGGACGTCGTCGCTCGGCACCTCGAGGCCGTGGTGCGTCAGGGCGGTCCGCATCGAGGAGGTGATGCCCGGCGCCGAGTCGGACAGTGTGCCGTCCAGGTCGAACAGCACGAGGCTCACTCGGGTTCCGGGGCTCCAGCGCGTCATGCGCCCATCCTCACAAACAGGCTCCGTGCACGACGAAACGGCCGCCTCACCCGAGGATGCGACGGCCGTTTCGTGCGAGCAGAGGGTCAGACGCGCGCGTACTTCGACCGTGCCGCCGAGTACACGGCGAAGGCCACGAACCCGATGCCGATGACGGCCACCATGACGGAGCCGAGCGGCTTGTCGAGCAGCGACTTCAGCGCCGTGTCGAGGCCGCCCGTGTCCTTCGGGTCGTGCGTGATGGCGCCGTTGACGAAGAACACGCCCGTGAGGACGAGGGCCAGGCCCTTGAGCGAGTACCCGATGACGCCCGACCACTCGGCCCACTTGCCCGGGTTCTTCTGCAGGTCCTCGAAGAACTTCTTCTTGACGCCCTTGACGACGTGGTAGATGCCGACTGCGACGATCACCGCGCCGGCCAGGCCCACGAGGATGACTCCGGCGGTGTTCTCCATGAGCTTGCCGGTCATCGAGGCGTTCTGCTGCTTGCTCGAACTGCTCTGGCCGCGCGCGAGCGTCATGATGCACATGCCCGAGAGCACGGCGTACGTGCCCGCTTTGGCCGCGGCCTTGAGGCGCGTCTTCGCCTCGTGGAAGGAGAGGCACGCCTCGCCGATCTGCCAGAACGCGAGCGCCGCCCAGCCGAACGCGCCGATGCCGAGCAGGACCTTGCCCCAGGTGTTCTCGGTCAACATCCCCAGCGCGCCGCCCTGGTCCGCGGAGCCACCTCCGCCCGTGGCCAGACGGACGGCGACGATGCCGATGAGCAGATGCATGACGGCGTTGGCCGCGTAGCCGATACGTGCCGCGCGCTCCACCCACGGGTGGTTGGCGGCGTCGTTAATCGCCTCCTGCGCGTCATCGGCGATGTCGGGCTTCCTCTCGCCCACGCGCTGAGCTGAAGTGTTCACGACGTCTCCTCGGTCATGGCCAGGGTGAGCACCTCGGCCTGGGGCAGCCCGGCGAGCTCCGCAGCGTCCACGATGATCTTGGCGCCGCGCACGCCGCCGCCGACGAGCACCTCGCCGCGTTCGACGACCCGCTCGTCGATGAGGAGCTTCCAGTCACTCGGCAGGCCGACGGGCGTGATGCCGCCGCGCACCATGCCGCTTTCGACCTCCGTCTCGCTTTGGTCGGCGAACGAGATCTTGCGCGCCCCGAGGTGGCGACGCACGACGCCGTTGATGTCGGCCTTGTCGGTGGCCAACACGAGGACGGCGGCCGTCGTCTTCGTCTCCCCGCGCCGGCCCGTCACGACGACACAGTTGGCGCTCGCGGCAGGGTCGACGTCGTAGGCGTCACAGAACGCAGCGGTGTCGGCCAGGTGCGGGTCGATGATCGCGACGCGCGCGCTCGGCACCGTGTTCACCGCGTCGGCAACGGGTTTCGCTACGTCGTCGAGGCGCTCGGCGATGGGCGCCCACGAGAGGTTTCCTTCGAGTGATGGCATGTGCGGATGCTACGACGGATGCGGCCTCCTGGGGTCGAGGTCAGCTGCGGCGCGCACGCATGCGCGTCAGGTCGCGTCCCCAAGGGTGAGTTCTCGGCGCGAGGTGAACACGCGAGTGCGCCCGTCGAGGGGATCGACGAACTCGAGGCGTCGCGCCAACAGCTGCAGGGGAGTGGAGTAGTCGTCGATGTCGACGGCGACCTCGCGTGGATAGAGCGGGTCGCCGCAGATCGGTACGCCGAGTCCGCTCATGTGGACGCGCAGTTGGTGGGTCCGACCGGTGCTCGGCTCGAGCCGGTAAAGGCCGACCTGGCGAGCGCGAGCGTCGTCATCGTCGCCCGCCGTGACAACGCGCCGCTCCTCGAGGTGGACGTCGGTGACGGCGTTGATCGCTGCGCCCTCCACCTCGTACGCCTGCGCGGTGCCGTGGTCCTTGCGGATGTGCGATTCCACGCGACGCGGAAGTTCCAGGTCGTCACGCAGGGGAGCGAGCGCCTCGTACGTCTTCACCGGGACGCGGGCTTCGAACATGCGCTGGTAGGGAGCTCGCCAACGCTGTTCGGTGGTGAGGACGAGTACCCCCGCCGTCAGCCGGTCGAGGCGGTGGGCCGGCCCGAGTTCAGGCAGGCCGAGCATCTCGCGCGCCTTGACGACGACCGATTGCGTGACGTGGCGACCACGGGGGATCGAGGCCATGAAGTGCGGCTTGTCGACCACGACGATCCGCTCGTCGACATGCAGGACGTCGAGCTCGAACGGAAGCTCCGGCTCGGGCCGCAGGTCACGGTGGAAGTGCACGAACGTGTGGGGACGGTAGATCTCGTCACCGTTCCAGGGGCGTCCGTCGTCGTCGACGAAACGCCCGTCGGTAAGCATCGCGTCGACGTCGACCTCTGCGGGCAGCTTGTGGCGCAGGAAGTCACGCATCGATGCCCACGGCATCGGGTTCGCGGGGTCGCGATCCGGCGTGCGCACCCACGCGGCCCGCAGCCCGTGACGCATGGGCAGCGGGGAGTGCGTTGGCATGTCGGGTGACTCAGCTCCGCTCTGCGGCAGCGGCGAGTGCGGCCAGGCCCTTGTCGAAGTCCTTCTCCACCCTCTTGTTCATGCGGAACACCGTGAAGAAGATCTTCTGCCCGACGCTCTGCGGACCGGTCATCGTCCAGCTGACGTCCGTGCCGCCGCCGGCGCTCGGACGAAGGTCGAAGACGGTCGTGTTGTCCGACGAGAACGGCTCGGTGAACGTCAGCGCGACGGTGATGCGCTCCGGCGTCGACTCGGTGATCTTCATGTGCCCGGAGCCGGCCTTCTTGTTGCCCTTCCAGGCGTAGCGGCTGCCGACCCCGTGCTCGGGGCCCTCGTATGTACGGGTCATGGTGTCGTCGAGTCCCTCCCACGGCGACCACTGCGGCCAGTTGCGGAAGTCGTCGATGAGAGCGTGGATCTGCGACGGTGCGGCGCTCGTGTGACGCGCGCGGCTCACCTTGAATTCACCCATGCGCACAGGGTAAGCGGATGCGGAGCAGAACCCGCCACGGCGCAGTCCGCCGGACTACCGTGTCGAGCATGGCTCTCATCAACGCACTCACCGGCAACGCCTCGCTCATGAAGGAGGAGAAGGCGCGCGAGCAGTACGGGCCGTGGCTGCTCGAGAACGAGCGCCTCGAGGGCGCTTTCGAACTCGTTCTCGACTCGTTCTGCCTGACGAATCTGCGCCTCATCGCCCTCGACCGGGAGGGGCCGGTCAACCCGAAGGTCGACGCCCGTTCCATCCCGCTCGCGTCGATCGTCGACGTGACTGCTCGGACGGCAGGCATCGGCATCGACGACTCGGATCTCACGGTCACCTACATCACGTCGCCCCGGCTGCGAGCACACACGGTGGAGTACAGCACCATGACCTTCACCTTCAACAAGAGCTTCGACATTGCGGGGCTGTACCGCCACCTCATGACGATCGCGCAGCGCAACTACGCGTCGCTCAACGACGCCTGACGCCTACGCTGGGCCGATGCCCGCACGAGCCGATCTCATTCCTGACGCCTTCCGCGCTCGCGTCGCGGGACGCCCGGCCGACGCCGACGGGGGAATCGACGGCGACACGTGGCTCGCGTCACTGCCGCGTCTGCTCGACGAGTGCCTGTCGACGTGGAAGGCACAGCCCGAGGGCCCCACCGCGTTCGGTGAGTGTGCACTCGTCGTCCCGGTCAGGGTCGGCAAGGAGCGCGCGTCGTTGAAGGTGACGTGGCCCTACGCGGAGGCTCGTCACGAGCACCTCGCACTGCGCGCGTGGCGCGGTACGGGCGCCGTCCGCATGAGAGCGGCCGATCCCGCGCGGTGGGCCTTGCTTCTCGAGCGCTGCGAGCCTGCCGTGCGCCTTCACGAGATGTCGGCTCTCGACGCCTGCGAGACGATCGGACTCATCCACGCCCGGCTCACCCACCCGGCATTGCCACAGCTCGACACAGCGAGCGCGTGGTGCGCCCGCATCCGGGAGCGCCTCGAGTCGTCACCGCCGCCGATGCCGCGGCGGTTCGTGCAGCAGGGCATCGCTCTCGCCCGCGACCTGCCGCAGGCTGATCGAATCGACGCCACCCTCGTGCACTCCGACCTCCACGACGACAACGTCATGCAGACCCGGCGGGCGGGCACGGTGGACGGGTTCGTCGCCATCGACCCCAAACCCCTCGCGGGAGAGCCGGCGCTCGCCGTCGCACCGCTGCTGTGGAACCGCTGGGACGAAGCTGCCGGGGCGTACAACCTGCGCAACCACCTGCGTTTTCGCGTCGACTACGCCTGCGACCCCATGGGCGTCGCACCCGAACGTGCGCGCGCCTGGAGCATCCTGCGGCTCCTCGACAACGCGTGGTGGGATGCCCACGCAGCGCTTCGGCCCGGAGCTGCGGCTCCTGACCTGACGAAGGCCGTGTCGATCATCAAGGCGATGCAGGGCTGACGGCGTTCTCCACCTCCGCGGTCGGTACATGGGCCACGGCTTCAGTCTCGGGAAGGCTGTACCAGTGCAGAGCGGGAACGGGCACGACGCACCGGGCCGGACGATGGTCGCCGAGCCACGCGCGGTACACGGCGTCAACGCGTGGCCACAGTTCGACGTCGGTGACGTAGACGCGCACCTGCGCCAAGGCGTCGCGTGGTGCACCTGCCGCCGCGGGCACCCGGTCGAGGTTGGTGAAGACAAGTTCGGCTTGCCCCTCAAGGTCCAGGTCAGTGCGCGGGGTGCCTGCCTCGTCGAGGGGGAGTTGACCCGACAGGAAGAGCAGGTCGCCGACGCGGGCGGCATGGGAGTAGTGCCCCTTCGGCGTCGGCAGATCGACGCCGCTCATCCGCCGAGCACCTCCACCATCCGGGCGGCGGACTTGTGACCCGAACCGAAGAGGGACGTCGTAGGGGCCGACGTTCTGACCGGGTCCGCCGAACCACGTCATCGTGTCCGCAACGCATCCCTTCGCGGCGAAGAGGCGCGCACGGGCGTCATCGAGACGGCCGCTCGAGCCGGCGACCGTGAGCACACCCACGCCATTGGGCACGTGCGGCCGAATCCGAAAGCCGGTGCCGTCCGAGAAGGGTTCACGCGTCGGTCGGTGGCCCATGGTTCGACGGTAACCGAGGGCACCGCCCGGACTTTCCTGATTTTGTCATCACGACCCGGCTCGCTTCTCTACCTTCGTGCCTATGGGAATCTTCCAAGGCCTCGCAGGCAACATGCAGCAGATGGACCCGCAGCAAGCACAGGCGGAGTACGCGCCGTGGCTGTTGCCGGGTGAGCAGATCCACAACGCGTTCAGGATGCTGCGTGACGGTTTCTGCATCACGAATCTCCGCATCATCACGCTCGACCACCAGGGTGCGACGGGCAAGAAGACGCGAGTGAAGTCGATCGCCCTCAACACGATCGTCGACGTGACCGCGGAGACCGCCGGCGGCGGGATGGACGACTCGGAGATCACGATCACCTTCGTCACGACACCGAGGCTTCGTTCCCACAACCTTGCCTACGACTCCTACCGGTTCGAGTTCCCCAAGAACTTCGACCTCCCCGGGCTGTACCGCTACCTCATGGGAGTGGCACAGGAGAACGTCCGCTTCATCAACCAGGACTGAGCCGGCCTCCGCGGCACGTCGTCGCGGGAAGAAGGTTCGCCATCAAGTCGGGACCGGAGTGCGGAAGTGACTGCGGCGCCGGGCAACTGAGGATTAGTGTCGGGGTTCCTGTCGTCACGCCCGTGCGGCGGGGGAGAGGTAGCAGCACATGAGCTCGGCTCGACGCGTGTGGGGGTTCGTGGCTGCACTGGCCTGGTTCGGAGTGGCACTCGACGTGACGTTGTCCGCAACCGACAACTACTCGCACGCGGAAATCGCAGCACACGCGTACGGGAACAACCCGACGGGCGCGGCCGGCGCGCTGCCGCGCGTGATCGACACCTTGAGCTACTTCACGGCGTGGTCGAACGTCGTCGTGGCGCTCGCGTTCACCCTCCTCGCGTTGCAGGCAAGGCGAGCCGCCGCGACGTCGGGGGAGAGGCCGACCGGGGACCGCTTCTCGCGCCTGGCTCGCGTGCTTCTGCTCGACGCGCTCGTGATGATCACCGTGACGGCGATCGTCTACCAGGTCGTTCTCGCGCCGGACGCGAACCCGACGGGCGTCGCTGTCGTCACGAACTTGGTCGAGCATCAGGCGGTTCCGGTGCTGTCGGTACTCGCGTGGCTCGTCGTCGGGCCCCGGCGCGCCTTCGATCGCCGGACGTTCAGCCTGTTCCTCGTCGTGCCGGTCGTGTGGGTGGTCTACATGCTCGTTCGCGGCGCGTTCATCGACGCGTACCCCTATCCCTTCGTCAACGTGTCGACGAACGGATACGCCTCGGTGGCGGTGGCGTTGTGTGCGATTCTGGCGTTCGGCCTCGCTCTGGCAGCGCTCTACACCGGGCTGGACAAGGTGCTCAGCCGGCGGCGCTGACCGTCGACAACTATCTCGATCGTCTATGCAATTTTAGGGGAGTCACGCCGCCCGGGTCGGGGCGTAGGTTGACTCCATGAGCACTCAGGACATCGACAAGGAAACGCTGAAGGCGGATCTCGTCAAGCACCTCAAGGAACAGGCGGACGCGAACAGCGAAGCCGTCGCGTTGGAGAGCCACGAGGCGCAGGCCACGGGGACCGACGAGGTCGACGTCGACGATATCTCGCACGAGGACGAAGCCGGCGACCTGCACGCGATGTACCAGGAGACCGACGACCGCCAGCAGGAGCTGATCACGACGGCCGAGAACCTCGACGTGTCCGCAAAGGAGACTGTCGAGCCAGGCGCCGTGGTGAGCTTCGGCGACGAGGTCTACCTGGTGGGCGTCGCCGTGAGCGAATTCGAATCACAAGGCCGTAGCTTCTCGGGCATCTCGACGGACGCACCGATCTACAACGGCATCAGCGGCAAGCGCGCAGGCGACACGTTCGATCTGAACGACGCGACGCAGACGATCACGTCGGTGCAGTAGCGCCACACAGAAAGGGGCTGACGAAGCAGGTGCGTGAGCACGCGTCGTCAGCCCCTTTCGACGCTCCAGTCAGTTGCCGATAATCTACATTATGTAAAGTAGAGTCAATCAGCCACTCCTCGCGAGACGCTGCGTGTGCCCCTCTCGCTCCAGTTGAGACCTCTCGCACCAGATCGGACACTGCTATAGCAAGCGCCATTTAGTCGCAGTTGATCCGATACACATGGTCAACTGTCCAACGCGAGAAGACCTGGAGGCTCCGTGAGTCGAGCGCTGCACTCCTTGCCGAGCAACGTCACGGAAACCGTGCGCGTGCTGGCGCGCCTCGATGGTCGGTTGCTCAATGTCGAGGCCAGCCGGTCGCTCACGGCAGAGCCCTTCGAGAATGCCCTCCCCATCCGCGAGTTCTTCGCCTGGCCGGGCAAGCGCAACTACGAGGGACTGTGGTGATCCTCCACGATGAAGCGGCACACCGGGTTCGAGAGCCTGCTGGAGCGGCAGTACCTACTGAGCGCAGACCATGACCCCGATGTCGTGGGCGTCTCCTCCCAGCCGCTGGCGATCCTGTGGCCCAAGGGCACGCAGGATGCAGAGGGCCGACGACTCCGCGATCACGTCCCCGACTTCTTCGTCCGGCTGAGCAACGGCGACGGACGGCTTGTGGACGTGCGTCACTCGGACAAAGCCGAGGCCCACCGGTTCGCGTTGACGGAAGCTCGGCGCTCCCGGCCAGAGTCGCGACCTCAACCTCTTCCCCCGGAAGCCCCGAGGTGGCCCGCCCCGTTCTGGGTGCCTACTGCGAGGCGATGGCGGAAGCCGGGACCCCTGTGGTCAAGGCTGAGGCTCTCCTGCCGGGCATTCGGGCAGCCCTTCGAGCGGGCTACTCCCCACGCTCGGTCCTCATCGGCCTGGGCATGTGGGACTCCGAGGGCTTTCTCAGTCCCCGGCAGATCGAGGAATGGGTCCAGAAGGCCGCGAGACACGGGCCAGAGCCCTCGCACCCGATGAGCGTCGCTGTGACCTGCTGACCGAGGGCCGGGAGCGCTACACGCGCTTCCTCGGACGCAAGGCCGTAGCCACCCCGTCCAAGGCCGACGTGCGTCGCCAGCGGTCGCTCGCGGCAATCGGGTTGTTCACGGAGGGAGCGAGGTGAGTGAACGGAACGCCGCCCCTCGGCCACGCCTGCCGGCTTCTGTCGGTGCCGCTGCCTACGATGACAAAGAGCGAGTTCGAGCACTCGCATACCTTGAAGGAGACGTAGCGGGTGTCGCGACTGACTGAACTACTGAGGCAGGCACGGAAGGCCGACAAGCAACTCGGTGACGACCTGGAGAAGGAGTTCGCAGCGCTGATGAAGCGGCGGACGTTCGGCCTGGTCTTTGAGCAGCACCAGCCCGAGGCCGTGGAGTTGCCCGGGCGCGAGGTGCGTCGGGGCGACAAGGTGCGGGTGCTCCCGCCCCGAGGTGAGGTCAAGCAGGGCGACCAGCGGCTCTGGCGGGTGGAGCGGATCGAGCGCGTCGACGGGGGTCGAGTCGCGCACCTGCTGCAACTCGATGCCGAGGAGCCAGAGACCCAGGTCGCCATCACAGACGACCTGGTGGTGGTCGCGGAGTTCAACGACCGCATCTACCCGGGTCTCGTGGAGACGGGGCGAGTGGAGCGCGGTGGGGACAGGCCCTTCCACACCGTCATCAACGCGGAGAACTACCACGCTCTGGAGATGCTCACCTACACCCATCGGGGCAAGGTCGATGCCATCTACATCGACCCGCCGTACAACACGGGTGCGAAGGACTGGAAGTACAACAACAACTACGTGGCATCAGATGACGACTACCGGCACAGCAAGTGGCTGGCGTTCATGCAGCGACGGCTGGAGGTGGCTCGGGAACTACTGAACCCAGAGGACTCCGTTCTCATCGTCACGATTGACGAGAAGGAGTATCTGAGGCTCGGGATGTTGCTGGAGCAGACCTTCCCAGAGGCGCAGACCCAGATGATCTCCACAGTCATCAACCCGAAGGGCACCGGTCGAACCGCGGGTTTTCGGCGCGTGGATGAATACATCTTCATCGTCCGGTTTGGTTCTCAGACAATCACCCCAAGCACGGACGTGAACCTGGGAAGCAAGCCTTCGGATCATTCCCCCAAGGAAGATGATGGAGCCCGCGTCGGTCTGGATTGGCAAACGTTTCGGCGTCGAGACCTTGCTTCTGCACGGGGCACCAAGAAGGGCGGGCCTAATCAGTTCTACCCCATCTACGTCAACGAGAAGACTGGGCGGATCGAAGAGATCGGGACACCGCTTCCACACCACGTCGACAGAAGTGCGGCCCCGCAAAGGCCGGGGTGTGTCGCCGTTTTCCCGATCAGGGACGACGGTATGGAGATGAACTGGGGTGCAATCGGCTCGACCTTCCGCGCCCGATTGGAGGCCGGACACGCCCGCGCCGGGGCTGCCCAGCCAGACAAGCCACAACGGTATGTGATCCAATATCTGAAGACGGGCGTTATCAAGGACATCGAAGCGGGTCGAGCCGTCGTAGAAGGGTTCGCGCAGGACGGGTCAGTGATCGCTTACTACGAAGACGCTGCGGCGAAGGTTCCTCCGACCCAGTGGAACGTGCGCTCTCACAGTGCCGAACACGGGGGGACCGGAGTCTTGAAGGCTCTCCTTCCTGGGAGGACCTTTCCCTTCCCCAAGTCCCTGTTTGCAGTCGAGGATGTGCTGCGCCTGGTCGTCGGCCACAAGAAAGAGGCCATCGTCCTCGACTTCTTCGCAGGTTCGGGCACCACCGCGCACGCCGTGATGCGGCTGAACGAGCAAGATGGCGGCGCGCGCCAGTGCATCTCGGTCACGAACAACGAGGTCAGCGCTGAAGAGCAGCGTGGCCTGCGAGTGCAGGGTCTACGTCCTAGTGATCCCGACTGGGAAGCGCTCGGCATCTGCGACTACATCACCAAACCGCGCCTGACTGCCGCGATCACCGGGCAGACGCCGGACGGGGAGCCGATCATGGGTGAATACAAGTTCACGCACGAGTTTCCGATGCGTGACGGGCTTGAGGAGAACGTCGCCTTCTTGACGTTGACCTACGAAGCCCCGTTATCTGTCCGTCACAACCGCGCCTTTGAGCGGATCGCTCCGATGCTGTGGATGAGAGCAGGGTCGCAGGGTCGGATCATCACTGATCTGGGTGAGGACGGCTGGGACGTGGCCGAGACGTACGGGGTGCTGGAGAACCTGGATCAGGCTGGAGACTTCGTGGTCCGGGTGGCTGAGGAGGAGTTGGTGAGCACGGCGTTCATCATCACGGACGACGACTCGGCGTTCCAGATGGTGTGCCGCGACTTGCCCAGTGCGGTGCTTCCGGTGCGGCTGTACGAGTCGTACTTGCAGAACTTCATGCTGAGGGGTGGTCGCTGATGCGCTTCACGTTGAAGGACTACCAGGGCGAGGCTGTCCGGGACGTGCTGCGGAACTTGGACCAGGCTCGGGACATGTACCACCGCTTCGGGTCGCTGTCACAGTTCTCTTTGACGGCGACGACCGGCGCGGGCAAGACCGTGATGGCTGCTGCGGTGATCGAGGCGCTCTTCTTTGGCAACGACGAGTTCGACTTTGAGGCCGACGCTGGAGCGGTCGTGCTGTGGTTCTCCGATGACCCATCGCTGAACGAACAGAGCCGGGCGCGGTTGCAGGAGGCAGCGAGCGAGTTGGACTCGCGACTGCGGGTCATCGAGGCGACGTTCTCCGAGCCCTCGTTGCGTCCGGGTCACGTGTACTTCCTGAACACGCAGAAGTTGTCGAAGAACTCGCGCCTGGTGCGAGGCGAGCCGACCCCACTGCCCGGGCAGGAGCGGCTGTTCCAGCCGCGTCCGGATGAGATGCAGTCCTCGATCTACGACGTGATCACCAACACGGTCGAGAACAAGGACCTCACGCTGTACTTCGTGCTGGACGAAGCCCACCGTGGGATGGGGACGACGAGTAAGGACCGCTCCACCATCGTGCAGCGGCTGATCAACGGCCACGGCGCGGTGCCGCCCATGCCGGTGGTGTTCGGCATCTCGGCCACGGTGGAGCGGTTCGAGTCCGCGATGAAGGACGCGAAGGGTCGGACTGCGCTGCCTTCGGTGGAGGTGGACTCCGCTCTGGTGCAGGCGTCGGGGCTGTTGAAGGACGACATCGTTCTGAGCATCCCGACCGAGCAGGGGGTCTTCGACACGGTGCTCCTGCGTCGGGCAGTGGAGAAGGTCCGGGCCTCGACGGCGGCGTGGCTGGCGTATGCCGATGAGCAGGAGGAGGCCGATCCGGTCATCCCGCTGCTGGTGGTGCAGGTGGGTGACAAGCCCACCCACGAGACGCTCGTGCGGACGCTGGACACGATCTACGACGCCTGGCCCGAACTCGGCCCCGACGCCGTGGCCAACGTCTTCGGTGAGCACCAGGACCTGCTGGTCGGCCAGCAGGGTGTGCCCTACATCGAGCCGCAGCAGGTGCAGGACGCAAAGCACGTGCGGGTGCTGCTGGCGAAGTCTGCGATCTCCACGGGCTGGGACTGCCCGCGCGCTGAGGTGCTGGTCTCGATGCGTCCTGCGAAGGACCGGACCCACATCACCCAGTTGCTGGGGCGGATGATCCGCACCCCGCTGGCACGACGTATCCCGGGCAATGAGTTGCTGAACTCGGTGGACTGCCTGCTGCCGTTCTTTGACCGCAAGACCGCCACGGGCGTGGCCGAGATGCTGATGAAGGGAGCGACCTCCAAGGACGAGGAGGACAGCGACACCGGAGGTGGCGAGGGTCGCCGCGTGCTGTTCGACCCGGTGGACCTGCACCCCAACCCGAAGGTGCCTGCGGAGGTCTGGGAGACCTTCGCCGCCCTTCCCTCGGTGACGATCCCCAAGAAGGGCGTCAAGCCGATCCGCAGGCTCACCGCGCTGGCCACGGCGCTGTCCAAGGACAGCCTGGTCGAGGAGGCGGTGGAGAAGGCCCACAAGCACCTCCACGCTGTGCTGGACGGTCGGGCGGTGCAGCACAAGGAGAAGGTCGCTCAGGCCCGGCAGGACGTGCTCACGATGAGCGGTGAGGAGGCCCGGGGCCGGATCGGCGGCGGGTTCTCCTACAAGTCGTTCCAGGAGTCGGCGGACCCGCGTGCCATCGAGGACTCCTACCGGGCCGCTGCGCGCGTCCTGAGCCCCGCCCTGTGCTCGTCCTACGTCGACCACCTGGTCGGCCCGGACGGTGATGATGACGACCTCCTGGAGGCCAACATCACTGTCGCTTCGCTCGGGCGGGTGGCTGAGATCGCAGAGGCTGTGGAGTCCGAGGCCGACGATCTCGCGCGGACCTGGCTCAACCAGACCCGTGTGGCCCGCAAGGGTCTTTCGGACGAGCGGCAGGCGGAGTACGACCGACTGGAGGGCATGTCCACCCAACCTGAACGCATCTCCCTGACCGTGCCCAAGGCAGCCCAGGCCGAGACGATGGTGCGTGATAAGGACGGGACCGAGAGCCCGTTGGAGACCCGCCTCATGCACCTCATGGCGGCTGAGGACGGCTCCTACCCGATCACCCTCAACGAGTGGGAGCGCAAGGTCCTGGATTCCGAGGCCAAGCAGCCCGGCTTCAAGGGCTGGTACCGCAACCCCGCCCGTGCCACCAAGGAGTCGCTCGCCATCGCCTACCGCGAGGACTCTGGCACCTGGAAGGCAGTCCGTCCCGACTTCATCTTCTTCGGCACCGACCACACCGGCCAGGTCGTCGCGGACCTCGTGGACCCCCACGGCCATCACCTCTCCGACGCCCTGCCCAAACTGCGCGGCCTGGCGGCGTTCGCGGAGAAGTACCACGGCGAGTTCCGCAGGATCGAGTCCGTGGCCGAGACCGCAGGAACCATGCGCGTCCTCGACCTGACCAAGCACCACGTCCGGCAGGCCATCCGGGACGCCAAGACGGCCAAGGGGCTCTACGAGTCCGGCGTGGCGAGCGACTACTGAGAGGAGTGGGCACGTGACTTCCGCCTTCATCAGTTACTCCCACCAGGACCAAGAGTTGGTTCGGTCGGTGGCAGAGCATCTTCAAGCCGATGGGTTCCACGTCTGGTTGGACGAGTGGGACCTGAAGGTCGGGGACTCTCTGATCGAGCGCATCTCGGAGGCCATCGACCAGGTGGATTTCGTGGTGGCGTTCATCTCCAACGCGAGCCGAGACAGCCAGTGGTGCCGAAAGGAGGTCTCGCTGGCCATGACGGGCGAACTCGCGGCGAAGGGCGTCAAGGTGCTCCCCGTGCGCATTGAGGGGGCTCAGATGCCACCGACGTTGGTGGACAAGTTCTTCCTCGATGCAACCGGGCTCGATGCTATGGGGATCAAGGAGAGACTGGCCCGGGACATGGCGGCGCACATCTCCCCGTCCCGCATCATCCCGACGCGCCGGACAAAGCCCCAGCCCGCCGTCCCCTCGAAGGCTGAGGACGGCCCCATCCGGATCGTGGGCATCGACGCGCAGGGGATCACTGCACCACGTAACGACGGCACTCCTGGCTCAGCGCTCTACAGGGTGCCGGTGCTGCTCTCGCGCCGCACGGACAGCACGTGGGGCCAACTCATGGTTCAGAACTGGGACCGCCCGCCTCAGTTCTCGACCATGCACCGACCCGGGATCGGCTCAGTCTCCGGCAACGCCTTCGTCTTGAATGGGACGACGCTCGAAGAGGTGGAGAGGTACCACCTCGACACTCTCCAACTAGCCGTAGAAGAGACGAACAAGCAGTACGACGAGATCATGCGCCGCCATAAGGCACGGGCCGATGCCGAGGCAGAGGCTAGGCGCAAGCATGAGATGAGCGTGGCTTCAGCGCTCGACAGGCTGGCGACCCGGTTCGATTCCTCATCATCGGACTCGTAGGACGCAGAGATGGAGACTGACTTCGCCCCGATTGGAGAGGCACGACTGCGCCAGATTCTGGACGCAGTTGTGGCCGAGGGGGACGCGGCTGAGTATCTCGGGCTGGAGGCCAAGAGCGACATCGACCCGAGCAAGAAGGGCTCCGGGGTAGCCAAGATCGCCAAGTTCATCCTCGGCGTGGCCAATCGAATGCCCGCTGTGGCGGCAGGTTACTTCAAGGGCTACGGGGTCATGGTCGTTGGAGCAGAGAAGGGTCAGGCTCCGGGCATCCCGAAGGGCGTCGAAGCGCACGAACTGGCGGACAGGCTGAAGCCCTACCTCGGACCCAATGGGCCGCGCTGGGACTTGGCTCGGCTCCCGACCTCGGATACGCACGAAGTGCTCTTCGTGTTGGTGGAGCCACCATCGGACGGCCAGCCGCTCTTCCCCTGCCATAAGGACTTCCAGCCCGCCGAAAAGGCGGACGCAAAGTTCGCACTCGCTAACGGCGACATCTATGTCCGGGACAAGTCTCGGACCCGCAAGGCGTTGGCCAGCGAGGTACAGGCCCTCCTGAGGCGAGGCGCTCCCCTCACACCGGAGGTGGCCATCGACTTCGACGTGCTGGGACGCGCACTCCTGGTGGTCGATACAGACTCGGGTCTGCGGGACATCATTGCTGCGAAATCGGAGCGCACGAGGCAGAAGGCCGAAGAGGAGAAGCGAGAGGCGGAGGAGAGCGCCAGGAAGAAGGCCGAGGAGGCGCGTAAGAAGTGGGCGGCTGAAAGACCAGTGGGGGACCCGACGCGCTTCCTGAGCGAGTCGGCGGTGGAGTCGATCATGAAGACCATGACTTCGCTGGCCCCCCAATGGCGGATGCCGGGCAGTCTGTTCGGCTCGCCGGAGCCCGAAGTTTCTCGTGACACCGAGGAGATCATCAAGGAGCGGGAAGAGCGCTGGTGGAATCGCTGGCCTGAGTGCCGGGAGAACCTCTGTTCTGCGACTGCCGAGCGTATTAGGTTCGCCGTCGAGAACCGGGCCGCCAGTTACCTATCCAAGCCCCAAATGGTTGTAACGATCGACGGGGCTCGTGCCATCGAGCCCCAGGACGCGGACGACCTGAAGGCCCACAAGGTGCTCCCGTTCGTGGACAAGCCAGGACCACCCACCGGCCCGTACGGGATGGCCCTGCCCGACTTATTGGACTATCAAGCGTTCCGGCCTTCGATTGCGAACCCCGAGGTCGACTGGACCAACAATGCGGACGGCTCGGTGATGGTCGTGCTGACGCCTTCTGCCCTGCGTCCCTCCACGCTCTGGACTAGTGGCGACGACGAACTCGTCCTGGTTGTTCTGGACCCGGCATCGACGGAGTTGACAGCAACTTGGTCGTTGACCGCAGAGGGGATCGGGAAGCGCTTCGACGGTCAGTTCACGATCCCCATTCAGAGGGTCGATGATGCGGTGGAACTCATGCGTGCCTACGTCGCAAGCACTCGCCGTTATTAGTTAGTTCCCCTGGGTCGGCAAGAGCGTGGTGCTCACGGGACACGAGGGTCTTGCGCAACGCCTCTGGAAAGGGCGTTCCCCCGAACGCCCTCCAGGTGTGCCGCTGCCACCGGGACGGGTGGCGCGGAGCGCCGCCAACCCACCAAGTCGGAACGGAGCGCTCCTCGATCTGCTCGTCCAGCCAGCGAACCTGTTCCCGGTGATGGACCCGAGCCTCACCGCTGGGCTCCTGGGTGCCGTACGCCAGCAGCACCCCGTCGCAGTCATCGAGGCAAGAGACAAGAACGGAGCGGGCGTCCAACCAGCCGTCTGGGGTCCTTCCGAGATCAGCGATGCCGCCACTGCGGTAGGTCGGAAGCGCGAAGAGGTTGGCGAGGACGGCTTGCTCGAAGCCAAGGATCGTCGCTGCCTGCTGGACGCGGGCCAGAGTGCGTTGACCGCTGGTCCGGGCGGGCGGATTGCTCCCCACCACCAGCAGTGTCCCGCGCTCAGCCATCAGGTCAGCCTAGCCGTGCTGCTCGCCGTTCCTGGATCGGACACCTGTGTGCCTACGCTCAATAGCGCCTCAGCCACGCAAGCCCACCTCAGGAGGGATTGTCATGACCCAACAGCACCCCAACGACTCCCTCCAGGCCGATCTGGAGGCGCTTGCCGAGGTCTTCGAGGCCGAGGACCGAGAAGACCGCCGCGCCGAGGCTCAGCGCCGTCGTGACAGCCTTCCCGAGCCCAAGCGGGACATCCGGACGTTCCCCGGCTTCGCGGACGGTGGGGCGACTCCTCGCGCCTGAGCGCCTGCTCTTGGCCGCTACCTTTGCGCGACCCACGCCTCCTCCAGCAGCACGCTTGCAACGGCGTACTCAGCGCGGTCACGGTCGAGATCGGGCACGAGTTGGGTGAGGTCGTTTTTGGCGCGCTCGGCTGCCTCGAAGACGGCGGAGATCAGGGTCTGCTGATTGGTCGCTCTCATGCGCCTGGAATGTAGCCAGGTGGACCGACATTCGACAGGAGTTCGTAGTCGGTCGGGCTGGTGCTCGGCGTACTGTGGGTGCTGGACTAGCAGTAGCGGCCCGTCACGTGGGGGTTGGATGCGCTACGGAAGTCTCATCTAGAGTGCGAGGCAACCAATCCGACTTGCGCAGTCATTCTGAGATAACCCCTAGTTACGTGTCTCATGTCAACTGCGGAAGGTCACTCCCCACCTGCACCGCCACACCCACACATGAGCGTGAGGCGCGCGTCAGAACGCGCGCCTCACGCTCATGCTGTTGAGCTCGGGCCGTCAGCATTCGGCGTCAAAACCGAGCAACCCGGGCGCTAGCTGTCACGGGTGGGCGCCCCTCACGACCGATTCCCACGGTGGTGAGGGGCGCTCACGTGTTCTATTGCGCATGCGGGCGCGAACATAGCTGAGGCACAGGAACGAGCCAGGTACGCCATGGCTACCCCCGGTTGTCTGGTCACCATCACCCCAGGCACGTTCCGAGGAGCACCCCATGCGCACCACCACGATCGTCGGCATCACCGTACTCACCACGGCAGCGCTTGCCGCCCCGGCCGCCGTCGTGGCGCACGACAACCTCGGTGATCTCCTGCCGGTGACGCGCATCGCGGGCTCGTCGGGAACGAGCTTCCTTCCCGACAGCTCCAGCGCTGGCAACGGCTGGAACGGCGACGACGGAGCGTCCGGTACGAGCGCCAGCTCGACGAGCGGCACGTCCACGACCGCTACCGAGGCCCAGCAGCGAGGCGTCGTCATGATCGACACCGTGACGACGAACGGCGAAGGCGCCGGCAGCGGCATGGTGCTGCGCTCTGACGGCACCGTCCTGACGAACTACCACGTCGTCGAGGGCTCCACCCAGATCCGCGTCACGGTGCCCGGCGGGCAGAAGTACACAGCCGAGGTGGTCGGACATGACGCGTCACACGACATCGCCGTGCTCAAGCTCAAGGGCGCAAGCAACCTGGCCACCGTGCGCCTCGACACCGACGGCGTGAAGGTCTCCGAGAAGGTACTGGCCGTCGGCCAGGGCGGTGGCGAGGGCGTGCTGTACGCCGCGAGCGGACTCGTCACCGCCACCGACCGCTCGATCACGGCGAGCGATTCGACGGCGCTCGACTCCTCCGAGGAACTGACCGGTCTCATCCAGACGAGCGCGCCCATCGTGGGTGGCTACTCGGGTGGCCCGCTCTTCGACGCGGACGGCGAAGTCATTGGCATCGACACCGCCGCAGCCTCCAGCAACTCCCTCACCGCCTACGGCAACGCGGACGCGCGCAGCGCGGAGGGCTACGCGATTCCGATCACCCAGGCGAAGTCGCTGGCCGACACCATCCTGGCCGGAACGAAGACATCGACGAACCACATCGGTCACCGTGCCGCTCTGGGTATCGCCGTCGTGCCGAGCGGCTCGAGCCGCGGCGGGATGACGCCCTACGGCGGGTCGAGCGGGGTCACGGTGCAGAACGTCCAGAGTGGGTCGGCCACGGCATCCACGGGCCTGGCGGCCGGCGACGTCATCACCGCCTTGGACGGCACAACCATCTCCGACACGGGTGATCTGGCCGATGTCATGGACGGCCACTACCCCGGCGACTCCATGAAGGTGACGTGGACCGACACCTCCGGCGTGACCCGCACGGCAACCGTCACGTTGCAGAAGGCGACGACGAACTGAGGGCCCGGGAGAAGCGGGCGGGCCGTTTCGACGGTGACCGCGCGCTCAGCAGCGAGGCATGGGAACCCCCGTCGATCCAGTACCGTTGTGCCATCGACCGTTCCCCCACCGTGAGGCATTCTCGATCATCATGGGCCCAGCCCTTTCCCTTCTCGCCGGCATCGTGATCGTTCTGGTCATCACCGCGTTCACCGGCTGGTTCGTCGCCCAGGAATTCGCGTTCATGGCCGTCGACCGTTCCCGCACCGCAGCACGAGCCAAGGGCGGCGACGACAGAGCCGCCAAGACGCTCCAGGTGACCCGCAGCACCTCGTTCATGTTGAGCGGCGCTCAGCTCGGCATCACCGTCACCGGTCTGGTCGTCGGTTACGTCGCCGAACCACTCATCGGTGGCGCGATCCGCGACATGGGCTCTGCAGCCGGCATATCGAAGGCGTTCGCCGCCGTCGTCGGTGCCGTCGTCGCGCTCCTGCTGTCGACCATCATCCAGATGGTGCTCGGCGAGTTGTTCCCCAAGAACTACGCCATCGCACGCCCGGAGCAGGTCTCCGACCGCCTCGCCGGTTCGACGCTCGCGTACCTGCGCGTCTTCAAGCCGCTCATCTGGCTCTTCGATCGTGCCTCCGAGGCTCTGCTCAAGCTCCTGCGCATCGAGCCCGTGCACGACGTCGAGCACTCGGCGACCCTGCGCGACCTCAAGCACATCGTCGGCGAGTCCCGCGGCTCCGAGCTGCCCGAGGAACTGTCCGACATGATCGACCGCGCCCTCGAGTTCCCCCAGCGCCCCGCCGGTCACGCAATGATCCCGCGTGCCCGCGTCGACGTCGTCCAGGCCGACACCCCCGTCCGCGAGATCCGACAGCTCATGGAGGGCGGCCACACGCGCTACCCCGTGCTCGACAACGACGACGTCGTCGGAGTCGTCGAACTCCTCGACGTGCTCACGCTCCCGTCGGACGACGAGCGCGAGGTCAGCGAGATCATGCGACCCGCGTTCCTCATCTCATCGTTCACCGTGCTCCCCGAGGCGCTCGCGGCCATGCGAGCCGAGCGCCGCACCCTCGCCATCGTCGTCGACGAGTTCGGTGGCTTCGCCGGCGTGCTGTCGACCGAGGACCTCGCCGAGGAAATCGTCGGCGAGATCGAGGACGAGCACGACCCCGACGACCTCACGGCCATCGTCGAGGACGAGACCGGTGACGACGACGCGTGGATCTGCCCCGGCGGCACGCCCACCGACGAGGTCGAGCGTTCGCTCGACATCCTCATGCCGCCCGGCGACTTCGAAACCGTCGGCGGCGTGGCCATGGCCTACAACGGCGGCTTCGTCGAGGACGGCGTCACCGTCGAGGTTCCGCTGCCCGTTGACCCGGGCGAGTACGCCTCCGACGACGCGCCGCCTGAGCGTTTCCTCGTCATCCAGGTCATCGACACCGAGAACCGCGTGCCGCACACGGTGCGCCTCACCCTCGATGCACGCCACGAGACGGAAGGTGACGCCGCATGAGCACCCCCGCCCTCATCCTCATCAGCGTCGCGATCGTGGCGCTCAGCGCCTTCTTCGTGGCCGTCGAGTTCTCGCTCATCGCAGCGAAGCGCCACCGCTTCGAAGAACTCGCCGCCACCTCCCGCAGCGCCCGCGCCGCTCTTCGCAGTTCGGGTGACCTGACGCTGTTGCTCGCCGGCTCCCAGCTCGGCATCACCCTGTGCACCCTGGCACTCGGTGCCCTGTCGAAGCCGGCCGTGCACCACGCACTGACGCCGCTCCTCGCTGACCTCGGCCTGCCCAGCACTGTGGCCGACGTCCTCGCGTTCGTGCTTGCCCTGTTCATCGTGACGTTCATCCACCTCGTCGTCGGCGAAATGATGCCGAAGTCATGGGCCATTGCTCACCCGGAGCGTTCCGCGATGCTGCTCGCGCTGCCCATGCGCGGCTTCATGCTCTTCACGCGTCCGCTGCTCGTCGTCCTCAACGGCGCCGCCAACTGGCTTCTGCGCCGCATGGGCGTCGAGCCGGCCGACGAGGTCGCCGCGGCCCAGGACCCGGAGGGCCTGGAGCAACTGGTCGAGCACTCGACGGAGACCGGCACGCTCGACCCGGTCTCGAGCAGCCACATCCGGGGTGCTCTGTCGCTGCGGGAGATGACGCTTTCCGATCTCGTACGACCCGACCACGCCATTACCGCGGTCTCGAAGGACGCCACCGCGGCGGACGTCTGGCACACCGCCCAGAAGGCGGGACACCTGCGTGTCCTCATCGGTTCGAACGGTCATTACGAAGGTGCGGTTCACGTCCGAGACACCGTCTCGCGCGAACCGTCGGCACCGATCGCCGACCTCGTCCACCCCACGGCAACGTTCGACGAGAGCACGCCGGTGACGAAGGCGATGCATGCAATGCGCGAAGGCCGCCAGCACCTCGCCCAAGTCACCCGCGAAGGCTCCTTCGTGGGCGTCGTCACGCTCTCCGACACCTTGCGCGGTCTGTTCCCCGCGGAGGTGGGCACCCGCGCTGAGCCTGCGACCAGCGACGTACCGTTGGACGCATGAACGCCTCCCCTCGCGCTGTCGACCTCACGATCACCGGCCACGTCCAAGGCGTCTCGTTCCGCGCCTACACGGCCGACCGAGCCCGCGAACTGGGCCTCGTCGGCTGGGTGGAGAACCTCGACGACGGCTCGGTGCACGTGCGTGCCCAAGGTGATCCCGACGCCGTCGAGAGCCTCGTCGACTGGTGCCACGACGGTCCGTCCGCCGCACGTGTCGACGACGTCGAGGTGCGCGATGTGGCGCCCGAGTCCGTCGACGACTTCTCCGTGCGGCGCTGATCGCCCCCTCGATGGAGTGCGTCTACTTCGACCGGCATCGCTGCCGCTCGTGCACCCTGCTCGAAACTCCCTACGCGGAGCAGCTTCGCAATAAGCAGGCTCGGGTCGCCGAGACGCTGGCCACGCGGGTCGCCGACGGTGTCTGGCGACCCGCGCGGGCATCGGCCGAGACGCGGTTCCGATCCAAGGCGAAGCTCGCCGTCGGCGGCACCCTGCAAGCGCCGACACTCGGCATCACGGACGCAGATGGAACCGGGGTCGACCTGCGTGAGTGCGGTATTCAGGACGAAGCCATCTGGGACGTCGTGCCCGATCTTGCAGGCTTCGTCACGTATGCCGGGCTGCGCCCCTACGACGTCACACGTCGCGAGGGTGCCCTCAAGTTCGTTCTCGTCACCGCGAACACCGACGGCGAACTCATGGTGCGCTTCGTCCTGCGTAGCGAGGACGACGTACCGCGTCTACGCGAGGCGTTGCCCGCTCTCCTCGAGCGCCTCCCCCAGGTGCGCGCCGTCTCGGCGAACATCCATCCCGAGCACAAGGCCGTGGTCGAGGGCGACCTCGAGATCCCACTGACGCCGGAGCAGACCCTGCGTCTGCCGGTGGGCGACGTCACGCTGCACCTGCGTCATCGCAGCTTCCTCCAGACGAACACCGACGTCGCCGGCGACCTGTACCGACAGGCCGCCGCCTGGGCCGACGCGGTGCACGCGCGCAACGTCCTCGACCTGTACTGCGGGGTCGGCGGGTTCGCACTCCACCTCGCCGGCGAGCACCGGAGGGTGCACGGCGTCGAGATCGAACCCACCGCGGTGGAGAGCGCGCGCCTGGCTGCGTCGGAGCGAAGCACCGCAGGGGATGTCACGTTCGAGGTCGGTGATGCGAGCGTGCTCGACGTGCCTGCGGAAGACTCCGCCGACCTCGTCGTCGTCAACCCACCGCGACGGGGTATCGGCGAGCACCTGGCTCGTACGCTCGACGGCAGCGGCGCGCACACCGTCATCTATTCGAGCTGCAACCCGACGACGCTCGCGGCCGATCTGGAACACCTCGCCTCCTTCGATGTCACCGCCGCGCGCCTGTTCGACATGTTCCCGCACACCCACCACGCCGAGGTGGCCGTGCTCCTGCGCCGTCGCCTCTGAATGCGGTCGACCGCATAACCATTCGGATACAAAGCTCCTGCGCCCCGAACCGCTGCGCCGATTCAGGGATCGCCAAGAATAGATTGAGGGGTCTTTCACCCACGTCACACCTGGGAGCCCTGAGTGCCCGAGAACTTGCCCGCTGACGCCCGCGACGCGTCAGCACCCTCCGCGCCTTCGACCTCGACGCCGAAGAAGGATCGCAGCCACTGGCTGTACATCGCCGTCATCATCGCCGTGATCGGCGGCATCATCTTTGGTCTCGTCGCTCCCGACGCGGCCAAGGAGTGGAAGCCTGTCGGCGAGATGTTCGTCGATCTCATCAAGATGATGATTTCGCCGGTCATCTTCTGCACCATCGTCCTGGGTATCGGCTCGGTGCGGAAGGCTGCCACCGTCGGTAAGGCCGGCGGTCTGGCCCTCGCGTACTTCCTCACGATGTCGACCTTCGCACTGGCCATCGGCCTCGTCGTCGGCAACATCATCCAGCCGGGACACGGGCTCAAGATCACCCCCGGTTCGGCTGACAAGTACGTCGAAAAGGCGTCGGAGTCCGACCACGGCCTCCTCGGGTTCATCGCCGACATCATCCCAACAACTCTGTTCTCCCCTCTCACCGGCGACAGCGTCCTGCAGACCCTGTTCGTCGCCCTGCTCGTCGGCTTCGCCATCCAGAAGATGGGCGCCGACGCCGAGCCGGTGCTGCGCGGTATCACCTACCTGCAGAAGATCGTCTTCCGCGTGCTGACGATGGTTCTGTGGCTCGCCCCGATCGGTGCATTCGGCGCCATGGCTGCGGTCGTCGGAGAATCCGGAGCCAAGGCCGTCGGTGAAATGCTCAAGCTGATGTTCGGGTTCTACGTCACCTGTGCTCTCTTCATCTTCGTCATCCTCGGCGCACTGCTGTGGCTCGTCGCTCGCGTCAACATCTTCAAGCTGCTCAAGTACCTCGCCCGCGAGTTCCTCCTCATTGTCGCGACGTCGTCGTCCGAGTCGGCCCTGCCGAACCTCATGGCGAAGATGGAGCACGCCGGCGTCGACCGCTCCACGGTGGGCATCGTCGTACCGACCGGCTACTCGTTCAACCTCGACGGCACGGCCATCTACCTCACGATGGCGTCACTCTTCATTGCCGACGCCATGAACATGCCGATGTCGATGGGTGAGCAGATCGGTCTGCTCCTGTTCATGATCGTGGCGTCCAAGGGGGCCGCAGGTGTTACCGGTGCGGGCCTCGCGACCCTTGCCGGCGGCCTGCACGCGCACAAGCCCGAACTCGTTGACGGCGTCGGCGTCATCGTCGGTATCGACCGCTTCATGTCCGAGGCTCGCGCGCTGACGAACTTCGCGGGCAACTCCGTCGCCACGGTTCTCGTCGGCACGTGGACCAAGTCCATCGACCGCGAGCGCCTCAACATCGTCCTGGACGGCAAGGAGCCGTTCGACTACTCGACGATGGAGGATCACGGCAGCGAGGCTTCAGCGCGTCACTGATCGGTTCTCCCCGGTTTCGATGCGATCCCGTCACCCGCGAAGGGTGGCGGGATCGCATCGTTATGGAACCTATATGCGCACCGCGGGTGTCGACGACGTGGGCCACGCCACACCGCCCGTAGGGTCGCGGGATACCCCTACTCCCCCGACGACGTCCGAAAGGCGGCCACGTGTCGAGCCCAGTCGCACCACAGAACGAGGAGGTGGCGGGCGAACAGCTCTCCCGCGGCCTCAGCAATCGCCACATCCAACTGATCGCCATCGGCGGAACGATCGGCACCGGCCTCTTCATGGGCTCCGGCCGCACGATCAGTGCCGCCGGCCCGTCGGTCATCCTCGTCTACGGGATCATCGGCTTCTTCCTGTACTTCGTCCTGCGCGCCATGGGCGAACTGTTGCTGAGCAACCTCGAGTACAAGTCGTTCGCGGACTTCGCCGGTGACATCCTCGGCCCGTGGGCCGCGTACTTCACGGGGTGGACGTACTGGTTCTGCTGGATCGCCACCGCGATCGCCGATGTCGTCGCCATCGCAAGTTACGTCGCGTTCTGGTGGCCTGATCTCCCCCTGTGGATTCCCGGCCTGGCGCTTATCTTCCTTCTCCTGGCGCTGAACCTGCCCTCGGTGAAGTCCTTCGGTGAGCTCGAGTTCTGGTTCGCCCTCATCAAGATCGTCGCCATCGTGGCGCTCATCATCATCGGCCTGTACATGGTGTTCACCGGCTTCTCCTCCGGCGGTTCCAAGGCCGCGTTCTCGAACCTGTGGGACCACGGCGGCTTCTTCCCCAAGGGCTTCATGGGCTTCGCGGCCGGCTTCCAGATCGCCGTGTTCGCGTTCGTCGGTGTCGAGCTCGTCGGCACGGCAGCCGCCGAGACGAAGGACCCGCACCGCAACCTCCCCCGCGCGGTGAACTCGGTGCCGATCCGCATGCTGCTGTTCTACATCGGCGCCCTCTTCGTGCTGATGTCGGTTCGTCCCTGGACGGAGTTCAAGGCGGGCGAGTCGCCCTTCGTCAAGATGTTCGCGCTCGCCGGTCTCGCGGCAGCCGCGGGTGTCGTGAACTTCGTCGTCCTCACCTCGGCGGCGTCCTCGGCCAACTCGGGCATCTACTCGACGTCGCGCATGATCTACGGCCTCAGCCGTCAGGGGGACGCACCCCGGGCGTTCTCGAGCCTGTCACGCAACAAGGTTCCGGTCGCGGCGCTCCTGTTCAGCTGTGTGTTCCTGCTCATCGGCATTCCGCTGCTCTACGCCGGTGGCGGTGTTGCCGAGGCCTTCGACATGATCACCACCGTGTCGGCGATCTGCTTCATGTTCGTCTGGACGATCATCCTGCTCAGCTACATCACCTACCGCCGCCGTCGTCCTCACCTGCACAAGGAGAGCACCTTCAAGATGCCCGGCGGCATCGGCATGTGTGTGGCCACGATGGTGTTCTTCGTCTTCGTCCTGTGGACCCTGACGACGCAGGAGAGCACCCTCACGGCGCTGCTGTGGACGCCCCTGTGGTTCGTCCTCATCGGGATCGGTTACCTCTTCGTGCGCAACACGCCGGAACACCGCGTCCTGCGTGGCCAACACGCCGACAAGGTCGTGGCCGAGAAGCGGGCAGCAGCAGCACACCGCTGACCCCTTGCTCCGTTCGACGACGGCCGTCCGCTCACTTCGGTGGCGGGCGGCCGTCGCCCTGTCGGGGGCGCTGAATCGCTGCCCTTCGTACACAGGTGTGACGGCCGTTCGGGGCTGTGGACGGCCCCCGGCACGCTCGGTGCGTTTTGGCGCACGCTGAAGGCATGACGATCAATCCAGCCCACGCCCCCATCACCTCCCGATCGACGCTCACGGCGTTCTGGCGGAACGTGCTCGGTGCCAGCCGGCCACAGGGGCGCAGCCTCTGGCTCGCCTTCCACGACGAGAACGGCCGCGTCCACAAGGCACTCACCCAGATCGACGGCCTCGCCCTACGTCCCGACGCGGACGCCGTCGCCAACCTCGCGCTCGTCGTCAGTTCGATCGCTGAGGAGTCGCCGGACATCACCGGAGCGCTCGTCCTGCTCGAACGCGGCGGAACGAGCGGAGCCTCCCCGTTCGAGGAATCGTGGGCGGACGCCCTCACCGCTGCCCTGGAGGGGTACCTGCGGTGGCCGGTCATGGTAGCGGCACCCGACAAGCTGGCGGAGGTGCCGCTCTGGACGAGCGCGGCGTGATTCCTGCTTCCCTGTGATCCTGTCGGCACGCACGCCAGGCGTGTCCACGGCGTGAAACGATGGCCTCATGAAATTCGCAGAGAACGTCGCCGACCTTGTGGGCAACACCCCGCTCGTCAAGCTCGGCCCGGTAGCACGTGAGGCGGGCGTCGAATGCACCGTCCTCGCGAAGGTCGAGTACTTCAACCCCGGAGGCTCGGTCAAGGACCGCATCGCCCTCAAGATGATCGAGGCCGCAGAGGCCTCGGGCGAGCTCAAGCCCGGTGGCACCATCGTCGAGCCGACGTCCGGCAACACCGGTGTCGGCCTCGCGCTCGTCGCTCAGCGCAAGGGCTACCGCTGCATCTTCGTCTGCCCCGACAAGGTGGCCAAGGACAAGATGGACGTTCTGCGTGCGTACGGCGCCGAGGTGGTCGTGACGCCCACGTCGGTGGCTCCCGATCACCCGGATTCGTACTACTCGGTCTCCGACCGCATCGTCGAGGAGACGCCGGGCGCGTGGAAGCCGAACCAGTTCTTCAACGAGTTCGGCCCGCAGTCGCACTACGAGAGCACGGGCCCGGAGATCTGGCGTGACACCGAGGGCAAGGTGACGCACTTCGTCGCCGGCGCGGGTACCGGCGGCACGATCACCGGCACGGGTCGCTACCTCAAGGAGATCAGCGCCGACCGTCCGGAGAGCGAAGGTGGGCGCGTCCGCATCATCGGTGCCGACCCCGAGGGATCGATTTACTCGGGCGGCAGCGGACGCCCGTACCTCGTCGAAGGTGTCGGCGAGGACATGTGGCCGGGCGCGTACGACCCGTCGGTTCCCGACGACGTCATCGCCATCAACGACCAGGACGCCTTCACGATGACGCGAGCTCTCGCCGAGAAGGAAGGTCTTCTCGTCGGTGGCTCGAGCGGCATGGCCGTCGTCGGTGCTCTGCGTGTGGCGAAGGACCTGCCGGCCGACGCCGTCGTCGTCGTCCTGCTGCCCGACTCGGGCCGCGGTTACATGTCGAAGATCTTCAGCGACGAGTGGATGAACTCGTACGGCTTCGTCACCGGCGGCGACGATAAGACCGTGGGCGAGGTGCTGCGCCAGAAGTCGGGCGACCTCCCCGACCTTGTGCACACGCACCCCACCGAGACGATCCGCGACGCGATCGACATCATGCGCGAGTACGGCGTGAGCCAGCTGCCCGTCGTGGCTGCCGAGCCGCCGCTCATGCTCGGCGAGGTCCGCGGCGCCGTCAGCGAGCGCACGCTCATGGATCTGCTCTTCGCCGGTAAGGCGCAGTTGGCCGACTCCGTCGCCGATCACCTCAGCGAAGGTCTGCCCCTCGTGGGCCGGGGCGAACCGCTCTCGGCCGCCCGTGAGGCACTGCAGGAGGAGGACGCTCTCCTAGTCGTCGAAGGTGGCCGTCCCGTCGGCGTCCTGACGCGCTTCGACCTGCTCGAGGCCCTCGCCAAGTAGGTCCCTGCGATGTGACGAAGGCCCCGCAGTCGACGCTGCGGGGCCTTCATCATGTCGGGCGCTTCAGGCGCGCACGCGATCGGCACCGGCGTACACGTTGAAGTGGTCGCGGCGCATCATGCCGACGAGCACGAGCCCGTACTCCTCGCAGAGATCAACGGCCATCGACGACGGCGCCGACACCGCGACGATGCCGCTCACGCCCGCGGCAACGGCCTTCTGCACGATCTCGAAGGACACACGTCCCGACACGACGAGCAGACGGTCGCGCGCAGGGAGAAGCCCGTCCATAAGGGCTCGGCCGAGCACCTTGTCGACGGCGTTATGACGGCCGACGTCCTCGCGCACGACGTCGATCCGCCCGTCGTAGGTGGCGAGCCCGGCGGCGTGGAGACCTCCCGTGCGTTCGAACGCCCTTTGCTGTTCGCGGAGGGTGTCGGGCAGGTCGCGTGCGACGTCGACGTCGAGCACCTGAGCCGAGCGCGGCCCGACGGCGCCGAGCGTCAATTGGTCGGCACTACAGACGCCGCAGGCCGCGCCGGTGACGAAGGATCGGGGGCGCGGTGGTGTCGTGTGCGGCGCGAGCGCGATCTCGATGACATCGACGTCGTTCTTCCAGCACCCGCGCAGCTGCGTGACGTCGGCCGGAGCTTCGACGCCGGATTCGACGAGAAGCCAGCCGGCGGCAAGTTCCGTGTCGTGCCCCGGGGTTCGCATGAGCACGGCGAGTGTCGTGTCACCGAGGTGGAGTTCGAGGGGCGCCTCGACGACGAGGTCGTCGGCGCGTCCGGTCATGCCACCGGCGTTGACGCGGTGGACGCGGCGACGGGCTGTCATCTGCGACACCCGGGAAGCGTACAGTCGCGAACATGGCTGACGCGAGAACCCATGTGAAGGAACGCACTTCGGCGCCTGAGGGCTTTTTCGAAACGGAGGCCGCCGGGTTGCGGTGGCTCGGTGAGGCAACGGCGAGTGGCGGAGCGGACGTCGTCGAGGTGCTCCACGTCGATTCGCGCTCGCTCACCTTGGCTCATGTCGAGTCGGCCTCCCCAAACGCCGAAGCGGCTCACGCCTTCGGCAAGGCGCTTGCCGCGACGCACGCCGCCGGAGCCCCCGGCTTCGGCGCCCTTCCGCCGGGCGCGGGTCACTACTATTTCGGTCCGCTCGATCAGCCGATCTCGCTACCCGCGGACGTGTACGACGACTTCGGCACCTTCTACTCACGTGCCCGCCTGCACCCCCTGGCGGAGCGCGTCGACCTTCCCGGGCGGGACACTCGCCTCCTCGACGATCTCTGCAGGGCACTGGAGAACGGCGCAGCCGAGTTCGGCCGTTCCGCCGTCACGCCGGCACGGGTGCACGGCGACCTGTGGAGCGGCAACGTCATGTGGTCACCGAACGGCGTGGTACTCATCGACCCGGCAGCGTGCGGCCACCACCCGTTGGCGGACCTCGCGATGCTCATGATGTTCGGCGCTCCGCACGTCGAGGAGATTGTCGCGGGCTACGAGGCGGCGCGGCCGCTGCGCAGCGGTTGGCGTCAGGAGATCCCCCTGCACCAGCTCTTCGGCTACCTCGTGCACCTTGATCTCTTCGGTGGCGCCTACCTCTCCCCCACGACTGATGCGCTACGGGCAAGTGCCGAACTCTGCGGCGTCTGAGACGGAACCGATGTGACTGCGCTCACGTCGTAGTGCTGGCATATCAACCACGGGGCAGGGGAACAGCATGTGCGAGCACGACGCCTTCACTCACACGCCAGGATCGGGCCACGGCACGACGCGACGAACGTTACTCACTGGCGCACTCGCCGCGCCGCTCGTGGCGGGTGTCTCCGCCGGATCGGCCACGGCAACCACCACGGTGACGCGCTGGGTGAAGCCGCCGTACACCGACGCCTACCCGGCGATGCAGGTCAAGAACGCCGTGGGCCGTCTCGGTGAGGCGGTGCCGGTCACCGGCTACTTCGTCAACACGACGTGGTTCAAGATCACCACCGGCAAAATGGCGGGTACGTACGTCTCCGGTTCGGGGCTGACCACGACGAACCCGGCCACCCAGACCTTCGCCTACCCCTCACCCGACCCGTTCTCGCTCCCCCCGGTTGGCTCCCGCCTCACGCGTTACGTCATCAGCCGCGACTTCTATGTCAGCACCCGCGCGTCCGCGTCCTTCTCCGCCGCGCGCAGAACATCGATCGCGCCCCGCACGAAGGTCACCGGCAAGCTCGTCTCGAGCGACTGGGTGAGGCTGGACGACGGCCGCTACATCACGACCGCGCTGCTCGCCACCACACCGGTCGTCCGTGCCTTCAACGGCCGCGTGCCGAGCGGAAGGCTCCGCGCGTTGCCCGCCTACCTACGAGCACCGTCGGCCGCCGCATCGTCCCTCGAGCGCGTTGCGGCCATGCAGTTCATCCGGATGGACACGGCGTTCGCGAAGGTCTTCGGCTACCACATCACCGTCGAAGAGGGCTACCGCTCGCTGTACTGGCAGAAGCACTGGTACGCCCAGTACGGCGCGCCTCGCGCTGCCTATCCGGGTACGTCGAACCACGGCATGGGGCTGGCCGTCGACATCCGAAGCGGTGCCGGATCGCCCTTCACCTTCGGTACATCTGCTGACAAGTGGCTGACCGCGAACGGCGCAGGTTTCGGCTTCGACCGCTCGTGGTGGCTCGACCAGGGCCGCCCGAACGCCGAGTTCTGGCACTACAACTTCATCGGCTGACAGAGACGGCGAGCCTCAGGCGAGGTTCGCCGTCCACCACTGCGCGAGGTCGCGGGCCGAGGTGTCGACGGCCGTCGCCCAGTCGAGCGCCGACTCGTCGGCGTCGTCGGAGACGTGCTTGACCACGCGCACCGGCACCCCAAAGGTCTGGCACGCCATGACGACCGCGTACCCCTCCATGTCGACGAGCGACGCGCGCTCGGCGAGCACGTCACGCACCGCAGGGTCGCTGACGAACAGGTCACCGGTGGCCAGGACGAGCTTGGGGTCGCCGAAACCCGTCGTCAGTCGCTCACGTGGGTCGTAGCCGAGCGCACGGATGGCGTCTGCACTCATGTCGTGATTCAGCACGACGCCCGGCTCGAAGGCGCCGCGAAGACCGGGCCGGAGCGCCCCGCAGCTGCCGAGGTTGACCACGGTGAGCCCCTCGCGACCGGCTTCCCCGCGCTCCGCGAGAGCACGCGTCGTGGCGATCGCCGCCGCCGTCTTCCCGAGCCCGGTGATGACGACCTCGACATCGTCGGGCAGATAGCGCGTCTCGCTGCGGGCAGCGGCAATGACGAGGAAACGCTCGCTCATGCCTCGAAGCGCTCCGTGTCACCGGAACCCACACGAACGACCTCCGGGTAACCCTCGGTGAAGTCGACCACCGTCGTCGGACGAGGCTCCACCGACTCCGCGTCGATGACGATGTCGACGAGGTGATCGAGTTCCTCCTTCACCGCCCAGCCGTACGTGAACGGCTCTTCCTGATCGGGCAGGATGAGCGACGTCGACAGCAACGGCTCCCCCAACGCCTCGACGATGGCACGCGCCACCGGGTGAGTGTCGAGACGCACGCCGACGGTCTTCTTCTTGGGGTGGACAAGCTTGCGCGGCACCTCGCCCGTCGCCGGCAGGATGAACGTGTACGGCCCGGGCGTTGCCGCCTTCACCGCGCGGAACGCTGCGTTGCTCAACTGCACGAGCTGCCCCATCTCCGCGAAGTCACGGCACACGAGAGTGAAGTCGTGCTTCGCGTCGAGCTTGCGGATCCGAATTATCCGCTCCTTCGCTTCGGCATTGCCGAGCGTGGCACCGAGCGCGTAACCCGACGACGTCGGGTAGGCGATGAGCGCGCCGTCACGCAACGCGTCCACGACCTGCGCGATGAGACGCGGCTGCGGGTTCTCGGGGTGGATGTCGAGGAAAGTTGCCATGCCTCACGCTACGCCGCGCTGCTGCTCCCCGTCGATGCGTGGATCCTGGTCGAAACCCCGCCGTCGGGTGTGCAGAACGTACGCCGCCATGATCAGGGGCCACTGCTCGTACGCCGCGCGGAACGCCGCGTTCGCCTCGCGCCATCCGTCGTGCTCGAAGTGCACCCGACTCCCCCAGTCGTTCTCCGAGAAGCGCACGGACACGTGGCTCGGCGCATCCTGTTCGCCCTGCCACCAGCACCACCACGTGACCTGCTCGCCGGGTTGGAGCACCTCGATTCGTCCCCACACGTCCACCCCGCCATCGGACGACGTCCACGTGACATCGGCGCCTGCGACACCGCCCAGTGAGGCGCTTTCGAACGCCAGGGGGTCACGGCTGAACTCACGCGGCCACCATCGGGAGAACTCGTCGACGAAGAGAGCAAAGGCGAGCGACTGCGTCACCGGGACGTCGTACGTCAGCCGGATGGGATCCACGAAACGTCGCCCCCTTCTCACTCAACGGTCGCTCCATCTGACCACAGCGGCTCCGTGTGTCGGGGGTTTGGGCGCACCCGTTCGTCGTCAGGATTCGACGTGCATCCGAACCTCGGTCGGAAGGAGCACCGTACGGCTCACGGTGCACAGGCGTTCGTGCGAGAGCTCCACCGTCTCCGGGTACACCTTGCGAGCAGCGTCGCCCGCTTCACCCTCCGGGAAGCGCACGGTGAAGGTGACGTCGATCGGGCCCATGTGGTTGCCTTGCTCGTCACGCAGCTTGTCGCCCTCGGCGACGACGTCGAACTGCTCGGGCTCGCTGCGGCGCGAGGTGAAGATGTCGACGTCGATCGCGCTGCACCCGGCGATGGCCGTGAGCAGGAGCTCGACGGGCGTGAACTGCTCGTCCTCGCCCGAACCGAAGTCGAGCGTGCCGCCGCGCGCGTTCGTCGCGGTGAAGCGACCGGCGCTCGTACGGGTGAGGGAAACACTGCGGTGGGCATCGGTAGAAGTCATGGGGCCATGGTGCCACTAGGCTCTTCGGGTGCCCCTCGTCACCGCTCCTCAAGGTCCCCCGCCCGGCAAGGGCCAGCTCGTCCTCGTCCGTCACGGCGAAACCGAATGGTCGCGCGACGGGCGTCACACCGGCACCACCGACCTCCCACTGCTTCCGGCCGGCGAAGCCGTTGCACGCGCGGCGGGGCAGGCGCTCGCCGGTCGTCACTTCGTCGCCGAGTTCGTCTCACCGCTGACCCGGGCGCTGCGCACCGCCGAACTCATCGGCCTGAAGAACCTCGAGATCGACGAGGACCTGCGCGAGTGGGATTACGGCGGCTACGAAGGCAAGTCCACGCCGCAGATCCGTGACGAGGTCGGCTACGACTGGGAGATCTTCAGCCACGGCGTCGTGCCGGGTGAGACCCCGGGTGAGACGGTCGAGGACGTCGCGGCCCGCGCCTCGCACGTCCTGAACCGCGTCATGCCGTTGCTGGAGAGGGGCGATGTCATCCTCGTGGCCCACGGCCACCTCCTGCGCATCCTCGCAGCCGTCTACCTTCGGCAGGAGCCCCGCTTCGCCGCCCAGCTCATGCTCGACGCCGGCGCGGTATGCGCCCTCGATCACCACCACGACGTGCCCGGGATCCTCAGCTGGAACACGACGCACCTGCCGTCGGCATGACCTGCGGGATCGGGTTGTCGGTGGTCGCTCCTAGGGTGTGAGCCATGCGCATCCTCCACACCTCCGACTGGCATCTCGGCCGGTCCTTCCACGGTGAAGGCCTCGGCGATGCGCACGCGCGCTACCTCGACCACCTCGTCGAACTGACCCGCGCGGAGAAGGTCGACGCCGTCGTCGTTTCCGGTGACATCTACGACCGGGCACTGCCGAACCCGCGCACCGTCGAACTGCTCGACGACGCCCTCGTGCGACTGCTCGACACCGGGAGCCGCGTCGTCGTGACCTCCGGCAACCACGACTCGGCCACGCGCCTCGGGTTCGGATCCCGCGTCATGGAGCACTCCGGGCTCCACATCCGCGCCGCCTACGAAGGCATCGCGCGCCCCATCGCGATACCGCGGTTGGGCAGCCAGGACACGGCAGGACATGTTGTGGCGCTTCCCTACCTCGAGCCGTCCGTTGCGGCGGGGAGGTTCGACACAGAGTCGACGCACCGGGCCGTGCTCACCGAGGCGGTGACGCGCGGTCGCACCGCGCTACCTGACGACGGGCTGCCGGTCGTCGGCATGGCACACGCCTTCTTCGCAGGCGCCACGACGAGTGAGTCCGAACGCGACATCTGCGTCGGCGGTCTCGGCGTCGCGCCCCGCTCCGTCGTCGACGCCTTCGACTACGCGGCACTCGGGCACCTCCACGGCGCGCAAACCCTCAGCGAGTCGGTGCGCTACAGCGGCAGTCCGGTCGCCATGTCGTTCAGCGAAGCGGCCCACACCAAGGGCACGTGGCTCGTCGACGTCGCCCGCGGCAGGGTCTCCGCCGAGTTCATCGAGGCACCGATCCACCGTTCGCTCGCCATCCTGCGCGGCGAACTCGACAACCTGCTCGCCGATCCCAAGCTCGAACACGCCGAATCGGCCTGGTGCCAGGTCACGCTCACCGACGAGATCCGGCCTGCGGCGGCCATGGAGCGCGTGCGAGCGCGTTTCCCCCACACCCTGCGCCTGATCTTCGACACGCCTCGCACCGAGGCCCAGCCGATCACCTACGCCGAGCGACTCAAGGGCCGTGACGACGTGGAGCTGTGCTGCGACTTCCTCGCCCACGTACGTGGCGGGCGCGGCCCCAACGCCACCGAGCGCACCGCTATCGGCAAGGCCGTCAGCGCGGCTCTGCGACGCGGTGACGAACCGATGGCAGACGACGGCTCGATGTTCTCCCTCGAGGATCTGCGATGAGACTTCACACCCTGCGCCTGGAGGCGTTCGGGCCCTTCCCTGACCGTGTGGACGTCGACTTCGATGAACTCGACCAGGGCATCCTGCTCGTCAACGGCCCCACCGGCTCGGGCAAGAGCTCGCTCCTCGATGCCGTCGCGTTCGCGCTGTTCGGCGACGTTCCGGGCAGTCGACGCAGCCTGCGCAACGCTCTGCGGAGCCACCACGCCGCGCCAGAGACGGCGCCCTGGGTCGAACTCGAGTTCAGCGTCGGCCCCGAGCGCTGGCGCGTACGCCGGGCACCCGCGTGGGACGCACCGAAGCGCCGCGGTTCGGGAACCACCACGCGCCCCGCATCGGTGAGGCTCGAGCAGTGGCGGGAGGGCCAATGGCACCTTGTCTCGTCCCGTATCGACGAGGCGGCCGACATGGTCACCGACACGCTGGGCATGGGTCTCGAGCAGTTCGCCCAGGTCGTCCTGCTCCCCCAGGGCGAGTTCGCCCAGTTCCTGCGCGCCAAGCCCGAAGACCGCCGGGCCCTGCTCGAGCGGCTCTTCGACGTCGCCCGCTTCGACGCCGTGGAGCGATGGTTCGCTGAGACGAAGAACGAACGCCTCCGTGCGAGTGAGGCCTCGCTCGAACACATCCGGGGTCACATGACGGTCGTCACCGACACGCTCACGCGTCTTGACGACGACGAGTTGCCACCGGCCGTCTGGTCCGACGAGAACGTTGCCGACCTTCCCGAGGTGTTGCGGACCCTCCTCGCCGCCCTGCGCGGGCGCCGTGACGACGCGGGCACGCGGGCGGCCGAGGCCGCGGCCGCAGCCAATCAGGCCGAACGCGCCGTCGAACGCGCCGGCGCGTTGCTGGCCCTGCGTGAGGCCCACGAGCGGGCGCGCACCGACCTCGACTCCTGGCCCGCCGAAACCGTCACCCAGATGAAGAATGACGCGGACGCCGCCGATCACGTGGCGGGCGTGCTTCGCCTCGCGCAACGCAGTGGACGCGCCGACAAACAACTCGAGCAGGCACGTGCCCGGCGCATCGAGACCGCCGGAGCACTCGCGGAGATCACCGGGCTCGAGGCGCCTGGCGAACGTCACGATGCCGACGCCGTTCTCCCGGCCGAGGCGCTGAAGGCTCGGTCACAAGCGCTTCAGGCGCTGCAGTTGCACCTGCCGCGAGCCCTGCGCGCCCTCGACGACGTCGCCGCCGCTCGGCGCCATGCGTCAGCGGCCGAGCAGAAGGCCGTCGCCACGAGGGAGACGGTGGGGACGGCGAAGGAGGAGGGCGAACGTGCCGACGAAGCTGTCGTCGTCGCGGAGGAGACGCTCAGCTCGCTGCCTGACGTGCGAGGCGCCCTCAACGCCGTTCACGCTGCGCGTCGGATTCTTCAGGAAGTCCCTGCACACAGCAGGGCCGTGACCACAGCAACCGAAGCGCGCGACGCAGCAGTGGCCACCTTCACCGAACGTGAGCACGACGCGGTGGCCCTGCGTCTGGCGCGGCTGGCCGGTATCTCCGCCGAGATCGCCACCGATCTCACGCCCGGCAACCCGTGCCCCGTGTGTGGCTCGTGCGAACACCCGAACCCTGCGACTGCGTCACCGCAGGCACCCGGCCCGCAGGCGATCGAGGCGGCGGAACGGGCTGCCCGGGATGCTGACGAGAAGCGTCGCCGTGCCGAAGCCACACTCGCCGGCGCCGAGCAGGCCTGGGCGAGCCACCTCGCGCACCTGCAAGCCCGCCTCGACGACGTCGTGGCCGCTGTGCCGGACGGGGAGACATCCCCTGCGGGGAGCGATGACCCAGCCGAAGCCCTCGTTGCCGCCGACCTCGTCGATGACGACAGCGCGCTGCGTCAGACCGAGCGCGACCTGAACGATCGGGCCCAGCGTCGGGAAGAAGCGGCCGCGACGCTGGAGAAGGCCCGATCGGCGCAGACGCGAGCCCACCGAGGCATAGCAACCGCGGAGAAGGACGCTGCCGCCGCCGTTGCACGCCGCGATGGCGCGAAAGAAGCACTGGCGGCTGCCCTCCAGCACCTCGCGGAAGCCGAGTCGTCCACCCTGCAGTTCGTTTCGGACTACACCGACTCCAACAACTCCCCCGTGCTGCGCGGCACCACGCTGCCCGAAGGTGCCACCGACGGCACGAGCGTGGTTGCCACGGCCACCGGCGACGATGACGCTGCGCAGAACCTCGCGGACGAGGAGCACGAGGAGGCCGTGCGCACCCGCGTCCAGCAGCTCGCTCGGTCGGTCGACGACGCGCGTCGACAGCTGACTGCGATCGACCGCGCGCGTGACGCCTTCGCCCGCGCGGACGCGACCTTCCGTACCGCAGCCACGCAGAGCGAGAGCGCCCACGCCGAACTGTCCGACGAACTCGTCGCCAAGGGTTACGACGACGTCGAGGCGGCCTCCGCCGTCGCCCTCGACGAGGACGAGCTGACGAGTCTGCGCGCCACGTGGCAACACGCCATCGAGGTCCGCGCTGCCGCGGGCGCCACCTTGGCCGACGACACCGTGGTGTCTGCGGCGCACTCCCCCGCTCCCGATCCCGCGCGGCTGCGGCGGAGGGCCGACATCTACGCACGCCGCGCGAACGAATCCTCCACCGAGGCGTCCCGATGGGCGCGGGCCTACGAGATCCTCGACTCGATGCGTGACCGCATCGCCGACGCCGTGCGCGAGCACCTCCCTGTCGCTCAGGCAGCCCGGGAGATGAGCGACCTCGCGAGCACGTTCTCCGGTATCGGCGAGAACACTCACCGCATGAGGCTCACGAGCTACGTGCTCGCCGCCCATCTCGAGACCGTCACGGCGATGGCGAACGAGCGCCTGCACCACATGACCGACGGGCGCTACCAGCTGAAGTACACCGACGAGCGGGCCAAGGGCACCGCCCGCAGCGGACTCGGTCTGGTCGTTGTCGATGCCTGGACCGGCCGCAGCCGCGACACCGCCACGCTCTCCGGCGGCGAGGCCTTCATGGCCTCCCTCGCCCTCGCGCTCGGGCTCGGTGACGCCGTGCGTGCCGACTCCGGCGGCATGGAACTGCACACCCTCTTCGTCGACGAAGGGTTCGGCTCGCTCGACCAGGACACGCTCGAGCAGGTGATGGAGGTACTGGACGGGCTGCGCGAAGGTGGGCGTCTCGTCGGCGTCGTCAGCCACGTCACCGAACTGCGCGCCCGAATCCCCTCTCAGATCGAAGTTCGCAAGACCTCCGAGGGTTCCACGGTTCACCCGATCGTGTCCGGATTCGCCGTGTCAGGCGCGGTCTGAGCGCCGCCCTGTGAAACGCTGGGCGCATGCGTGCGATCCGTCAGTCCAAGAAGCTTCAGAACGTGCGTTACGACGTGCGCGGCCCGATCCTCGAAGAGGCCCAGCGCCTCGAGGCCGAGGGCCACAAGATCCTCAAGCTGAACATCGGCAACACCGCCCCGTTCGGCTTCGAGGCACCTGAGGCAATCCTGGCCGACATGAAGCACCACCTGCACCACGCGCAGGGCTACAGCGACAGCCGCGGCATCTACTCGGCGCGCACCGCCGTCGCGCAGTACTACCAGAGCCGCGGCCTGCGCGAGACGCTCGTCGATGACGTCTTCATCGGCAACGGCGTCTCGGAGCTCATCAGCATGGTGCTGCAGGCCTTCGTCGACGACGGTAACGAGATCCTCGTTCCTGCCCCCGACTATCCCCTGTGGACGGGTGCCGTGACGCTCACCGGCGGCAAGGCCGTGCACTACCTGTGCGACGAGGAGAACGGGTGGAACCCGGACCTTGCGGACATCGAGAGCAAGATCACCGAGAACACGCACGCCATCGTCATCATCAACCCGAACAACCCCACGGGCGCCGTGTACTCCGAGGACGTCGTCAAGGGCCTCGTCGACATCGCACGCCGCCACAACCTCGTCGTCATGGCCGACGAGATCTACGAGAAGATCCTCTTCGAGGACGCGGTGCACCACCACGCCGCCACCTACGCAGGTGACGACGTGCTGTGCCTGACCTTCAGCGGCCTGTCCAAGGCCTACCGGGTGTGCGGTTACCGTGCCGGCTGGGTCATGATCTCCGGCCCAAAGCACCTCGCGGCCGATTTCCTCGAGGGGCTCACCCTCCTCGCCAACATGCGCATGTGCGCCAACGTCCCTGCCCAGCACGCCATCCAGACTGCCCTCGGCGGCTACCAGTCGATTCAGGAGCTCATCGGTCCGGAAGGTCGCTTCTACGAGCAGTCGATGCTGGCGTGGCGCATGCTCAACGACATCCCGGGTGTCAGCTGCGTCAAACCGATGGGCTCGCTCTACACGTTCCCGAAGCTCGACCCAGAGGTCTACCCCATCGAGAACGACCAGGACTTCGTCATCGACCTGTTGCGCGCGAAGAAGATCCTCGTGACGCACGGAACCGGGTTCAACTGGGTCAAGCCAGACCACTTCCGGCTCGTCACGCTGCCCGACGTCGACATGCTCGAAGAGGCCATCGGACGTATCGGGGACTTCCTTGAGGACTACCGCTCCTGATGCCCCGGTGCCGGTCGAACCTCGGCCCCGGAGCATGAACGAAGCCCCATCGCCTTCTCGGCAATGGGGCTTCGTTCGTTCTCCGTCACACGGTGAGGATCAGTCCTCGAACGCCTCGGGCGGCGGGCACGAGCACACGAGGTTACGGTCACCGTACGCACCGTCGATACGACGAACCGGCGCCCAGTACTTAGCGCGCGGGTCGGTGCTGCCCGGGTAGACGGCCTCGCGACGTTCGTAGGGGTGGTCCCATTCGCTCGTCAGGGACAGCGCGGTGTGCGGTGCGTGACGCAGGGCCGAGTCCTCGGCCGCGACCTTGCCGTCGATGACGTCCTGGATCTCGGCGCGGATGGCGAGCATCGCCTCGACGAAGCGGTCGAGTTCCTCGAGCGACTCCGACTCCGTCGGCTCGACCATGAGTGTGCCCGCGACGGGGAAGCTCATCGTCGGGGCGTGGAAGCCGTAGTCGATGAGGCGCTTCGCGACGTCGTCGACCGTGACGCCGGATTCCTTCGTCAGGGCGCGCAGGTCGAGAATGCACTCGTGCGCGACGAGACCGTCGGTGCCCGCGTAGAGCACCGGGTAGGCCTCACGCAGACGTGCGGCGACGTAGTTGGCGTTGACGACGGCGAACTGCGTCGCGCGCGTCAGACCCGCGCCACCCATGAGGCGAACGTATGCCCACGAGATCGGCAGGATGCTCGCCGAACCGAACGGCGCCGCTGAGATCGGACCGACGCCCGTCGCCGGGCCAGCCTCCGCGAACAGCGGGTGGTTCGGCAGGTGCGGAGCGAGGTGCTCGCGCACCGCGACCGGGCCGACGCCGGGGCCACCGCCCCCGTGCGGGATGCAGAACGTCTTGTGCAGGTTGAGGTGCGAGACGTCGCCACCGAACTGCCCCGGCTGGGCGAGGCCGACCATCGCGTTGAGGTTGGCGCCGTCGACGTAGACCTGGCCGCCCGCCTCGTGCACGAGCGAGCAGATCTCGCTGATCGTGTCCTCGAAGACCCCGTGCGTCGAGGGGTAGGTCACCATGATCGCGGCGAGGTTCTCGCCGTGCTCCTTGAGCTCGCCCTTGAAGTCCTCGAGGTCGACCTCACCCGAGGCCGCCGTCTTGACGACGACCACCTTGAGGCCGGCCATGACGGCGGACGCCGCGTTGGTGCCGTGCGCCGAGGCGGGGATGAGGCAGATGTTGCGGTGCCCCTCGCCGTTGGCCTGGTGGTAGGCGTGGATGGCGAGAAGGCCGGCGAGCTCACCCTGGGAGCCGGCGTTCGGCTGCAGCGAGATGTCGTCGTAGCCGGTGATGTCGCACAGCCACTGCTCGAGGTCGGTGATGAGCTCGCGGATGCCCTCGTTCTGGTTGGCCGGAGCGAACGGGTGGAGGTTTGCGAACTCGGGCCACGTGATGGATTCCATCTCCGTCGTGGCGTTGAGCTTCATCGTGCACGAGCCGAGCGGAATCATGCCGCGGTCGAGCGCGTAGTCGCGATCGGCCAGACGACGCAGGTAACGCAGCATGGCCGTCTCGCTGTGGTGGCTGTTGAAGACGGGGTGGGTGAGGTACTCGTCCTCACGCACGAGCGCCTTCGGCAGAGCCGACGCCTCGCCCGCCTCGCGGGTGCGGAAGCCCCACGCGGCGCCGAGAGCGTCGATCTCGCCCTGCGTCGTCGTCTCGTCGAGGCTGATCAGGACGGTGTCCTCGTCGGCCTTCCAGACGTTGACGTCGTGCTCGAGCGCGGAGTCGACGAGCGCCTGCGCGCGTCCCTCGCTGCGGACGGCGAGCGTGTCGAAGAAGGTGTCGTGGACGACCTCCAGGCCGGCCTTCGGCAGCGCAGCGGCGACGAGACGCGCCTTCGCGTGAACGTCCTCGGCGATCTTCGCGAGCCCCTGCGGGCCGTGATAGACGGCGTACATCGACGCCATGACGGCGAGCAGCACCTGCGCGGTGCAGATGTTCGACGTCGCCTTCTCACGGCGGATGTGCTGCTCACGCGTCTGCAACGCGAGGCGGTAGGCCTGGTGGCCGTCGGCGTCGAGCGAGACACCGACGAGGCGCCCCGGCATGTTGCGCTCGAGACCGGCGCGCACCGACATGTAACCGGCGTGCGGGCCGCCGAAGCCCATCGGAACACCGAAACGCTGCGAGGTACCCACTGCGACGTCCGCACCCCACGAGCCGGGCGACGCGATGAGCGTCAGGGCGAGCAGGTCAGCGGCAGCCGTGACGAGCGCACCGTGCTCGTGGGCGGCCTCGGTGAGCGCCTTCCAGTCGACGATCTGACCGTCGGCGCTCGGGTACTGCACGATGACACCGAAGACGGACTTGCCACCCGCAGCTTCGACGAGCGCGTCCGCGTCCTTGACGTCGCGCAGGTCGGCGACGACGACCTCGATGCCGAGCGGCGTGGCACGCGTCTGCGTCACGGCGATGCTCTGCGGCATGACCTGCTCGTCGACGACGAGCACGGCGTCCTTGGCCGACTTGCTCGCACGGCGCATGAGCGTCATGGCCTCGGCGACGGCGGTGGCCTCGTCGAGCAGCGACGAACCGGCCGTCGTGAGACCCGTGAGGTCGGTGACGACGGTCTGGAAGTTGAGCAGCGCCTCGAGGCGACCCTGGGAGATCTCCGGCTGGTAGGGCGTGTAGGCCGTGTACCAGGCCGGGTTCTCGAGAATGTTGCGGCGAATGACGCCCGGCGTGTGCGTGCCGTAGTAGCCGAGGCCGATCATCGACGTCAGGACGCGGTTGCGGGAAGCCTTCTCACGCAACTCGGCGAGCACCTCGGCCTCTGAACCGGCGGCCTCGAGGGCGAGCGGCTCCTTCTGGGCGATGGCCTGAGGAACGGCGCGGGCCACGAGGTCGGCGACGTCGCTCGCGCCGATCGTGGAGAGCATGTGCTCGAGGTCGGAGTCGCCCGGGCCGATGTGGCGGGCGACGAAGGGGGCGAACGAATCGCTTGTCATGGGTGACTCCCTGACGCGTGTCGGTGGGCGACGGCCGACGGTCTGGTCGGCTGCTCCCCCTCTGTCACGCACGACGGCGCTTCAGAGTTGCTTCACCCGATGGTCCACTTCGCCTGAGAGGTTGCGGGGAGGCTTGCCCCTTCGGCGCCCCGGCTCGCGGCCGGAGTCTCTCCCACCGGATTCGACAGCGAGCACAACAGTACCCGACACCGCCGTTGCGGTGTCGGGTACGAGAAGGCTGGTGGAAGCGGTTCAGCCGGCGCGCTTCGCGGCGCGGCGCTTGCGCAGTTCGTCGCCCGGGTGCACGGCGATCTCGGTGGCGTCGGGACGCTCACCGGGGAGTTCGGCAAGGGTGCCTTCGACCTCGGCCCAGACGCTTCCGAGTGCGATACCGAACACGCCCTGGCCGCCGCGCAGAAGGTCGATGACCTGGTCGTCGCTCGTGCACTCGTAGACCGACGCCCCGTCGGACATGAGCGTGATGCCCGCGAGCTCCTTGACGCCGTGGTCGCGCAGTGCTGCCACCGCGACGCGGATCTGCTGGAGCGAGACACCGGCGTCGAGCAGGCGCTTGATGACCTTGAGGACGAGGACGTCGCGGAAGGAGTACAGGCGCTGGTGGCCGGAACCGCTGACGTTGCGCACCGACGGTTCGAGCAGGCCGGTGCGGGCCCAGTAGTCGAGCTGGCGGTATGTCACACCGGCAGCGCGGCAGGCAGCCGGGCCGCGGTAGCCGAGCATCGCGTCGTCGATCTCGACCTCGCGCGTGACATCGGCGTCGATCGGCGCGGGAGCCTCGGAGTGAGACTCGGGCGCTTTGCCGGTGGAAACCACGGCGACCTCCTGGAAGAAACAAGGCGTGAGCACGTTGACCCGCGCCCTCTTGACTCCTCAAAGGTAGAGCCGATTCAGGGTCCGATCAATGACAGCGCGCACGACACGCCGAATAAATTTCCCGAAATTGCGCGGATCACGACTCGATCACAAACACTAAAGGTTCACTTAACGCTTAGTTCTATCGAATCATTCGGGGGGTCAACCAACACTTCACTCTTCGGGTTCTTCGAAGTCCTCTGCGCTGACGTGGTCAAGGAATTCGCGGAACTTCTCGACCTCTTCCTCCTGCTCGTCGGCGACCTGAACGCCCACTTCGTCCACGATGGCGTCCGCGACGAGGATGTCCACAGAAGCGCGCATCGCGAGAGCGACGGCGTCGCTGGCGCGGGAATCGACGCGCCCACCGTCGTCGAACACGAGGCTCGCCTCGTAGACGTCGTCGCGTAGCGCCGTGATCTCGACACGTTCCAGCGAACGGCCCGCCGCGCCCGCAACGTCGAGGACGAGATCGTGCGTGAGGGGCCGCGGGGAATCAACACCTTCGGCGAACAACGCGATCATCGAGGCCTCGGGCGAGCCGATCCAGATGGGTACGTGCGTCACTCCACCTTCGATACGCAGAAGGAGGACGGGGCTGGTCGTCGGCAACTCGACTCGGATGCCGGAAACTTCGGCGCGCTTCACATGTCCACGCTACCGCGCAGCCGCGACCGGGAGCGACCTGCGGAACACCTCGGGTGCCACCGACCGGCGACACCTGCAACGTCAGTGACGCAGGCCGGCCTTCACGAGGGCCACGTGCAACGCGAGGCAGCGCTGAGCGATGACGGCGCGCTGCGACTCGTCACGCAGTGGAACCTGCTCGACAAGACCGATCTCGCGGTCTGCCGCCAGGCGGAAAGGACGCAGATGACGGCCCTGAACACCGAACTCGGCGAGTGCGGCCGCAGCCGTCGCCACGGCGAGAGCCTCACCGTCGAAGTGCCCGTCCGCGCCGGGGCGCACGAGACCGAACGTTTCGAGCTCGGCGATGAGGGCGTCCGTGCCGCCGGCCCCACGAGCAAGTTCTTCGCGGGTGAGCGAGAGTGTCTCGTTCGCATCCGCGGCGAGCGTCTCGACATCAGGCACGTCGGGGTCGGCCGTCGGCGTCGGAACGCTGGGAACGGCGCTGACGAAGTCGGCGTCCTGCGGGGTGAGGCCACGGTCGTAGGCGTCGAGCGCCTCACGGATGACCTTAAGGGGCCAGAAGCGATCGCGCTGGGCCCGCAGGACGAAGCGCAGACGCTCGACGTCCTCGTCGCTGTAGCGGCGATACCCGGAGTCGGAGCGTTTCGGGGAGACCAGACCTTGGGCGTCGAGGAAACGAACCTTCGAGACCGACAGGTCGGGGAACTCCTCGCGCAGGGTCTTGAGAACCGCGCTGATCGTCAGGCCGTGCTGTGCCATGGAGCGGAAGCGCCTCAGCTCTGCTCGGGTGCGGAGTGTGCGGCGGCGTAGTACGTGAGTCGGTACTTGCCGATCATCACCTCGGCGCCGGTGACTAGCGGCAGATTGTCGACGAGCTTGCGGTCGACGTAGGTGCCGTTGAGCGATCCGATGTCCTGCACGCTGTAGCCGTTGCCGGAGCGAACGAAGATGGCGTGACGGCGCGAGACCGTGATGTCGTCGAGGAAGATGTCGCTCTTCGGGTGACGCCCAGCGCTGACCTCGTCTGCGTCGAGCAGGAATCGCGCACCGGAGTTGGGTCCGCTCAGCGCGATGAGCAGCGCGGTGTTCGGGCGCAGCGCCTCGACCATCGCCTGGTCGGCCGGCGAGAGCACACGGGGTGCCTCGTGCGACAGCTCACGCGGCTCCCAACCAGCTTCGCCGGGCACGCCGATCGTCGTGGCATCACCGGAATAGCCGTTGTACTCGTCAGCCATGGTGTACCCCATCCCCTGCGCCTTGCGGCGCCGTGTCGTGAGCGGCTCGTCCGCACGGGGCGAGCCGTTCGATGTGGTGGTCAGACTACCGTCACCCGACGGAACCGAGGAACCGCCGGGTGACGAGAAGACTTACAGGACGTGTCAGTCGAGCGAGCCGGTGTAGGCGTCGGCGTCCATGAGGCCGTCGATCGCAGAGGCATCGCTGGGGCGGATCTCGAACATCCAGCCGGAGCCGTACGGGTCGGAGTTGACCGTGCCGGGCTCGGCGTCGAGCGTGTCGTTGACGGCGACGACCTCACCGTCGAGCGGCGAGTACAGGTCGCTGACGGACTTCGTCGACTCGACCTCGCCGCAGGATTCGCCCGCCGTGACGGAGTCACCGACGGACGGGAGGCTGACGTACACGACGTCGCCGAGGGCGTCCTGGGCGTACGCCGTGATGCCGACGCGAACGACGCCCTCGCCCTTGTCTGCGACCCACTCGTGGTCTTCGGTGTAACGAAGGTCGGCCGGGTACTGCAACTCGCTCATGGTTCTCCTCGAGTCGGTCGGTGAGCAGGCGTCTGGTCAGTCTCTTCGGTGCAGCGAGGTGATCTGCATCGAGGTTTCCTCGGAGACCTTAACGCGAGCGCCTGCTTGTGTCAGCGTATCGGTCACACCGCCCGGAATGGCCATCGCGGTGCTCATGGTGTGCGGATCGCCGATGGCGCTGATCGTGAACTTCTCCGGCAGGCTTCGGCCTTCGACGCTCGGGCGGCCGTCCACGTCGGTGAACCAGGACGACGCGACGATGCGGTTGCCACCGACATCGATGGACTCGGCGCCGGCGTCGCGTAGCTCCTGGACGGCGTCGAGGATGTTGGCCGCTGTGACGTCGCCGCCGGCGGAATCGACCTCGATGATGATGCCGGGGCCCTTGACCTGCACCGTTCCGTTGAGGATGGCGAGTTGGTCGAGACGCTTCTGCGCGTCGGCCACGGCTGCCCGGTCTCCGCCGCGAGCGAGCTGTTCCTTGCTCGTCGTGAGGTCGTCGAGTTCCTTCTCCAGGCGCGCGGACTGGTCGTTGACGTTGCCCAGGAGCGCCACGAGGTCGGCCTGCGAGAGGTTGTCGAGGCCGGACTTCTCGTTCTGCTGCACCTGCGTCATGACAGCGAAGCCGAGGCCCAGGGCGAGCACCGCCGCCGTCAGACCGCCCGCGAGGGAACGCGGACCTCCGAAGGCGTAGCGTCGCCAGGGTTGGGCGGGAGCCTCGTGCCCGTCATCGGGCGTCGCGTCGGACTGCTCAGCCGAGGTCGCGATCGACGGGGAGGTCTCGGCGCCTTCCTCAGGAACGTGCTTCTCCCCCGGCAACGCCGCGTCCTTGGCCGGCTCCGACGACGCCTCAGCGGGGTCGATTTCGGTCGGTGCGTCGAGGTCTGGCGCCTCGGGCGTCTTCTTCTGCTTCTTGCTCATGCCTTGAACACGTGTCGGCGGATCGAAGCGACGTTGGTGAAGATGCGCAGGCCGAGCACGACTACGACGCCGGTGGACAGCTGGTTACCGACACCCAGTTGGTCGCCGAGGAACACGATGAACGCGGCGACGACGACGTTCGAAAGGAACGAGACGACGAAAACCTTGTCGTCGAACAATCCGTCGAGGGCTGCACGGATACCGCCGAACAGCGCATCGAGCGCGGCGATGACGGCGATCGGCAGGTACGGCTGCATCCACAACGGAACGTCGGGGTGCAGCCACAGGCCGAGCACGAGGCCGATCACGAGGCCGATGGCAGGAATCACGTCAGCTCCTAACGAGGGGAAGGGCGAAGTCAGCGCACCGGCTGAGCGTGGGCGATACGGATGGTTCCTTGCGCAGGCACCGTGACGTTGCCACGGGAGGTGGAGATGGTGAAATCCGACTTCCGCAGCGACGTGAGGTAGTCCCCCGAGAACCCGCTCTCGAACTTGTTCTGCATGTCGCTCGGACCGATCGCGGTGACGGTGTACGGCGTCGCGAGCGGACGGTAGTTGACGAGGATGGCCGAGCCGGCGAAGCGCACCGCGCTGAGTGATGTGATGCGCTGACCGTTGACGCTGACGGCGGTCGCCCCCGAGGACCACAGACCGTTGATGACGTGCTGCAGATCGCTCGAGGTGAGGGCGTTCTCGTCCTCACCGGTGCGCGGATCGCTGTCGGCTGCATCGGCCTCGGCGTCCTCGGGGTTCTCGATGACGACGGTGAGCCCGGGCCCGCTGACGGCGGCCGCTCCAGCGGTGCGCTCACCGGCCGTGAGGTCGGCGCTCAGGTTCGAGCGCTCCTGGCGGGTCAACGCTGACGAACGGTTCGAGTCCAGTTCCGTGCGTAGTGCCTCCACCTCGGCGGCGGAGTCGTCGTTCGCCTTCTGTTTCGCCTCGACCTGTTCCACGAGTTGCGCGTGACGATCGGCCTGCACCGAATCCGGCACTCGCAGGGCATGGGCCGCCGCGCCGAGAAGGAAGCCGAGGGCGATGACCGTCACGACGAGCAGCGGCGAACGGCCCGGACGACGAACCAGCCCCTCACCCGTTGCCTCGCGCTTGCGGGCCACGTCTTCGTAGAGGGGGTCGATCGGCCGCTTCATGGCGTCGAAGATGAGCGCCATGCTCGCGGCCGGGTCCTGGAGACGTACCTCGCGCGTCGTTCCCGGCGAGCGCGGCTTGCGTCGGATGAGTCGGTGCGGTGCCATCACACCGCCCGCGCGCGAACGACCTTCAGCATCTCGCGCACCTGGACGGCGTACAGCAGGCCGGCGAGCCAGTACAGGCACACGCCCCACAGGACGAAGGCCCAGGCGGTCGGGCGCGCCAGGTCACCGGCAGCGCCCTCGATCTCGGCGAGCAGGAGAAGGGGGAAGGCGTACAGAAGGTTGAAGGTGGCCGCCTTGCCGATGAAGTGCACCGGCGGCAGCGGCAGGTTGTGCCGGCGGACGGTGGGCGCCATCGTGAGGATGAAGACTTCGCGCAGAACCAGGGCGAGCACCACCCACATCGGCAGGATTCCACGCATCGCGAGGCAGACGATCGTCGCGACGATGTAGAGCCGGTCAGCCATCGGGTCGAGGATGGCTCCGAGACGCGACTGCATGTCGAACTTGCGGGCGATCTTGCCATCGAGGTAATCGGTGAACCCCGCCACCATGAGGACGACGAGGGCCGTCTTGTCCCACTCCGAAAGGATCAGCCAGACGAACGCCGGAACACCGACGAGCCGCAGGAAGGACAGCACGTTCGGCACCGTCCAGATGCGGCTCGAAAGCTCCGGTTCAGCGGTCGTCACAGGCCAAGACTAGGCGATGGCCCCGCGCGGCGCGCACCGACCGTCGAGCCCGCGGCCCCTAGCATGGAGCCGTACTGCACCGACCCCGAGGAGCTCATGTCCGCCGCACGCAACACCCTGTTCACCGCGCTCGCCTGCCTGAGCGTGTCCGCCGCCTCCCTGACGGCGCCGGCGTCCGCGCAATCACCCGCTGAGGCCTCTGCCCCCGCGAGCGCCGCGACGACGACCGCCACCGGCCTGCGCGCCGCGTCGAACGCCCTGTACGAGAACTGGGCCGGCTACCAGGTTGCGGCGAAGAACCCGACGCAGGCCCGGGGTTCGTGGACGGTACCGAAGGCGTCGTGGCCCGGACGTGACGGCTACTCGAACATGTGGGTGGGCCTCGGCGGCGGAAACCGTGCGCAGGGCCAGCTCATCCAGGCCGGAACGGAGCACGACTCGAAGTGTGTCGCCCTCCGGGCGGGCAAGTGCTCGAAGTGGAAGAACGACTACTACCTGTGGGTCGAGACGTTCCCTCAGCGCTCGCAGGAACGCATCACGAATCTGCCCGTCTCTCCCGGTGACCCTGTCCGGGTCGCGGTGCGCTGGTCGGCGCGGGACAGCCGTGCCTACTTCACGCTGTGCAACGAGCGCCTCCAGCGCTGTGTCGTGACTTCCCGCGCCACGAGCGCGCCGAAGGGCGTTGCCGAGTTCGTGCTCGAACGCCCGAGCCGCGCCGACGGACGCCCGCTCGCCCTCGCGAACACGGGCACGGTCTCGCTCCGTCAGCTCAGCGTCACCGACGCCTCGGGCACGCGGGTGCCGAAGAAGATGGCCAACACGCGCATCTCGATGTTCAACGGCAACCTGCTCGCATCGCCGGGCGCGTGGTCGGCGAGCGGCAACGGCTTCCCGGTGACGTTCAAGCGCGCGGCCTGACGCTGCCGGTTCAGCCCGCCTGGGGTTCGATCCGGCGGATGGTGTCGTCGCCGTCGTCCGCGCGGACCGCCGAGGGCTTGAGCAGCTGCTGGAGCCGCAGCGGGAACTTCATGGCGACGAGCAGGATGACGATTCCCGTGAACGACGCGGAGAGCACGATGATCGCTCGACCGAGTGACATCGTCTCCGCGAGCGCGGCTCCGACGACGGGCGACACGGCTCCACCGAGCGCGCCGACGTTGTAGGTGAAGCCGAGCGCGGCGGCGCGCTTCTCGATGGAGAACCAGCTCACCATCCACTTGGGCACGAGGCCGCCGACGCCGGCGCCGAAGCACTGCTGGACGAACAGCAGGAGCCCAATGAGGAGCGCGTGGTCCGAGGTCAGCGTGAAGATCGGCCACAGCAAGGGTAGGGAAATGAGCAGGCTGCCCCAGTAGGCACGGGTGGTGCCGAAACGGTCTCCGGTGAAGCCGGCCAGGATCGCGCCGAAAGCCGTACCGAATCCGCTCCAGAAGAGGATGTCGCTGACTTCTCCGGGCGAGAGACCGAGGTCGGTCTTGAGGTAGGTCGGCAGAAGGGCCGTGACGGGCCAGGCGAAGAAGAACACGGTGAAGACCACGACCGTCACGGCAACGGCCGTGGGCCAGCGCTGAGGCTCGAACTGTACGAGGAACCAGACGAACACTGCCGTGATCAAGACGGACATCGGGGTGATGATCGCTGCGCCGTGGACGTAACCGCCGAAGATGGCGAGGAGAATCGCGAACGTCGCCAGGGTGAGGAGGACGTTGAGAATGCGGTGCGGGCCGCGGTACAGCGTCGTGAACATGTCGGGCGTTGCGTCCACCCGACCGGAGTCCTTCGCCCGACGGAAGTCCTCCGGTTCGGGCAGACCACGGCGCAGCCAGAGGGCGAGCACGATCGGCACGAGACCGATGGCGAACAGCGCTCGCCAGCCCCACGCGGGCACGACGAAGCGGTAGACCTGAGCGACCAGCACTCCACCGATGGAGAAGCCGCTGATGAGGAAGGCGCTGGCCTTGTTACGCAGGTGCTGCGGCCACGACTCGATGACGTAGGTGGCGCTCGCGGAATACTCCCCCGCCATGCCGAAGCCAATGAGAAGGCGTGCGGCGAACATCATGACGTAGCCGGTGGAGACGGCACACAACAGTGAACCGAGGGAGAACGTGACGATGGCGAGCACCATGGCGTCACGGCGTCCGAGGGTGTCGGCGATGGCGCCGAGCACGAGACCTCCGAACCAGCGGGAGACGAACGCCGCGCTGATGAGGGTGGCGGCCTGGACGCCGTTGAGGTCGAACTCGTCGGCCACCTCGGTGAGGACGAGCGTGATGATGACGAAGTCGAAACCGTCGAGCAGGTACCCGAGCCACGCGGCCCAGAAGGACTTCCACTGCGTCGGGCTGACCTCGCGATACCAGGGCACGATGGCAGCGTTCATGTGTGCCTCCTCATCCGGTTGTGCTGCTCACGGTTCTCCGGCACCTTATAGAGATTCGATGCGTCGCAGGCTGAATTCGCTCTGGGCACGGTGCCGGCCGAGCGTTAGGGTCGAAGCATGAACGGCATCGAGGTACTCAAGGATCTGGCGGGACGAGCCGCGGAGGTGGCGGGTTCCCTGCGGGACGTTCCGGCCGAGCGACTCAACGCTCACCCGGGGCACGACAACTCGATCGCGTGGCTGTTGTGGCATGCAGCTCGAGAGATCGACGTGCAGGTCGCGCAGCTCTCGGGCGAACAACAGGAGTGGACGCGAGGGGGCTGGGCGGAGAAGCTCGGCGTGGACCGCGGTGCGGACGCGATGGGCTACGGCGATTCCTCCGAGCAGGCGCGCGCCCTCGTGGTGAACGACGCGAACGCCCTCGTCGATCACCTCGAGGCCGTGACGGCTGCGCACGTGGCCTACCTCGACACCCTGACGGACGCGGACCTCGACGATGTCGTCGACGAGAACTGGGATCCGCCGGTCACCCGCGGCGCCCGCCTGGTGAGCGTCAGCGAGGATGCGCTGCAGCACGTCGGCCAGGCGAGCTACCTTGCAGGCATGAAGGATTCCGCCTTCGAGTGAGTCGCGTTCCGACGCGACGCCCGGTCGTCAGCGCACGTATCGTCGAAACATGACCATCAGCAGCCAGGACATCGACGACTTCTTCGGTCGCTATGCGGCGGCGCTCACGAATTTCGACGCCGGGGCCGCGGCGGACCTGTGGGCGACACCCGGCACGATCGTGGACGACCGGGTTCTCCGGCGTCCTCGACTCACGGGACGCGATGGTGTCAGGGCTCGAGCAGTCCTAGCCGGTCTACAAGCAGCTCGGTCTCGCGTCGGTGGCGTACGAGATCGTCGATCAGCGCCACTTCAGTGACCGTCTCGTCCTCGTCGCCGTCCGCTGGACGTTCTTCGACGCGAACGGGGACGCCCTCACGGACAGCAGCCCCTCCTACCTCCTGCGTCGCGAGGATTCCGGTCTGCGGGCGACCGTATGCATCCAGACCGACGACGTGGAGAAGCTGCAGGCACTCGCCGAAAGCCGCGGGGTGGATCTCGCGTCCCGCAGCGAGTGACTCTCACCGCGTCCGGCGAAACGAGCACGAAAAAGCGGGAGGGATCGCACGATGCGATCCCTCCCGCTGGCCTGTCGGGCTGACAGGATTTGAACCTGCGACCCCTTGACCCCCAGTCAAGTGCGCTACCAAACTGCGCCACAGCCCGTTGCGCCCGAGAGCGCAAGCCCCGAAGGGCGAAATGAACCTTACCCCACGGTGGCGGGCGCCTCACAATCGGGTGACGCGCGCCCCACTCGCAGGGGTCAGCGAGGCTCAGAAGTCGAAGATGTCCCCCGCGATGTCGCCGATGGCGTCACCGACGGAACCGAAGATGTCGCCGAGGCCGCCGGCCATGTCGCCGAGGTCGAACAGGCCCGCACCGTCGCCGAGAAGATCAGCCAGTCCGCCGATGGCCTCGATGCCGAGATACGCAATGTCGTCACCGAAGAACAGCCAGAAGAACGGGTCGGATGCCAGGCCGCCCATGATGTTGCCGTAGCCCTCGAGTTGGGCCGCCTTGGCGACGTCGCCGATCACCGACGCCCAGCGCTCGGTCAACCCGAAGATCATGGCGTACGGCAGGTAGCGGCTGAACAACCCTGCTGCCTCTTCGTACTTGATCTGACTGGCCTCCGCCGTCGCGATGTACTTGCGGAAACCGAGCGTCTGGATGCGAACGGCCGTGCCGTCGGCCGTACGCGGCGAGCGGCCGGCGAGGCCGAAGAAACCCTTGCTGCGCGGGTCACGCTCGTACCAGCCGCGCTCCATCGTCTCGCGGTACAGCGAGTCCGTGATGTGCCGCAGCGGCCCCCGCAGCTGGCGCTTCATCTGCTCCAGCCCGACGTATTTCACGCCGGGCGGGAAAAGCGCGTTGAGGAAGTCGGCCTCCACCTGCGTGATGATGTCGTCGCGCGGGAACTCGTTCTGCACGAACAACCACGAGTCGTCCTGCTTGTCGATGCGGAACCACCCGCGAAGGGACAGATCGATCATCATGGCCCCGATGTCACGCGGGTCCACCTTGCCGTCCACCACGGTGCCCGCGAGAGCCGCGCTGACGCCCTTGGGCGGCGAGAACTGCACGGCGGCCTCACCGGCCCACTCCTTGCGCCCCTTGACGCGGCGGACCTCCCCCGTGCCGGCAGCCGGCGTGAGACCGGGCGTGACGCCGACGTACTCGTAATCGTGGTTCCAACCGAACATCGATGACCTTTCGTTCGCGGGGCGCTCACAGCCTAGCCACCGCGCTCAGCCTCTGGCAGACCGGCTCAGCGATCTCCGGGGAACTTCGCGCCGTAGTTTCGCGCCACGGCGAGTACATACAGATCGTCGAGCGAGAAACCGCCCGATGACGCAGCAGCCATGCCGACCAGCATCGGGTTGCGGTGCATCTCGGCGAGCATCTGCCCAGCCGCGGACGTCGGACGTCCCGTCTGGGCGGTGTCGAGTTCCTTGGACCACGCACCGACGAGTTCGAACGCCACCGCGTAGGCGAGCTAGCCGCCCACGAAGCCCTCGCTCTGATCGTTCGCGAGCTGCTTGCTTTCGACCTTCGCGAGGTAGTGCTTGAACGACGCCGCCTCCCGCTTGAGACGCTCGCCGTCGGAGCTCAGCCACGACCCCCGGCGCCCCAGCATCCCGCGGGACGCCGGATTGCGGGTTGCGACGCCGTGGGCCACCATCTCGTCGCCCAGCGCCGTCGCCACCTCCTCGACATGCCCCCTGGAGGCGGTGCTTGAGCGACGACAGAGACACGTCCTGACGCGGCACGGCGTCACCGGGCGTCTGCGACAGGCCGGGCCGGAAGAGAGCATCCATGAGGCCGTCTGGTTGGCGTCCTGCGACGGTTGGTCCTTGTGCGAGCGGCTGAACATGGTGACCCCTTTTGAGTGTGTGCTGGCTCACCATAGGCGACGGCCGCCGTCTCGAACAGAGACGGCGGCCGGTCGTGGCCACAGCTGGATCAGCGCTGCTTGCGCTTCTCGCGCACGCGCACCGAGATCTCGATGGGCGTGCCGTCGAAACCGAACTCCTCGCGCAGGCGACGCTCGATGAAGCGGCGGTAGCCGGCCTCGATGAAGCCGCTCGCGAAGATGACGAAGCGCGGCGGACGCGTCGAGGCCTGCGTCGCGAACAGGATGCGCGGCTGCTTACCACCACGCACGGGGTGCGGGTGGGCTGCCACGACCTCGCCGAGGAACGCGTTGAGACGGCCCGTCGGGATGCGCTGGTCCCACGAGTCGAGAGCTACCTCGAGCGCCGGGACGAGACGGTCCGTGTGACGCCCCGTGGCGGCGGAGATGTTGACGCGCGGCGCCCACGGCACCTGCACGAGCTCGCGCTCGATCTCCTTCTCCAGGTAGTAGCGGCGCTCCTCGTCGAGCAGATCCCACTTGTTGTACGCGACGACGAGGGCGCGGCCTGCGTCGATGACCTGCTGGACGACACGCACGTCCTGCTCGGCGATGCTCTGCTCCGCGTCGATGAGGACGACGGCGACCTCCGCCTTCTCCAGCGCCGTCTGCGTGCGCAGGGACGCGTAGAAGTCGGCGCCGCGGGTCTGGTGAACGCGTCGGCGGATACCGGCGGTGTCGACGAAGCGCCACGTCTTGTCACCGAGTTCGATGTATTCGTCGACCGGGTCGCGCGTCGTACCCGCAACGTTGTCGACGACGACGCGCTCGGAGCCGGCGAGCTTGTTGAGCAGCGACGACTTGCCGACGTTCGGGCGCCCGAGCAGCGCGACGCGACGGGGGCCGCCGCGCGGGTAGGCGCCGGCCACGGCCGACTTGTCCGGAAGCTCGTTGATGATGGCGTCGAGGGCGTCACCCGTGCCGCGCCCGTGAAGGGCCGAGACCGGGTAGGGCTCGCCGAGTCCGAGCGACCACAGCATCGCGGCGTCCGCCTCGGTGCGGTTGTCGTCGACCTTGTTGGCCACGAGCACGACAGGCTTCTTCGAGCGGCGCAGCAGCTTGACGACGGCCTCGTCGGTGTCGGTGGCACCGACGGTGGCGTCGACGACGAACATCACGGCGTCGGCGAGTTCGACAGCCACCTCGGCCTGCTCGGCGACACGCAGGTGAATGCCCGTGGCGTCGACCTCCCATCCGCCGGTGTCGACGAGCGTGAAGCGGCGCCCGACCCACTCGGCGTCATAGGCCACACGGTCACGCGTCACACCCGGAACGTCCTCGACGACGGCCTCACGGCGGCCGAGGATGCGGTTGACGAGAGTCGACTTGCCGACGTTGGGGCGTCCGACGACGGCAACAACAGGGCGCAGGTCCGCCTCACTGAAGCCCTCGTCGTCACCGCCCTCGCCGCTGAGGAGGGCGCGGTCCTCGTCGCTGAGGTCGAAGTCCTCGAGCCCGACCCGGAGGGCCTGCTCGACGGACTCGTCGCCTGGGAAGTTCTGCTCGTCGCTCACGCGTCATACCTTCGAATGTCGGAAAGTTCTGCGCGGTTCGCTCGTCGATCGGAGTCTGATCCGTGTCGCGCCGCGCCATGACGCCGAACGGGCGTCAGACACCATTCTCGCGCACTTGGGCGAAAAGTCAGATTCGGGCAGCGCGCACGTGCTCCGCGAGGCGCACACGCAGCGCCTCGGTGGCCACGGCAACACGCTCGCGACCGGTGACGGCAGCGACGTCGGGCACGCCTGCGAGGTCGAACGGTTCGCCGAACGTCACCGACAGGCGTGAACGCACGCGCGGCAACGCACCCTTCGAGCGACCCGCCGTTCCCGACAAGGCAACCGGAACGACGACCGCCTTCGTTCCCAGCGCAAGGAACGCGGCTCCCTGCTGGGCGCTCGCCACCTCGCCACTGCCGCGCGTTCCTTCGGGGAACACGCCGACGACCCCGCCTGCGCGCAGGACCTCCCGTGCGCTGGTGAGCGCCTCACGGTCGGCGCTGCGCTGCGTGATCGGGATCTGCCCGACGCCGCGCAGGAGCCAACCGACCGGCCCGACGAAGTACGCCCGCTTGACGAGGAAGTGCACCGGTCGCGGGGACGTGATGAACCCCAGCGGCCCGTCGATGAAGCCGACGTGGTTCGCGACGAGAATGACCGGCCCACGCGAAGGCACGTGCGCTTGACCCGTCACCCGTGCGCGGTACAGGAGCCGCAGCAGCCCGACGCCCAGACGTTGGCCTACTCGTACGCCTCGATCAGCGTCCACGGGACGCGGCAGCCGAGAGGCCAGCCGCTCGTCCAGGTGTTGCGCAGCGCTGCGCAGACGCTCAGGCGGTTGCACGCTCGACGAGGGTCAGCACAGCTTCGACGGACTGCTGGAACGTCAGTTCGCTCGTGTCGAGTGTGACGACACCGTCAGCGGCGGTCATGAACTGGGAAACGGTCGAGTCGGCCTTGTCGCGGTCGACGATCTGGGCGCGCGTCGCGGCGAGCATCGACTCGTCGGCACCACCGTGAACCTCCTTGGAGCGACGAGCCAGGCGGGCCTCCTCGCTCGCCACCATGAGGATTCGCACCTCCGCGTCCGGCGCGACGACCGTGGTGATGTCGCGGCCCTCGGCCACCACTCCCCCTTGGTCGGCGGCGATCTGCGCCATGAGCTCGCGCTGACGCTGCTGCAGCTTGGGGCGCACCGCGAGGTTCGTCGCGACCTTGGAGACCACCTCGGCGATGCGCGTGGTGCGGATGTCGGAATCGATGGGGTTTCCGCCCATGGAGATGCTGGGAGCCTTCGGATCGGTACCCATCTCGAGTGGCATCGCGGCGACGGCGTCGGCGACGGCCTCGGTGTCGTCGAGGTCGATGCCCGCGTCGAGGCAGTACCACGTGAGGGCCCGGTACATGGCGCCCGTGTCGAGATAACCGATGCCCAGGTGCGCTGCGACCTTCTTGCTCACGCTCGACTTGCCGGAGCCCGAGGGCCCATCGATGGCGACCCGGAAACCGCTGCTCGTACTCGTCATGCGGGGATTCTAGTGCGTCTCGAGCACATGAACCGACCAGCCCTTGGCCGCCAGGGCCTCGCGCAGCACCTCGGCCCGGACCGGCAGCACGTCGATCTCCAGCAGACCTGCGGCGACCGAGGCGTCGTGCTCGAGGCGCAGGTCCTCGACGCTGACGCCGCTCTCCCCGACGACGACGAAGAGTCGCCCGAGAGCGCCAGGCTCGTCAGGGACGACGACGGCAACGGTCGCGTAGGTCGTCGGCGGCGTGCCGTGCTTGCCGGGAATGCGCGCCTGCCCGTCCTGGCCCGCCGCGATCGTGCCTGCGATCACAGCGCGGGGGCCCGGCCCGAGGCCGTCACCCGCCGCAGGCGAGTTTGGCTGCTCGACGGCACGCAATGCATCGCGCACTGCGGTGAGTTCCTCGATGAAGCGGTCCACGACGGGGCGCACGGCGCGCGCGTTACCCGCGAGGATCTGCGTCCAAAGGAGCGGGTCGCTCGCGGCGATGCGTGTGACGTCACGGACGCCCTGGCCGCTCAGCCCGACAGCGGGTTCCGACAGCTCGCGCAGTTGCGCCGCGACGAGGCTGGCGGCCAGCTGCGGCACGTGTGAGACGGCCGCGACGGCGGTGTCGTGCTCCTCGGGCGCCATCGTCACTACGCGCGCGCCGACGGACTCCGCGAGCGAGATGACATCACGCACCCGCTCCGCCTCGGCACCGTCGGGGCACACGACCCAGGTGCGGCCCTCGAAGAGGTCGCTGCGCGCGGCGACGGCGCCGCTTCGCTCACGTCCCGCCATCGGGTGCCCAGGAACGTAACGGGCAGCGGCGTCGGCGCCGGCGAGCTCTCGCACCGCGACGACGACGGCGTTCTTCACGCTCGCGACGTCGGTGACCGTGGCTTCCGGCCAGCGTTCGAGTTCGGCCGTAATGACATCGGCCGTGACGTCCGGTGGGGCCGCGACCACGACGACATCGGGCGCTGCATCGTCATCCGACGCGAGACGACCGCCGCCCATGTCGGCGGCCAGAGCCGCGGAAACCGGCGAGGTGTCGGTCAGCGTGACGTCGACACCCCGCACCCGCAGCGCGAGCGCGATCGACGTACCGAGCAGCCCGGCGCCGACGACGCGTACACGCTGCGGAACGCTCACAGCCCGGCGGTCTTGTACAGCGCCGCGACCTCGCGCTTGTTGAGCGGGCGCATCTTGCCCGGGCGAAGGTCGCCGACCTTGACGGGGCCGACCTGCGGGCGGGCGAGCGCGATGACCGGGTGGCCGACGGCCTCGAGCATGCGGCGCACGATGTGGTTGCGGCCCTCGTGAATGACGACCTCGACGAGCGCCATACCCGGCTGGCTGTCGACGACCTTGAACGAGTCGACCTTGACCGGCCCGTCCTCCAGTTCGATGCCTTCACGCAGGCGCTTGCCCAGGTCGCGCGGCACCGGACCCTGGATCGTGGCGAGGTAGACCTTCTCCACGCCGTAGCGCGGGTGCTGCAGACGATTGGCGAGATCGCCGTCGTTCGTCAGCAGGAGAAGGCCCTCGGTGTCCTGGTCGAGGCGTCCGACGTGGAAGAGGCGCTCGGTGCGTCCTTCGAGGTACTCCCCCACGGACGGGCGACCCATGTCGTCCTCCATCGTGGAAACGACGCCGGTGGGCTTGTTGAACGCGATGTAGACGAGCGTGTCGTCGAGCTGGATGCGCGCACCGTCGACGTGGATGACCGAGGTCTCGGGGTCGACACGCGTGCCGAGCTCGCTCACGATCTGACCGTCGACCTCGACGCGCCCTTCGGCGATGAGGTTCTCGCAGTGACGGCGCGAGCCGACGCCGGCCTGCGCGAGCACCTTCTGCAGGCGCGTTCCCTCGTCGACGTGCACGTCGCGCTGCGCAGCCTTCTTGGGCTGACGCTCGCGCGGCGGAGCGACCGGCTGGCCGTCCTTCGTCGTGCCGATGCCGAGCACGTCGGCCTCGTAGCGGCTGACCTTGCCGCCGGAGCCGCGGTTGACGCGGGTGCTGCGCTTGTCGCGCGCACCGGGGCGGGGCTTCTTGTTGTTCATCCGTGTCCTTGTTCCACTAGTTCGTCGATGATCGCAGCGTCCGGCAGGTAGGGCGCCAGCGGCGGGAGCTCGTCGAGCGAGCCGATGCCGAGACGCTGCAGGAAGTACGGGGTGGTGCCGTAGAGCGTGGCGCCGCCCTCGGCGTCGGAGCCGACCTCGGTGATGAGGCCGCGCGTGACGAGCGTGCGCGTGACGCCGTCGACGTTGACACCGCGGATCGCGCCCACGCGCGAACGCGAGATCGGCTGGCGATACGCGATGACGGCGAGGGTCTCCAGGGCAGCCTGTGTGAGCTTCGCCTGCTGGTTGCCGAGAAGGAACTTCTCGACGGCGTCGGCGTAGACCGGGCGGGAGTACATCCTCCACGAGCCGTCGACCTCACGCAGGGTGAAGCCGCGCTGCTGGGCGCGGTACTCGACCTCCAGGCCTTCGAGGTTGGCGCGGATCTCGCTCTCGCCCACACCGAACGCGGACGCGAGATCGGGCACCGAGACGGGCTCGTCGACGACCATGAGAACGGCTTCCAACGTCGAGCGCAGGCCGCCCGGAAGGTGGTGCACGACAAGGGGTTCGTCACCGTCGCGCGGTGCCGCCCGGTCGGGCTGCTCCTGCGGCATCTCAGTCATCTCCACCTCCGTTCACTCCTTCATTGTCCCAGGGCTCACCGTCGAACTCGTCCGAGACGACGATGCGCGCGTCGGGGTCCGCGCTCCAGCGCACGCTGAGCGGCTCGAGATGGGCCTCCTGCTCGAACGTCACGGCGGATTCCTTGAACAGTTCGAGCACCGCGAGGAAGCGCGCCACGACGACGAGCGTGTTGTCCGCGTCGGCGACGAGCTGCGCGAACGTCAGCTGCTCACTGCGTCGCAGTTTCGACGTGACGATCGTGGCCTGCTCGCGCACGCTCACCTGCACGGCGTGGAGGTGATCCACCGCCACAGTCGGCGGCACCTTCGGCGTCAGTGCCCGCGCCGCGACGACGGCGAGTTGCTCCGGCGTCGCCGTCATGACGAGTTCGGGCAGGAGCCCCGCGAAGCGCTCCTCGAGTCCGGCCTGGCGCGCGACGAGGCGGCCGTGGGTCTGCATCCGCTCGTCGAGGAACGTCGCCATGTCCTTGAACGCCCGGTACTGCAGCAGCCGGGCGAAGAGCAGATCGCGGGCCTCGATGAGTTCGAAGTCGTCCTCGTCGGCGGTGAGGCTCGGCACGAGCCGCGCGGCCTTGATCTCGAGCAGGGTCGCTGCGACGAGGAGGAACTCGCTCGCCTCGGACAGATCCCACTCGTCGCTCGCGGCGCGCGCACGACGAATGTGCGCGATGAACTCGTCGGTGACCTGCGAGAGCGAGATCTCCGTGACGTCGAGACGGTGCTTTGAGATGAGGCCGAGCAGGAGGTCGAACGGGCCGTCGAACACCTCACCGAGGTGGACGTGGAACGGCGTCGTCGCGGCCCGCCTCGTGAGAACTCCGCCGGGTGTCTCCTGCGTCTCCTGCGCCTCAGGTGCCGACGCGGTCGGCGCCTCGTCGCTCACCGGCGTCTCGGTCAGGGTGCGCCGCCGCGCGAGATGAGCTCACGCGCCAGCTGACGGTAGGACTCGGCCGCACCGTGGTTCGAGGCGTACTGCGTGATCGGCTCCGCGGCGAGCGTCGCGTCGGGGAACTTCACGGTGCGCGAGATGACGGTGTGGAAGACCTTGTCACCGAAGTGGTCGACGACCGAGCGCACGACGTCGCGGCTGTGGAGCGTGCGTCCGTCGTACATCGTGGCCAGGATGCCGTCGATCTCGAGGCGCGGGTTGAGGCGGTCCTGAACCTTCTCGATCGTCTCCACGAGCAGGGCCACACCGCGCATGGCGAAGAACTCGGCCTCGAGCGGAATGACGACGCCGTGCGACGCCGTGAGCGCGTTGACCGTGAGCAGGCCGAGCGACGGCTGGCAGTCGATGAGGATGACGTCGTACTCGTCCTCGACGCCCCGCAGCACGCGAGCGAGAACCATCTCGCGGGCCACCTCGCCGACGAGCTGGACCTCGGCGGCCGACAGGTCGATGTTGGCGGGCAGAACGTCGAGGCCCGCCATCCGGGTGTGCTGGATGACGTCGTGAATGTCGTGGTCCTTCTCGACGAGAAGGTTGTAGATCGTCACATCGAGATCGTGCGAGCGCACGCCGAGGCCGACCGACAGCGCACCCTGCGGGTCGAAGTCGACGAGCAGCACCTTGCGGCCGTACTCGGACAGAGCCGCGCCGAGGTTGATGGTCGAGGTCGTCTTGCCCACGCCACCCTTCTGGTTACACATCGAGATGATGCGCGCCGGGCCGTGCGAGTCGAGCATCGGAGGCGTCGGGAAGCCGGGCAGGGGTCGCCCGGTCGGTCCCCACTGCCCCGTCGCGTCGATTCCGGGCAAACGGTCAAGTTGACCTTGAGGATTCGCCGCCTTGGGCGTGCCGTCGGACGTCACTCGCAAGCCTCCAGTGATAGTTGAACGTTTGGCATCTCGCCAATCCCCTCAAGACTAGCGCGCGGCCTCGCGCCATGCCCAAACGAGCGGCGGATCAGCGGGCTCGCGGGTGCGCCGCGGCGAAGGTCTCGCGCAGCTGTTGCACCGAGACCATGGTGTAGATCTGCGTTGTCGTGACCGACGCATGCCCGAGCAGTTCCTGCACGACCCGGACGTCGGCGCCGCCCTCGAGCAGATGCGTGGCGAACGAGTGACGCAGGGTGTGCGGCGATATCTCCCCCGTGAGCCCGGCGGTCTCGGCGCTGCGACGAATGACATCGAACACGCTCTGGCGCGTGAGCCGCGAACCGCGCTGGTTGAGGAACACGGCCGGCGTTCCCTTGCCCTTCTGGGCGAAGCTCGGCCGCTCGCGGGTGAGGTACGCGGTGAGGGCATCAGCCGCGTACGAGCCGAGCGGGACGATGCGTTCCTTGCTGCCCTTTCCGAACAGGCGCACCGACTTCGTCGTGAGGTCCACGTCGTCGACGTCGAGGCCGACGAGTTCGCTGACGCGCGCGCCCACACCGTAGAGAACTTCAAGCAGGGCACGATCACGCAGACCGCCGGGGTGGCCCTCTCCCCCCGTGGCCTCAAGAAGCCGCTCGACGTCGCTGACGGGAATGGCCTTCGGCAGCTTGCGCGCCGGCGTGGGTGGTGCGACGTCGGCCGCCGCGTCGTCGCTGCCCGTCTCCAGCGACGTGAAGGTGTGGAAGCCGCGCACGGCCACGAGGGTGCGGGCAGCCGAACTCGCAGCCAGCGGCTTGTGCTCCGCATCCCCCTCACGCAGGTGACGAAGGAAGGCCTCGACGTGCTTCTCCTCGATGCCCTCGGGCGAGTTCACACCGTCGGCGGCGAGGAAGGCGAGGTAACGGGCGACGTCCCGGCGATACGCGGCCAGTGTGTTCGCCGAGACGCCCCGCTCGACCTGGAGGTGGTGCAGCCACGCCGTCGCGGCGTCACGCAGCGCGGCGGGCGCCTCGTTCATGTCGCCTCGTTCGTTCCTCAGCCGGGCAGGTGCAGCGTCGGCTGCGCGTCCTCGGCCGGGAGCGTCCACGTGTGGCGATCGGCGTCGCTCTGGTCGCCGGAGCGCAGATCCTTCACCTGATCGGCGTTGGGAACGCCGTCGCTCTCGCCGCCGAGGAACCACACGAAGGGGATGCCGCGACGGTCGGCGAACTGGATCTGTTTGCCGAACTTGGCTGCCTTCGGCGAGACGAGCGTCGGGATGCCACGAGCGCGCAGTGCGGCCGCCACGCGCATGCTCTCGTCACGCGATGCCTCGTCCGTCACGGCGACGAGCACCGCGGTGGGCGTCGGGCGCGTGGCGGCGAGGCCCCGCTCACCGATGAGCTTCGCGAGCAGGCGTGAAACACCGATCGAGAGGCCCACACCCGGGTAGGTCTTCTTGCCGTCGCTGGCGAGCGCGTCGTAGCGGCCACCGGAGCAGATCGAGCCGTACGCCTCGTCACCGACGAGCTGCGTTTCGTAGACCGTGCCGGTGTAGTAGTCGAGACCGCGCGCGATCTTGAGTTCCGCGACGAGCAGACCGGGCGCGTGCTCGGCCGCGGTGTCGATGACGGCCTTGAGCTGCGCCAGCCCCTCGTCGAGAATCTCGTGCTCGACGCCGAGAGCGCGCACCTTCTCGACGAAGCTGGAGTCGCTCGTCGAGATCGCGGCGAGGGCGAGCACCTTGTCGGCGTTCTCGTCGCTGACGCCTTCGGCGACGAGCAGTTCCTTGACCTTCGCCGGTCCGATCTTGTCGAGCTTGTCGACGATGCGCAGCGTGCCGGTGATGTCGTCGATGCCGAGGCCGCGGTAGAAGCCCTCGGGGATCTTGCGGTTGTTCACCTGGATGCGGAAGTCACCGATGGGCAGGCGCTTGAACACGTCGGCGATGACGAGCGGGAGCTCGACCTCGTAGTGGAAGGGCAACTCCCCCGCGTCGACGATGTCGATGTCGGCCTGAACGAACTCGCGGTAGCGCCCCGCCTGCGGGCGCTCGCCGCGCCAGACCGGCTGGATCTGGTAGCGGCGGAACGGGAACGTCAGCTTGCCGGAGTTCTCGAGCACGTACCGGGCGAAGGGCACCGTGAGGTCGAAGTGCAGGCCGAGTCCGGCCTCCTTCGCGTCGCTCTCGTCGGCAGCCAGGCGGGAGACGGCGTAGATCTCCTTGTCCGCATCACCGCCCTTGCCGACCAGACGCTCGACGGGCTCCACGGCCCGCGTGTTGATCGGCTCGAAGCCGTGGAGCTCGAAGACCTCAGCGATGACGTCGAGCACCATCTGCTCGGCGTAACGCTGTGCGGGAAGCCATTCGAGGAAGCCGGAGATCGGCGTGACCTTGCTCATGAGGTGAGTCCTTGGAGATACGGGTTGGTGGCGCGCTCACGCGCGATCGTGGTAGCCGGGCCGTGCCCGGGAAGAACGAGGGAGGAATCGGGCAGCGGAAGCACCTTGTCGCGCAGGCTGCGCTGCATGGCTTCGGCGCTGCCGCCGATGAGGTCGGTGCGGCCGATCGAGCCGGCGAACAGGACGTCACCGGTGACGACGGTGCTCGTCACCGACGCCGCCGTGGCGTCGTCGAGCCCCTGGGGAACGTCGTCGATCGTGAACATGACCGAACCCTCCGTGTGCCCCGGCGCATGGGTGACGCCGAACGTCAGGCCGGCGAGCTCAAGCGGGGCGCCCTCGTGGATCGAGACGACCTTCTCGGGCTCCTGCCACGTGGCGGCCTTGCCGAACGACTGCTCGAGCATGCCGCGAAGCTGCGGGCCGAGCTGGGCGTACGGATCGACGAGGCGGTAGCGGTCGTCCTCGTGGATGTGCGCCGCGATCGTGCCGCCGCACACCGGCGTCACGGAGAAGGTGTGGTCGAGATGGCCGTGCGTGAGCAGTACCGCGGTCGGCTTGAGGTCGAGTTCGGCGAGCACGTGCTCGAGCTGGTCGGTGACGCCGATGCCCGGGTCGACGACCACACACTCGGAGCCGCGCTCACGCGCGACGACGTAGCAGTTCGTGCCCATCGCGGCAGCAGGGAAGGAAACGGTCAGCACCCGCCCAAGCCTACTGGCCGCGGCCACTCGGCTTTCGCGCGTACCTCAGTACCGTGAAGTGTGTTGCCCGTCCGGGCGTGACATTGGCCGCATCCCACCTAGACTGATCGGGTTGCTGCCGGGGTGACGCATGACCGATTCCCCGGCTACGTCGAGAAAAAGGCATGAACGTGTCCGAGGACTCCACCACTCCCACCCCGACGCCCGGTTCCATCAAGCCGAGCGCAATGCCGAAGCCCACCGCGGTTCCGGCCGCCGCCGAAGCGTCCGGGACGCCCGCTGCCGCTCCTGCAGCGCCCATCGCCCCCGTTGCCGAGTCCACGTCCAACGCGGCCTCGTTCGGCCGTGTCGGCGAGGACGGCACGGTCTACGTCAAGACCCCGGACGGTGAGAAGGCTGTCGGTTCCTACCCCGGCAAGAGTGAGGACGAGGCGCTCGCCTACTTCGCGCGCAAGTACGACGAACTGCACGCCAGCGCAGCCCTGCTCCTGCAGCGCGTCACGCAGACTGACGTTTCGGCCCACGACGCCACCGAGTCGCTGAAGAACCTGCGCAAGCAGGTCGGCGAGGCGAACGTCGTCGGTGACCTGCCGGCGCTCGACGGCCTCGTCGAGGACATCTCGACGGCGCTGCGCGTCAAGGCGCAGGTCGAGGGCGAGCAGCGTGCCGCCGCGAAGGCCGAGGCGCTCGAGCAGCGTGAGGCTCTCGTCGCCGAGGCCGAGCAGATCGCCGCGCAGGACCCGGAGAAGGTGCAGTGGAAGAAGTCCACCACCCGCATGCGTGAGCTCCTCGACGAGTGGAAGGCCCACCAGAAGGGCGGCGCGCGCCTCGACCGTGACGTCGAGTCGACGCTCTGGCAGCGCTTCTCCGCGGCCCGCAACGGCTTCGACAAGACGCGCCGCGCGCACTTCAGCAAGCTCGACGAACAGCACGGTGCGGCGAAGAAGGAGAAGGAGCGCCTCGTCGCCGAAGCCGAGAAGCTCCAGAACTCCACCGACTGGGGTTCGACGGCGTCCGCGTTCAAGCGCCTCATGGGTGATTGGCGTGCCGCCGGCCGCGCGTCGCGCGCCGACGACGACGCGCTGTGGCAGCGCTTCAAGGCCGCGCAGGACGCGTTCTTCGCGGCCAAGGACGAGGTCGTCGCCGAGGAGAACAAGGAGTTCGAGGCGAACGCCAAGGTCAAGGAGGAGCTGCTGGCCGAGGGTCAGAAGATCCTGCCGGTCAAGGAACTCGGCGCCGCCAAGGCGCAGCTGCGCGCGCTCCAGGAGAAGTGGGACGCCGCGGGCAAGGTGCCGCGCAAGGACATGGACCGGCTCGAGAAGGGCATGCGCCGCATCGAGAACGCCGTGCGTGACGCCGAGCAGGCGCAGTGGAAGAAGTCCGACCCCGAGGTGAGCGCCCGCGCCAACTCGATGGTCGCGCAGTTGGAGTCGGCCATCGCCGACCTGCAGGCCGACGTCGACGCCGCCGAGGCGTCGGGCAACTCCAACAAGGCCAACAAGCTGCGTCAGGAGCTGAACGCGAAGCAGTCCTGGCTCGACCAGGTGCGTTCCACCGCCAGCGAGCTCGACGGCTGAGAGGTGTGATCTGATGTTCGGATCCGGTCGGTTCACGACGGATTCGGCCGCCGAAGGGCTGGTCGCTTACCTGAGCACCAGCCCTTCGCCGTTCCACGCGGTCGAGTCCACGGTACGTCTGCTCGAGGAGGCGGGCTTCGTCCGTCTCGACGAGGTCGACGTGTGGCCCACGGCGCCAGGGCGCTACGTCACGACGCGGGGCGGTTCGCTCGTCGCGTGGTCGAGCGAGCAGGTGGGTGAAGGCGCCTTCACGAAGGCTTCGGCGGAGGGGGTGCCCGGCTTCCGCATCGTCGGTGCGCACACCGACTCCCCCAACCTGCGCATCAAGCCGCGCCCCGATCACGAGCGCGCCGGATGGCAGATGCTCGGTGTCGAGCCCTACGGCGGCCTACTGCTCAACTCGTGGCTCGATCGCGACCTCGGCCTTTCGGGGCGCGTCTCCGTTCGCCAGGTCGACGGTTCGGTCGGCACGCGCCTGTTCCAGTGCGACGAGCCGCTGCTGCGCGTCTCCCAGCTCGCCATCCACCTCGACCGTTCCACGAACGACGGGCTGACGCTCAACAAGCAGGCCCACATGGAGCCGCACTGGGCGCTCTCGCAGGTGCCGACGTTCGCCGAGTGGCTCGCCGACCAGGTCGGCGTCGAGCCCCTCGACGTCCTCGCGTGGGACGCGATGACGCACGACACGCAGGCTCCGGCCCGCACGGGGCTGCACCACGAGTTCGTCGCCGGCGCCCGTATGGACAACCTTGCCACGAGCTTCGCAGCGACGATGGCGCTCCTCGACGCGGTGGAGAACCCGGCGGACGAGCCCGTCATCCCCCTCATCGTGCTGTTCGACCACGAAGAAATCGGCTCGATGTCGGAGCGGGGCGCGTTCTCGGCGTACCTGCCCACCGTTCTCGAGCGCATCGTCTCGTCGCTCGGCGGGTCACGCGACGCCCTGCACCGTTCCCTCGCGCGCACCGTCATCGCCTCGGGCGACATGGCGCACGCCACGCACCCCAACTACGCAGACCGTCACGAGCCGGCGCACCACATCGCGATGAACGGCGGCCCGGTGCTCAAGGTGAACACGAACCTGCGCTACGCGACGGACGCCGTCGGGGCGGCGCACTTCGCCGCCGCGTGCCGTCAGGCGGGCGTGCCCATGCAGGAGTTCGTCGTGCGCTCGGACCTGCCGTGCGGCTCGACGGTCGGCCCGATGACGGCGGCCCTCTCCGGTGCGACGACGGTCGATTTCGGCGCCCCCACGCTCTCGATGCACTCCATCCGTGAACTCGTCGGTGCGGCCGACCAGGCGATGTACGCGGCCGCGCTCGCGGCCTTCCTCGCCCCACGAGGTGCGTGAGACGCGGGCTGCTGCTCGACTGACGAGGAAAGTGCAGGTTGTGCGTGATATTTCACGAACAACCTGCACTTTGTTCATCAGTCATTGAGCGGGCGTAATTCGGTTGCGTCGAATTGGCGCACCGGCATCAACTGGGACGATGTTTGAGCACCTCGCACTTCGTCCGCTCCAGGTCAGCGACGCAGCCGACATGTCCGAGGTGCTGTCGGATCCCGAGCTCTATCGGTTCACGGGCGGTCATCCCCCAACGACGGGCGAACTGGAACGCCGCTACGCGGTTCAAACCCGAGGTGGCTCCCCCGCCGGCCTCGAGATCTGGATCAACGAACTCGTCTTCGCCCGGACTGACAGCGGCGAGCGGCCAGTGGGCTTCGTTCAGGCCACCATCCCTGTCGACACCGGGCCCACAGAGATCGCCTGGGTGATCGGAGTCCCCTGGCAGGGAAACGGTTACGGCCACCGCGCAGCCTCGCTCCTCATGGAGCAGCTTCGAGAACGAGGCATCACCGACGTGATCGCTCACATCCATCCCGACCACACGGCGTCACAGCGGATCGCGCAGCGGCTTGCGATGGAGCCGACCGACATCACGATCGACGGCGAGACCCTGTGGAAGGGCACGACTCCCGAACCAACGCGAGGTTGACTGAAGCTCTCTGCGCGCCCAGGTCGAACGGGTCAGTTCTTCTGTGTCGCTACCCCGGTCTCGTCGGCACTGTCGCCCGGCTCCCCCGGCTGGTCCTTGGCCTTCGCTCCCGTGCCCGTCAGTCGGTAGACGTCGAAGACGCCGCTGACGCGCCGGACGGCACGCATGACGTGGTCGAGGTGGCTCGCATCGCCCATCTCGAACGTGAACTTGCTGACGGCGACGCGGTTGCTCGCCGTCGTGAGGGCCGCCGACAGGATGTTGACGTGCTGGTCGCTCAGGGCGCGTGTGATGTCCGAGAGCAGACCGTTGCGGTCGAGCGCCTCCACCTGCAACTGGACGAGGAAGACGCTCGCCTGTCCCGGCGCCCAGGCCACCTTGATGAGGCGCTCCGGTTGACGCTTGAGGTCGTCGATGTTCGTGCAGTCGCTGCGGTGTACCGACACGCCGCGACCCGTCGTCACGAAGCCGACGATGTCGTCGCCCGGCACAGGCATGCAGCAGCGCGCGAGCTTCACCCACACGTCGTCAGTGCCGACGACGGTGACACCCGGGTCGGCCTTCATCCGCGGACGGCCGGTGCGCGGCGTCGCCGCCTCCGCCATGTCCTCGGTGGTCGCCTCTTCCCCACCGAGCGCCGAGACGAGCGAGCGCACGACCGCCTCGGTGGAGATGTGCCCGTCACCGATCGCGGCGTAGAGCGCGTCGATGTCGGCGTGGTTGAGGCGCGTGGCGACGTCCGTCAGGCTGTCGTGCGACATGAGCCGCTGCAGCGGCAGACCCTGCTTGCGCAGCGTCTTCGCGAGGGCGTCCTTGCCCTTCTCGATGGCCTCCTCGCGGCGCTCCTTGCTGAACCACTGCTTGATCTTGCTCTTGGCTCGCGGCGACTTGACGAAGCCGAGCCAGTCGCGGCTCGGACCCGCGCCATCTGCCTTGGACGTGAGCACCTCGACGACGTCACCCGTGGCGAGGGTCGTCTCCAGCGTGGCGAGTCGTCCGTTCACCCGGGCACCGATGCAGTGGTGCCCCACCTCGGTGTGCACGGCGTACGCGAAGTCGACGGGCGTCGAACCCGCCGGCAGCGCGATGATGCCGCCCTTGGGTGTGAAGACGTACAGCTCGCGGCTGCCGACCTCGAAGCGCAGCGACTCGAGGAACTCCCCCGGATCCTCCGTGTCGCGCTGCCACTCGAGCAGCTGTCGCAGCCAGGCCATGTCGTTCGTGCCGGCAGCGGGCGACGCAGCCGGGCCGGCGTTCTCGACGCCACGCTTCGCGTCGTCCTTGTACTTCCAGTGCGCGGCGACACCGTACTCCGCGCGACGGTGCATGTCGTACGTACGGATCTGGATCTCCACCGGCTTGCCGCCGGGGCCCACGACCGTCGTGTGCAACGACTGGTACATGTTGAACTTCGGCATCGCGATGTAGTCCTTGAACCGCCCCTGAATGGGCGTCCATCGCGTGTGCAGGGTGCCGAGCACTGCGTAACAGTCACGTACCGACTCGACGAGCACGCGCACGGCGACGAGGTCGTAGATGTCCTCGAAGTCGCGCCCCCGCACGATCATCTTCTGGTACACGGAGTAGTAGTGCTTCGGGCGTCCGGTGACCTCACCCTTGATGCGCGCCGCGCGCAGATCGCTCGCGACCTGCTCCTTCACGGTGCGCAGGTAGGACTCGCGAGCCGGCGAACGATCGGCCACGAGACGCACGATCTCGTCGTAGATCTGCGGGTACAGCGTCGAGAACGACAGATCCTCGAGCTCCCACTTGATCGTGTTCATCCCGAGGCGGTGAGCCAGCGGAGCGTAGATCTCGAGCGTCTCGGTGGCTTTGCGCTGGGCCGAGGCTTGCGAGACGTAACGCCACGTGCGCGCGTTGTGCAGACGGTCGGCGAGCTTGATGACGAGCACCCGGATGTCCTGCGCCATCGCGACGACCATCTTGCGCACCGTTTCGGCCTGCGCAGCGTCGCCGTAGGTGACCTTGTCGAGCTTCGTCACGCCGTCGACGAGGCGGGCGATCTCGGGGCCGAAATCCTTCGTCAGCTGGTCGAGGGAGTAGTCCGTGTCCTCGACGGTGTCGTGCAGCAGCGCGGCGGCCAGCGTCGGCGGCGTCATGCCGAGTTCGGCAAGGATCGTCGCGACGGCGAGCGGGTGCGTGATGTACGGGTCGCCGCTCTTGCGCACCTGGTGACGGTGGCAGCGCTCCGCGACCTCGTACGCCCGCACGATCAGCGCGGTGTCGGCCTTGGGGTGGGTCTCGCGAACGGTGCGAAGCAGCGGTTCCAGAACGCGGTTGTTGCTCGGGCGCGGACCGCCGAAGCGCACCAGCCTCTGGCGCACTCGCGACGACGAACTCGAACCGGACTGCTCAACCATGGGCCGATAGTAGTGGCAAACGCCACTCAGCCGACGACGAGGCCCGTGTGAACGGGCCAACGCTCCAGGCGTGCTCGGCCGTCGAGGAAGGCCAGTTCGACCAGGACGTCGAACCCGACGACGCTTCCGCCGACCTTTTCGACGAGCTCGCACGACGCCACAGCCGTGCCACCGGTGGCGAGGACGTCGTCGATGACGAGCACTCGCGCGCCCGGCTTCACGGCGTCGGTGTGCATCTCGATGGTCGCCGAGCCGTACTCGAGGTCGTACGACTGCGCGACGACCTCACCGGGCAGCTTGCCCTTCTTGCGAATCGGGACGAATCCGACGCCCATGCGCTGGGCCAGCGGTGCCCCGATGACGAACCCACGCGCCTCGACGCCCGCGACGACGTCGACGCCGCCCTCGTGACGCTCCGCGAGGAGATCGAGCACCGAACCGAAAGCCGCGGCGTTCGCGAACAGCGGCGTGATGTCCTTGAACACCACGCCCGGCGTCGGGAAGTCAGCGACGTCCCGAGTGTGCCGAGCGACGAGGCCGGCCACCCGCTGCTGGTAGTCCGTCATCACTCGTCTCGCTGAGCAGCCGGGTGTGCACCACGACGACGCATCGTCGCCGAAGCGCCGCTCGCTGCACCGGAGGCAGCCCGGCTCGTCAGCACACCCGAGGAGTCGGCGCCGTGGCCGGCGTCCTCGTCACTGTCACCCGCGGCCCGCTTCTGGTAGGCCTTGGCGCGACGCGCCAGCTCCTGCACGCCCTTCTCACGGCGACGCAGGTCGGTGAGCGCCGGCGTCGCGATGAAGATCGAGGAGAACGTACCGACGGCCACACCGATGAACAGGGCGACCGCGATGTCGAGCAGCGTGCTCGGGCCGATGAAGAAGACACCGACGACGAGGATCGCCGCGATCGGCAGGAGGGCCACGACCGAGGTGTTGATCGAACGCACGAGCATCTGGTTGACGGCGTAGTTCGCGGCCTGGTCGAAGCTGCGGCGTCCCGTCGCGAAGGCCTCGGACGCGTTCTCGCGCACCTTGTCGAAGACGACGACGGTGTCGTAGATCGAGTAACCGAGGATCGTGAGGAAGCCGATCATCGTCGCCGGCGTCACCTCGAGACCCGTAAGGGCGTAGATACCGACGGTGAAGAACAGGTCGTGGATGAGGGCGATGAGCGCAGCAGCCGCCATCTTCCACGTGCGGAAGTACAGCGCGAGCACGACCGACACGAAGGCGAGGAAGACGAACAGGGCGACGATGGCCTTGTTCGTCACGCTTTCACCCCAGGAAGGGCCGATGAACGAGGTCTCGGCGCTCGTGGCCGGAACGTCGAACTCCTTGGCCAGGGCGTTCTTGACGGCCTCCGTGGTGGCCGGGGTGCCGTCGCCGAGCTTCTCGGCCTGCACGCGGACCGTGCCCTCACCGAGCTTCGAAACACGCAGGTTCGATTCGGTCTTCGTCACCGCCGTGACGGCGTCGGCAGCACGCGTGTCGTAGCTGGCCGTGTTCGAGATACCGGGAACGCGGATCTCGGAGCCACCGGTGAACTCGAGGCCGAAGTTGAGGCCACGACCGAACAGACCGGCTGCGGCGAGGACGAGCAGCACGGCGGTCAGGGCGTACCAGCGCTTGCGCTTGCCGATGAAGTCGAACTGACGACGACCCGTGTAGAGGTCGTTTCCGAACGTTGCGAAGCTGGCCATCAGGCGGTGCCCTCCTGAGCTGCGCGGCGACGGTCGGCCAGCGTCACGCGGCCGCGACCCGCGTACGTGGCGGTGCGCGCACCGAGACGCTCCGGGTCGAGACCCGAGGCCGGGTGGCCGTTACCGAAGAACTTCGTACGGGCGAGAAGTGCCACTACGGGGTGGGTGAACAGCATGACGACCAGGAGGTCGATGAGCGTCGTGAGGCCGAGCGTGAACGCGAAGGCCTTGACCGTGCTCTCCGACAGGACATACAGCACGGCGGCCGCGAGGAAGTTCACCGCGTCCGAGATGATGATCGTGCGCTTGGCCCGGGCCCAACCGGTGTCGACCGCGGCTCGTAGTGGCCGTCCCGAGCGCACTTCGTCTCTCACGCGTTCGAAGTACACGATGAACGAGTCGGCGGTGATACCGATCGCGACGATGAGGCCCGTGACACCCGCCATGGACAGACGGAAGTTGTTGACCGAACCCAGCAGCGTCACGGCGAGGTAGGTCATGGCCGCTGCGACGAGCAGGGACGCGACCGTCACGAGGCCGAGCGCACGGTACTGGAAGAGCGAGTACAGGACGACGAGGCCGAGACCGATGGCGCCGGCGATGATGCCCTTCGTCAGCTGGTCGGAGCCGAGCTCCGGGCTCAGCTGATCGGACGTGAGTTCCTTGAACGACATCGGCAGCGCACCGAACTTGAGGGAGTCAGCGAGCAGCTTGCCGCTCTCGGCTGTGAACCCACCCGTGATCTGGGCCTGGCCCGACGTGAGCGGCTCACGGACGTTCGGGGCCGAGATCGACTGACCGTCGACCGTGATGGCGAAGCGGTTGCGCGGCTCCTGAAGGAGCGCCACTCGGCGCGTCACGTTGGCGAAGGCCGTCTTACCCTCACCGTTGAGCTTGAGGTCGACGGCGATCTCACCCGTCTGGTTGCCCTGCTGGTTCGTGGCCATACCGCTGCTCGCGTCCGTGAGATCGGCGCCCTTGACCTCGACCGGTCCGAGCAGCAGCTTCTCGTTGCCCTCCTTCGAACAGACGACAACCGGCTTGTTCGCAGGGATGCTCGCCGCGACCTCCTGGTAGGAGGGCGTGCAGGCATAGACCTGGAGCAGCTGGTTGTACGTCATGTTCGACGAGGCGATGCCGGCCTTGACCCACGCGGCGTCGACCTTCTGCTCGCCCCACGCGGTGTCGCTGGCGTTCTCCGGGCCGACCTGCTTGTAGGCCGAGGGCAGTACGTCCTTCGACGAGCTGGAACTCGACGGTGCAGGCGACGACGATCCACCCGAGGAGCTCGCCGACGGGGAGGTCGATGCCGAACCCGAGGGCGTCGCCTGGTTCGCGCCGGAGCTCTTGATGACCTCGGGCAGGCGGTAGGGCGACTGTCCCTGCTTCGAGCCCTGGGCCGTCGCGACGACGGCGCGGAAGTCGAGCTGCGAAGAGCGCGACAGGGAGTCGAGCACCTGACGGCTCGGGTTGCCCGGAATCGACACGACGATGTTGCGCGCACCGAGCGTCGTCACCTCGGCCTCGGCGGTGCCGGACGCGTCGACGCGGTTACGGATGATGTCGACGGCCTGCTTGACCTGCGACTCGTTGACGGACGAACCGCCGGTGACGACAGGTTCGAGGACGACCTCACGGCCACCCTCGAGGTCGAGACCGAGCTTCGGCAGCCAGCTGTCCGTTGCCGCGATTCCGCCGATGAGAGCCAGGAACACGATGAGGAGGCCGGCGAGGCTCTTCTTCGGGCTGGACGGCGGAGTCTTCTTCGCCTTCGCGCGGTTCGGGCGGTTCGAGTCGATGTTGTGCGGCGCGCCGGTCGGCGTGCTCATCGTGCGTCGCCCTCGGCGCCTGCGGCGTCGTCGCGTCGGTTCTCGTCCTGAACCCGACCGGAGACCGGGTCGACATTGGCCGGCAGCAGCGCGCGGCGGTCGAAGCGGATCACCGTGCCGGGCGCCACCTCGACCTCACCCGTGGCGTCGTCGAGGCGACGCAGCGTGCCGTACATTCCACTCGTCGTGCAGACCTCGTCGCCCACGCTCAGCGCAGCCTGCGCCCTCTGGGTCGCCTGGGCTCGCTTGCGCTGGCTGAAGAACATCAGCGCAATGAGGAGGAAGGGCAGGAGCAGCAGGAGCATCGAGAAGCCGGAGCCTCCCGACTGCGATGCGGCAACCATGTTCGGCATGAAGGTCCTCACGTAGTTCTCGGGTCTGCCGGGGTCCGCATCCACGTCAGGTGCCGGACCACTGGCCGCACCACCCTACCCGGTGAAGCGCCCGTCCCCACCCTCGGCCGGGTCGAACAGCGCGCCGCCCAGGGACGATTCCGGTGGGGTGAGCCCGAGGTGGCTCCACGCGAGCGGCGCCGCAGCGCGCCCTCGCGGCGTGCGGATCATGTAGCCCTCGCGCACGAGGTACGGCTCAGCCACGGTCTCGACGGTGTCGGGCTCCTCACCGACGGCGACGGCGAGTGTCGACAGGCCCACAGGCCCACCACCGAACCGGCGGCACAGGGCCTCGAGCACGGCACGGTCGAGCCTGTCGAGGCCGCTCGCGTCGACATCGAAGAGGTCGAGCGCGGCTCGGGCCGACCCCAGGTCGACGACCTGACGGCCGTGCACCTGCGCGTAGTCACGGACGCGGCGCAGGAGTCGGTTCGCGATGCGCGGGGTACCGCGCGAGCGACCGGCGATCTCCTCGATGCCCTCGCGTGTCGCGGGCACGCCGAGCAGGTCGGCGTTGCGCGCGAGGATGGCAGCAAGATCGCTCGCCTTGTAGTAGTCGAGGTGGCCGGTGAAGCCGAAGCGGTCACGCAGCGGCGCGGGCAGCAGCCCCGCACGCGTGGTGGCGCCGACGACGGTGAACGGCGGCAGTTCGAGCGGGATGGCCGTTGCGCCCGGCCCCTTGCCGACGATGACGTCGACGCGGAAGTCCTCCATCGCGAGGTACAGCATCTCCTCCGCCGGGCGCGCCATGCGGTGGATCTCGTCGAGGAAGAGCACCTCGCCCTCGGTGAGAGAGCTGAGGATGGCCGCCAGGTCACCCGCGTGCTGGATGGCGGGTCCGCTCGTGATGCGGATAGGGGCCTCGAGCTCGCTCGCCACGATCATGGCGAGCGTCGTCTTGCCGAGCCCGGGAGGGCCGGAGAGCAGGACGTGGTCCGGCGGCGCACCGCGTCGGCGCGCGGCCTCGAGCACGAGACCGAGCTGATCACGCACCCGCTCCTGACCGGGGAAGTCGGCCAGCTTCTTCGGCCTCAGGGCCGCTTCGAGCTGCTGCTCGTCCTCAGAACCGTGCGGGTCGACGAGGCGCGGCGAGATGTCGGCGCTGTGGTCCTCGAAGTGTGCCGGACTCATCGGCCGAGCTCCCGTAGGGCCAGGCGCAACAGGACGGGCGTCGTGGCGCCGTCGGCCTCGGGCAGCTTGGCGACCTTGGCCACGGCGTCATCGGCCTGCTTGGCGCTCCAGCCGAGCCCCACGAGCGCCTCTGCCACCTGCGAGTCACCCGGTGTCGTCGCGGCAGGTACCTCGGGCGTGGCCTCTGTTTCGCCCGTACCGACGGGCACGACCTTGTCGCGCAGTTCGAGGACGATGCGCTCGGCGCCCTTCTTGCCGATGCCGGGCACCTTCGTCAAGGCGGTGACGTTGCCTGTCGCGATGGCCGACGACAGCTGCGCCGGGTCGTGAACGGCCAGCATCGCCAGGGCGAGGCGCGGCCCGACACCACTGACGGTCTGCACCTGCTCGAACAGGGCGCGTTCGTCGTCACCGGCGAAGCCGAAGAGGGTGAGCGAGTCCTCACGCACCACCAGCGACGTCGCCAGGCGCATCGACTCCCCCGGGCGCGCCGAGGCGGCCGTCGCAGGCGTGGTGTGGACGAGCAGCCCGACTCCCCCGACCTCGAGGACCACGGTGTCGAGCGTCGCTGCTGCGACGGCGCCGGTGAGGCTGGAGATCATGGACGGGCTCCTCGGGTGGGGGCGTCGCGGGAGGCGGACGAGCGCAGCGGCTCACGATACTGCTTGGCCGCCGAACGGGATCGACGCGCCGCAGCAGCTTCTGCGGCACGGTACTGGGCCGCCGCCGGGGCGAACGGACGCTCGCCGTCGGTGTTGGCCCGACGGGCGGCACCCGCACCACGCCAGTGGTGACAGATGGCAAGAGCCAGAGCGTCGGCGGCGTCAGCGGGCTTGGGGGCGCTCTCGAGACCGAGGATGCGCGTCACCATGGCCGTCACCTGAGCCTTGTCGGCCCGCCCGTTGCCCGTGACAGCTGCCTTCACCTCGGACGGCGTGTGCAGACCGAGCGGCAACCCGCGCGACGCAGCAGCGAGCATCGGAACGGCGGAGGCCTGGGCGGTGCCCATGATGGTCGAGACGTCGTTTCGGGCGAACATGCGCTCGACGGCGACGGCGTCCGGCCTGGTGCGTTCGAAGACGGCCTCGAGTTCCACCTGCAACTCGTGAAGACGCTCGTGCAGTGGGGTGTCCGCACCGGTGCGGATCACGCCGACCGTGACGATCTGCAGGCGACCGCCGGGAGCGCCCTGAACCACTCCGACGCCGCAGCGCGTCAGACCGGGGTCAACGGCGAGCACACGCATGCGCAACGCTCCTTCCGCTGACGGGACCGCCCCGGCACCTGACCAACAAGATGACAAGACGATGAGTCGATGCGAACACCTGTTCGCACCCGATCACTCTACCGTCGCACACGCCGAAGGCGACCCGACCCGCCGAGGGTCGAGCCGCCTTCCGCTGGTGACGTGCTTGCCGATCAGTCCTCGGCGTCGAGTTCGGCGAGAACCTCGTCCGAGACCTGACCGTTGGCGAAGACGTTCTGCACGTCGTCGCTGTCCTCGAGTGCCTCGATGACACGGAACATCTTCTTCGCGCCGTCCTTGTCGAGGGGAACCTCCATCGACGGCATCCACGAGGCCTCGGCGGAGTCGTAGTCGATACCGGCCGACTGGAGCGCCTCACGCACACCCACGAAGTCGCCCGCTTCGGAGACGATCTCGAAGGACTCACCGAGGTCGTTGACCTCCTCGGCACCGGCCTCGAGGACGATCTCGAGGACGCCGTCCTCCGTCGCGTCGTCCTTGTCTCCCTGGTCCTTGGGCACGATGACGACGCCCTTGCGGTTGAACAGGTAGGCGACCGAACCGGAGTCGGCCATCGAGCCGCCGTTCTTCTGCAGAGCGGTGCGAACCTCGGCGACGGCGCGGTTCTTGTTGTCCGTCAGGCACTCGATGAGCACGGCGACGCCGCCAGGGGCATAACCCTCGTACATGAGGGCCTGGTACTCGGCTCCACCGGCCTCTGCGCCCGAACCGCGCTTGACGGCCCGGTCGATGTTGTCGTTAGGGACCGACGACTTCTTCGCCTTCTGGATGGCGTCGTACAGCGTCGGGTTACCGGCCGGGTCGCCACCACCGGAACGGGCCGCAACCTCGATGTTCTTGATGAGCTTGGCGAACAGCTTGCCGCGCTTGGCGTCGATCGCAGCCTTCTTGTGCTTCGTCGTCGCCCATTTGGAGTGGCCGCTCATGTCTCCCTCTCGCTGGTCCGTCGTGCCGTTCCTCTGGGGTTCTGTCGCGGTGCTCCTTCGCCGAAGGCCCGCGGGGCGGCTCACGACGACACGCGCGCCCACCCGTCAGATCTGTCGGCAGTCTAACGGGGTGCGCTCCTCGCCTCACATCTGCTCAGGTGAACCACAGTTGCCGCGACACGGCACTGCAGGTTCATACTTTCGGACGTGACATCTTCGAACGGGTCCGCGTCGGTCACTGCGGAAACTGACGAGCGGGCCGGCGGGCACCGGAAGAAGGGTGCCGGCGCGCTCGTGCTCGGCGCGCTCGGTGTCGTCTTCGGCGACATCGGCACGAGCCCCCTGTACTCCGTGCAGAGCGTGTTCAACGCCAGCCACAACGCCGTCATCGCCAACGAGGCAGACATCTACGGAACGATCTCCTGGATGTTCTGGTCGCTCACCATCATCGTGACGATCAAGTACGTGCTCTTCGTGCTCCGCGCCGACAACGACGGCGAGGGCGGCATCATGGCGCTCGCGGCGCTCGTGCGCCAGGGAGTGCCCAAGGGCGGCAAGCGCTGGAGCGTCGTCATGCTTCTCGGCGTCATCGGAGCATCGCTGTTCTTCGGCGACAGCGTGATCACCCCCGCCATCTCCGTCATGTCGGCCGTCGAAGGCCTCGAAGTCGTGCGGCCCGGACTCAACCGGTACGTCGTACCGATCGGCGCCGTCATCATCACGATCCTGTTCCTCGTGCAGCGCAAGGGCACCGAGGTCGTCGGCAAGTTCTTCGGCCCCATCATGATCCTGTGGTTCGTCACCATCGCCGCCCTCGGCATCGGCCAGATCGTGCGCGACCCGCACATCCTCAAGGCGTTCCTGCCGAACTACGCCACGCTGTTCGTCGTCGAGCATCCCTTCATCGCGTTCATCGCCGCGGGCTCGATCGTCCTGTGCGTCACCGGCGCCGAGGCCCTCTACGCCGACATGGGTCACTTCGGGCGCGCCCCCATCACCCGAGCCTGGTTCCTCCTCGTGTTCCCCTCGCTCGTCCTCAACTACATGGGCCAGGGCTCGCTCATCCTCACCAACCCGGACAAGATCGCGAACCCGTTCTTCCTCCTCGCCCCCGAATGGGCGAAGCTACCGCTCGTCATCCTCGCGACCATGGCCACCGTCATCGCCTCCCAGGCCGTCATCTCCGGCGCGTTCTCCGTGGCACGACAGGCCGAACGAACCGGTTACCTGCCCCGCATGACCGTGCGTCACACCGGCCAGGAGGAAGAGGGCCAGATCTACATCCCCGGGGTCAACTGGGTGCTCTTCATCGGCGTCATGCTTCTGCTCTTCGCCTTCCGCAGTTCGGAGAAACTCGCCGTCGCCTACGGCCTCGCCGTCACCGGCACATTCCTCATGACGACGACGCTGTTCCTCGTCTACGCCCACAGCACGCTCAAGTGGCGCACCTGGCGCATCGTCACCCTCGGCGTCGCGCTCTACCTCTTCGAAGGCATCTTCTTCCTCGCCAACGTCGCCAAACTGCTGCACGGCGGTTGGCTACCCGTCGTCATCGCACTCGGCATCGGCATGTCCATGCTCACCTGGCAGAAGGGGCGCGCCATCGTCGCCACCCGCCGCCAGAGCATCGAAGGTCCCCTCGCCACCTTCGTCGAAACAGCCCGCAGCGGCGACCTGCGCGAAGTGCCCGGCACCGCCGTGTTCCTCCACCCCGACAAGGACACGACGCCCCTCGCCCTGCGCGAGAACGCCAACTTCAACCACGTCATCCACGAGAACGTCTTCATCGTCAGCACCCTCAGCGCCAACGTGCCCCACGTCGCCCCCCAAGACACCGTCATCCTCGACCAACTCGGCAACGACTACGACCGCATCACCCACCTCACCCTCAAGTACGGCTTCCAGGACGACCAAGACGTCCCCGCCGCACTGCGCATCGCCAAGGAACAAGGCGTCGACATCGACCCCGACACCGCCTACTACTTCGTCTCCGAAATCGGCCTCCTCGACACCGGCCGCCCCGGCATGAACAAACTGCGCAAACTGCTCTTCATCGCCATGACCCACAACGCCGCCGTCCCCGCCGACTACTTCCGCCTCCCCAAGGAGCGGACGGTGATGATGGGAGCGCAGATCCTTTTGTAGGGCGCTCGCGCCCTACAAAAGGATCTGCCTGTCTTTTCCCTTGCGCTGTCGCACCGAGCGCCGGTCCGAGCTTGCGAGGACCGACGCTCGGTGCGACAGCGCTTCGGGGGCGTCCGCTTCCAGCCGGGTTCGGTTCTTGAAGAGCGTTGTGGCTTGGGTGCTTGCCTGGCTTTTCAGGCGGCGATTTCTGGGTTGGGTTTTCGAGGAGCGAGAGTGCTCAGCGCCAGGCGGATGTCGTCGTCAGGCCCTCGACGTGGTCGTCGAACTCCACCGGGCGCGGCAAGTGGGTGCGACCCGCCAAGTGCAACGCCCGCACCACCGGCTTCGCACGCACCCGACGGACATCCGTCACCGCCTCGTTGTGGAACCGGTGCGCCAACTCCACCCGCTCACACGCGTCAGCCAACCGGCGCCGCACCTGCGTGCCCGCCGCCGACGCCGGAGCCCAGTCCTCGACCACCGCGCCGAGGGCCGCCGTCAGCTCCCCCTCGATGAGCGCCCGTTCCTCGGGCACGCCCACCTCCTGCACCTCCGCGGTGATCTGAGCGCCTTCAGACGCCTCGAGCGACGCACTCGCCGCCGACGCCAGGAGAAACGCACTCGCAGCATCGAGGTCGGCGCCGTTCGCCAGTTCCAAGGCCACCTCCGCGCGCCGCACCAACTGGGCGTCGAGCGCCGCGAGCGACCCCTCGACCCGTGCGTGCAAACGGTCGAGCCGGGCAGCCGTGTAGCTCAGGTACCACGCGACGGCGAGCGCTCCCGCGAGGAGCAACGCAACAACGGTCCACTCCTGCACGACTACAACCTCCTCGCGATGCGCAACGTCCGCTCACTCACCTCGTGCGAGCTCGCCACCGTCTCGTAGGCCGTGAGGATGTGGCGTGCGACGGTGCTCCAGTCGTAGATTCGGGCGCGCTCCGCGCCCCGACGCGCCAGGTCTGCGCGGCGGTGGGGGTCGTCGAGCAACGCCGTCACACGGCGTGCGAGGTCGCCCTCGTCGCCCGTGCGGAACAGGACGCCGCAGCGCCCACCGTCCAACACGCGCGCGAACGCCTCGAGGTCGCTGGCCACAACCGGCACCCCGGCACTCAATGCCTCCACGAGGATGATGCCGAAACTCTCACCGCCGGTGTTCGGCGCGACGTAGAGGTCGACCGAGCGGAACAGCGACGCCTTCTCCGCGTCGGAGATCATGCCGAGCAACTCGATGCGCTCACGCATCTGCTCGGGAACGGCCTTGATCACCTCGTCGCGCTCCCCCGGCCCGGCGACGAGCGGCCGCACACCCGGGTAGCTGCGGGCGATCTGCGGCAGAGCGCGCACGAGGACGTCGAGACCCTTGCGCGGTTCGTTCATCCGCCCGAGGAACGCGATCGTCGGGCGCTCGTCCGTGCCGCGCCACGCAGGGTTCTGGGGTGCCTGCGCAAATTGGTCGACGTACACACCGTTCGGGACGACGACCGCGTCACCACCGAGGTGACGCGCCACCGTCTCACGCGCTGCCTGCGACACCGCGATGCGGCCCGTGATCTTCTCCAGGCCAGGACGAAGCAGCGGGTGCGCGGCGTGCAGCGCGCGAGAACGCACGTTGGAGGTGTGGAACGTCGCCACGACGGGTCCGTCATACGCCCACAGGGCGAGCATCGACACGCTGGGGCTGACCGGCTCGTGCGCGTGCAGGACGTCGAACTGACCGCGCTCCAACCAGCGGTTGACGCGGGCAGCCGTCAGTGGGCCGAAGGCGAGGCGCGCCACGGAGCCGTTGTAGCGAATCGGCACGGCACGCCCGGCGCTGACGAAGTAGTCGGGCATGTGCGTCTCGTCGTCCGCGGGCGCGAGGACGCTCACGTCGTGGCCGGCGCCGATGAGGTACTCGGCGAGGTCGCGCACGTGCAGCTGCACGCCGCCGGGCACGTCGAACGAGTACGGGCTGACGAGACCGACGCGCATCGTGTCAGTTCCCTCGCGGCGCGCGGTTGCCGAGGTCGTCGACGAAGACGCGCTGCATCATGTGCCAGTCCTCGGTGCGCTCGACGATCGCCGTCGACAACGCATCGACGCACTGCTGCGTGGCCGCGAGGACGTCGGCGCGCATGTCCGGCGACGAACCGGCATCGACAGGGTCGTGGAAGCGGATCTCGATGCCTCGCATCGCGCGACCCCTCGGAGGGTCGTAGGTGATCGTGACGGGGTACAGGCGAGCACCCGTGCGCCGGGCCAGAATCGCGGGCCCGGCGGCGACCCGCGCGTCGTGTCCGGCGAGCTTCACGGTGACGCCACGCTGCGTGAGGTCACGGTCCGACAGCAGCGGCGCAAAGGCGCCCGGCACCCGCAGCGCCGCCTCGACCTGACCCATGACGTCGACGCCCTGCGTCAACGGGATGATCGTCATGCCGAGGCCCTCACGGAACTCGAGGAACGCGCGGAAGAGCTCGTCGGGTTCGAGACGTTCGGCAACGGTCGTGACGTGCGCGAGCTCGGTGGCGGACCATGCGCCGGCGAGATCCCAGTTACCGAGGTGGCCGAGGTAGAGGACGATCGACTCCCCCGCCGCAAGGTCCGCCCGCACCTGGTCGATGGCACCGGTGGTGCGCACGAGCGAGCGCAGATCGTCTTGCGAGAGCGACTGGAGGCGGAACGCGTCGCACCAGTAACGGAAGTAGGAGCGCAGGCCCTCACGGGTGAGGTCGTCCAGGGCTGCGGCGTCGAGTTCCGGGCGGACCCGGGCGTAGTTCGAGCGCATCCGCTCGACGTCCTTGCCGCCGCGACGGTGAAGGACGTCCGCGATCTTCTCGAAGAGCGCGTACGCAGCCGGCTCGGGCAGGGCGCGCACGGCACGCCATCCGGCCTTGAAGGCGAGAACGGTGGCGGCGTCCTGCGCTCGCTTGCGGTAGGGAGCGGGCCGAGCCATCAGTTCGCGAGAGCCTTGCCGAGCGCCTGGCGACGCACCATGAGCATGCGCTGCAGCACGGTGATGAACGAGGCCACCGCGAGCAGGGCGAGCACGATCGTCAGGACGATGTACGGCAGGTCGAACAGGCCCGTGAGGCCGGTGGTGACGAGAACCGCGACGAGACGGTCGGCGCGTTCCGCGATGCCGACGTTCGCCTCCATACCGAGACCCTCGGCGCGAGCCTTGGCGTACGAGACGACGGAACCGAGCACGAGACAGGCGAGCGCGAGGCATGCCATGAGGAAGTTGTCGCCCTGGCCGGCGAAGTAGAGCACGAGGCCACCGAAGATGGCGGCGTCACCGACGCGGTCGAGCGTGGAGTCGAGGTAGGCGCCCCACACCGACGAGCGACCCGACAGGCGGGCCATGTTGCCGTCGAGCATGTCGGAGAAGACGAAGGCCGTGATGAACAGCGTGCCGACGAGGAACTCGCCGCGCGGGTAGAACCACAGCGCGCCGAACGAGACACCGAGCGTGCCGACGATCGTGACGACGTCAGGGCTGATGCCGAGGCGCAGGAGCAGCTGCGCCAGGGGGCGGAAGATCGCGGAGAAGAAGGCGCGCGCGTACTTGTTCAGCATGGTGACTCAACTGTAGCGGTTCGATACGTCGAGCCGAGGTGCGCGCCGCGCCGGACGAGTCACATCTCACCCCGCGTTCACGAGCCGCACGCCCCGCGAGGTCGAGGCCGTCAGTCGGTTGGCCAGGACGCCGCGATGCGCTGACGGCTGTCCTCGAGAAGCACCGGGAGAGCCTTCGTCTGGCCGACGATCGGCATGAAGTTCATGTCGCCACCCCAGCGGGGCACGATGTGCTGATGCAGGTGCGCAGCCACGCCGGCGCCCGCGACATCGCCCTGGTTCATGCCGAGGTTGAATCCGGCCGGGTTCGACGCCGCCTTGAGCGCGCGAATGCCCTGCTTCGTCAGCTTCGTGAACTCCTCGGTCTCCGCGTCCGTGAGGTCGATGTAGTGCGGCACGTGACGGTAGGGGCACACGAGCAGGTGGCCCGGGTTGTACGGGAAGAGGTTCATCACGACGAAGCAGTGCTCACCGCGGTGCACGATGAGGCCCTCGGCGTCGTCCTTGCCCGGCGCCGCGCAGAACGGACAGCCGTCGCCGGCGTCCCTCGAGGGGCGGTCGGCCTCGATGTAGGCCATGCGGTGAGGCGTCCACAGTCGGCCGAACCCGTCGGGCTCCCCCGCGAAGTCGTGCTCGGACTCGGCGTGCTCGGGAGTGAAGTCCTCGTTCTGCGTGACCATGCGCCCCATCCTAGGGAAACCCGCGCGCCGGGTCAGACCGGAGCGATCTCGGCGAGTTTCTCCACGAGCCGCTCGTCGCTCGCAGCGCCCGCGTGGGCCAGGCCGCCCACGCGCTCTGCCACTTTCTGTGCGACGGCTGCGGCATCGCCTTCACCCACGACGGCGACGGCGCTCGCGAGTCCGCCGAGGCCGCTTGCGGCGTCCTCGAGGTCGAGCCAGTCGTCGTCGGTGAGTTCCGCTGTCACACCCGCCCACACGACGCCCGCGGCCATGACGCCACGTTCGGCCAGCGATCCGACGCTCTCGCGCGGCAGCGAGCCGTCCTCACCGAGGTAGAGCACGACGGCGTTCGCCGCCGGCTTCGACGGGCAGGCGATGCAGCGCTCGCGCTGGTCGAGGGCCCAGATGATGTCGCTCATCGCTGCTCCTTCGTGGCCGCGAACGGTGCGTCGCGGTGCATGTGTCGCTCCTCCGGGGCACCGAGTCCGAGACGCTCGTACAACGGGCGCGCCTTCGGACGCGTGTTGAGCAGCATCCGCTCGACGCCGCGCGCGTCCGCCCAGGCGTCGACGGTGCGGAGCATGCGTTCGCCGAGTCCCGCGCCACGCTCGTCGGGCACGACGAAGACGAACGCGACGTACAACCACGGCTTGGCGCCGCGCGCGAGCGTCGGCATCCGGTGGACGAGGGCGCACTGCACGATGCCGACGACGGTGCCGTCGGAACGGGTGGCGATCCACGTGGGTACCTCGTCGAAGGCCGAGAGGAAGTCGTCCGCGTACTCGGTCACGAAACCGGCCCGATTCAGGTGCCCCTCCTCGAGGTCCGAGCGCAACCGAAGCGCTGCACAGGCGAAGGCGTCGTCACGCCTGGCCCGGGCGATGGTGATCGTCATGGCGCCAGTCAACCACGGCTTGACCCTTCGGCAAACGCCCCGCGCCGCACGGCAAACCACGATGTGAGACACGAGTCCCGCCCCTCGATACCGCCCGGGATATCCTCGGACCAGGTCACGAGCGCCAGCGTCAAACCCCGGTTTGCTGGCCGGCAACCCTCCCACCGCGGCGGGGTGCTCCGGGTGACGACCTGGCCCGGCGTCGGATACGCCCGGGCAAGCGCGGAAGCAGAGCTTCCGGCGCACCCCGCGTGCGAGGTTCGCGCACGGGTAGCGACCTTTCGAGGAGTTGTCATGAGCGCTCAGGACTGGGCTTTCGAGACCAAGCAGATCCACGCCGGCCAGGTGCCGGACGGGGACACCGGATCGCGCGCGCTGCCGATCTACCAGACGACCTCGTTCGTCTTCGACTCCGCCGAGACGGCGGCCAACCGCTTCGGCCTGTCCGACCTCGGCCCCATCTACACCCGCATCGGCAACCCGACGTCGCAGGCCGTCGAGGAGCGCATCGCGGCGCTCGAGGGTGGCGTCGGCGCCCTGCTGCTGGCCTCCGGCCAGGCCGCGACGACGTTCGCCATCCTCAACGTCGCGCAGGCAGGCGACCACGTCGTCGCGTCGCCCGCTCTCTACGGCGGTACGTACAACCTGCTCAAGTACACGCTCAAGCGTCTCGGTGTGGAGACCACCTTCGTCGAGGACATCGGTGACCTCGACGCGTGGAAGAACGCCATCCGACCGAACACCAAGCTCCTCTTCGGTGAGACGCTGAGCAACCCCGACCAGAAGGTCCTCGACGTCGCGGGTGTTGCCGCTGTCGCCCACGACGCCGGCCTGCCGCTGTTCGTCGACAACACCGTCGCGACGCCGTACCTGCTGCGCCCGATCGAGCACGGCGCGGACGTCGTCATCCACTCGGCGACGAAGTACCTCGGCGGCCACGGCACGTCGATCGCCGGCGTGCTCGTGGACGCCGGAACGTTCGACTACGCCAAGGAGCCGGAGAAGTTCCCGCAGTTCAACGAGCCGAGCGAGAGCTACCACGGCCTCGTTTTCGCCCGCGATCTCGGCGTCGGTTCGGCGCTCGGCGCGAACCTCGCATTCATTCTCAAGGCGCGCGTCGAACTGCTGCGCGACCTCGGCTCCGCCGTGTCGCCGTTCAACGCCTTCCTCATCGCGCAGGGCCTCGAGACGCTGTCGCTGCGCGTCGAGCGTCACGTGGAGAACGCGGAGAAGGTCGTCGCTTACCTGAGCGAGCACGCGCAGGTCGAAAAGGTCTTCTACGCCTCGAAGGACGACAGCCCGTACAAGGAGCTGGCCGACCGCTACCTGCCCACCGGTTCCGGTGCAGTGTTCTCCTTCGAGATCGCCGGCGGCATCGACGCGGGCAAGGCGTTCGTCGACGCCCTCGAGCTGCACTCGCACGTGGCCAACATCGGTGACGTCCGCTCGCTCGCCATCCACCCGGCGACGACGACGCACAGCCAGGGCAGTGACGACGACCGCCGCGGCGCCGGCGTCACGCCCGGCCTCGTGCGCCTGTCGGTCGGCATCGAGAACGCGAACGACATCATCGCCGACCTCGACAAGGGCTTCGCAGCCGCGAAGGCTGCCTCCGCCTGATCGCCCGCACCGCGGAGACTACGACGAAGCCGCCACCCCAAATCGGGGCGGCGGCTTCGTCGTATGTGGATCAGGCCTCGGCAGGTGCCTCGGCCGCCGTGGGCGACGTGTTGTTGCGCGAGGCGATGTACGCGGCGATCTCGGCCACGGCCTCGTCGACCGGCACGCCGTTCTTCTGCGAGCCGTCGCGGTAACGGAAGCTCACGGCTCCGTTGTCGCGGTCCTCCTCGCCGGCGATGAGGATGAACGGCGCTTTCGACTTCGAGGCGTTGCGGATCTTCTTCGGGAAGCGGTCGTCGCTCGTGTCGATCTCGACGCGTACGCCGGCCCGACGCAGCTTCTCGCCCACCTCGCCGAGGTAGTCGTAGTACTCCTCCGCGACCGGAACCCCGAGCACCTGAACCGGTGCGAGCCACGCCGGGAACTGCCCCGCGTAATGCTCGACGAGCACACCAAGGAAGCGCTCGATCGAACCGAACTTCGCCGAGTGGATCATGACCGGCTGCTGACGCGTGCCGTCCTGAGCCTGGAACTCGAGGCCGAAGCGCTCGGGCATGTTGAAGTCGTACTGGATCGTCGACATCTGCCACGTACGGCCGATGGCGTCACGTGCCTGCACGGAGATCTTCGGGCCGTAGAAGGCTGCGCCGCCCGGGTCGGGCACGAGCTCGAGGCCCGAGGCGTTCGCGACGTCGGCGAGCACCTGCGTCGCGACCTCCCACTGCTCGTCGGTGCCGATGAACTTGTCCTTCTTGTCGCCGGCCTCGTCACGCGTCGACAGCTCGAGGTAGAAGTCGTTCAGCCCGAAGTCACGCAGCAGCCCGAGGATGAAGTCGAGCAGGTGCTTGATCTCGCCCGGCGCCTGCTCCGGCGTCACGTAGGAGTGGGAGTCGTCCTGGGTGATCATGCGCACGCGCGTGAGGCCCGAGAGAACGCCGGACTTCTCGTCGCGGTAGACCGTGCCGAACTCGAAGAAGCGCAGCGGCAGCTCACGGTAGGAGCGTCCGCGCGAACGGAAGATCTCGTTGTGCATCGGGCAGTTCATCGCCTTGAGGCGGTACTTCTGCCCGTCGAGGTCCAGCGGCGGGAACATGCCGTCGGCGTAGTAGGGCAGGTGACCCGAGGTGTAGAAGAGGTCTTCCTTCGACACGTGCGGCGTGCCGACGTAGCTGAAGCCCTCTTCGATGTGGCGACGGCGGACGTAGTCCTCCATCTCCCGCTTGATGATGCCGCCCTTCGGGTGGAACACGGGCAGGCCGGGGCCGATGTTTTCGGGGAAGCTGAACAGGTCCATCTCCGCGCCGAGCTTGCGGTGGTCACGCTTCTCGGCCTCGGCGAGGCGCTCGAGGTAGGCCTTGAGCTCGTCCTTCGTGGGCCACGCGGTGCCGTAGACGCGCTGCAGCTGCGGGTTCTTCTCGCTGCCGCGCCAGTAGGCCGCAGCCGAACGCATCAGCTTGAAGGCGTTGCCGAGCACCTTCGTCGACGGCACATGCGGGCCGCGGCACAGGTCGCCCCAGGCGACGCTGCCGTCACGACGGACGTTGTCGTAGATCGTCAGTTCACCGCCGCCGACCTCGGCCTCGGCGCCCTCGGCGGCATCGGCCGCGTTGCCCTTGAGGCCGATGAGCTCGCACTTGTACGGCTCGTCCTTGAGCTCCTCGAGGCCCTCGGCGTCGGTGATGACGCGACGACGGAAGGTCTGGCCCTCGTTGACGATCTTGAGCATCGCCTTCTCGAGCTTCTTGAGGTCGTCGGGGGTGAACGCCTCGGCGACGTCGAAGTCGTAGTAGAACCCGTCGGTGATGGGCGGACCGATGCCGAGCTTGGCGTCGGGGTTGGCCTGCTGCACGGCCTGGGCGAGCACGTGTGCGGCAGAGTGACGCAGCACGGCGAGGCCCTCGGGCTCCTGTGCCGTGACGGGCTCGACGACGGCGCCGGCCGGCACCTCGCGGTGCAGATCCCACAGGTCGCCGTCGACCCGCATGACGAGGACGGCCTTGTCGTCGCCGAACAGGTCCGTGCCCGTCGTCCCGACCTCCACCTCGCGCTGGTCACCGGCGACGGTCAGGGTGATCTGTTCGGACACGGGAGGTCTCCTTGGAAGTCGGGATGGGGGCGCACCTGCGCCGACCCGATGCAAGGTTACCGGCTCCCCGAAGTGCCGGGCGAGCCGGTTTGCCGCGCGATCAGAGGCTGTTGACGATGACGGCGGCGAGGCCGCTCGCCACGAGGACCAGGACGACGAGGACCGCGACGAGGAACGTCGACATGCCACCGCCGCTCGGCGCGGGACGCGGCGCCGGTCTGGCGCTGGCGACACGTGCAGGGGACGCCTGATGCGCGCGCGGCGGGGCACTGGGTCGCGACGGCGCCGGTGCGGGGCGTCCGGAGCCGCCGGCCGCAGCACGACGGCGTTCCTTCTTGATAGCGGCGATCCACTCGCCCGCCGACGGCGGACGCTCGGCAGGGTCCTTGCGCAGCGCCCACCGAATAGCGGCGTCCACGCGCGGCGTCACCCCGTCGACGCGTCCGACGAGCGACGGGGCCTTCGCGTGGCGGTGGGCCTGGCGCAGCTCCTCCAGTTCCCGCCCAGCGAAGGGCGGTTCACCCGTGAGCGCGTAGTAGAGGACGCAGCCGAGGGCGTAGACGTCCACCGCGGGCCCGTCCTCGGATGATGCGGTGAAGCGCTCGGGCGCCATGTAGGCCCACGACCCGAGAATCTGCGAGCCGGCCGCCACCTTGTGCCGGTCGACGACGGCGATGCCGAAGTCGGCGAGGTAGACGAATCCCTTGCGGTCGACGAGGAGGTTGGCGGGCTTCACATCGCGGTGGACGACGCCCGCGGCGTGCGCGTCGTCGAGGGCCGAGGCAGCCTGCTCGACGATCTCGATGGCCGTACCGAGCGATGCCGGCCCGAACTGCCGCACGACGCCCGAGAGGGAGTGCCCGTCGACGTAACGCATGTCGAGGTAGGCCTGGTCGTCGATCTCGCCGTAGTTGTGGATCGGCACGATGTGCGGTGAGTTCATACGCCCCACGAGGTCGGCCTCGCGGCGGAAGAGCTTGAGGTAGTCGGCCTCGTCGGCCTCCTGGTCGGCAATCACCTTGAGCGCGACGACACGGTCGTAGCGCGTGTCGCGGGCCCGCCAGACACGCCCCATGCCGCCCTGCCCGATGACGTCGAGCAGTTCGTACGGTCCTAGGTGTTGCACGCGGACACCTCCCCTTTCTCGCGGCGAGGCCAACCTTACGGTCTCGTCCTGCTTCGCCTCGCGTGTACGCGCCAAACGCCGGGTCACCCCCTACTTGCGGGTGACCCGGCGTTCGCTTCGACTCGTTCGCGGGTCAGTCGGTTCCGAACTCCATCGCCGCTTCGTCGAGGGCGATCGCCTCGGCGTGCGCATTGGGGTTGGACGCGATCTGCTTCGCGCCGCCCGGCTCGAGCTGGCCGACGAGGTCGGTCTGCGCGCGGCCCAGGCCGCCCGAGGCGGCGTAGAACTCGAGCTTCTCGCGGGTGTCGGCGATGTCGAGGTTGCGCATCGTGAGCTGACCGATGCGGTCGACGGGACCGAACGCCGCGTTCTCGGTGCGCTCCATCGACAGCTTCTCCGGGTGGTAGCTGAAGTTCTCGCCGACGGTGTTGACGATGGAGTAGTCCTCACCGCGACGCAGGCGCAGCGTCACCTCACCGGTGACGGCGGTGGCGACCCAGCGCAGCAGACCCTCGCGGATCATGAGCGACTGCGGGTCGAACCAACGGCCTTCGTAGAGCAGGCGGCCGAGGCGACGACCGTCGTTGTGGTACGCAGCGATGGTGTCCTCGTTGTGCACGGCGTTGAGCAGTCGCTCGAAGGCCGTGAAGATGAGCGCCATGCCGGGGGCTTCGTAGATGCCGCGCGACTTGGCCTCGATGATGCGGTTCTCGATCTGGTCGCTCATACCGAGGCCATGACGACCACCGACGGCGTTGGCTTCCTGGAACAGCGCGACGACGTCGCCGCCGAAGTCGTCGCCGTTGATGGCGACGGGCAGGCCGCGTTCGAAGCGAACGGTGACGTCCTCGGTCTCGATCTCGACGGACGGATCCCAGTGGGCCACACCCATGATCGGCGAGACGATCTCCATCGACTCGTCGAGGTGCTCGAGGGTCTTGGCCTCATGCGTGGCGCCGAGGATGTTGGCGTCCGTGGAGTAGGCCTTCTCGGCCGAGTCGCGGTAGGGCAGACCGTGCTCGGTGAGCCACTCGGACATCTCCTGACGGCCACCGAGCTCGGTGACGAAGTCGGCGTCCAGCCACGGCTTGTAGATGCGCAGCCCCGGGTTCGCGAGCAGACCGTAGCGGTAGAAACGCTCGATGTCGTTGCCCTTGAAGGTGGAGCCGTCACCCCAGATGGAGACGCCGTCCTCCTGCATGGCGCGCACGAGGAGCGTGCCCGTCACGGCGCGGCCCAGCGGCGTCGTGTTGAAGTAGGTGCGACCGCCCGAGCGGATGTGGAAGGCACCGCACGCGATGGCGGCAAGACCCTCCTCGACGAGGGCCTTCTTGCAGTCGACGAGACGCGACAGCTCGGCACCGTACTGCCCGGCGCGGCCGGGGATGCCCTCGATGTCGTCCTCGTCGTACTGGCCGAGGTCGGCCGTGTAGGTGCAGGGAACGGCGCCCTTGTCGCGCATCCACGCCACAGCGACGGACGTGTCGAGGCCACCGGAGAACGCGATGCCGACGCGCTCGCCGGTCGGCAGTGAAGTCAGAACCTTGGACATGCCGCCGACTCTATCGGCCCAATGACTAGTTATGCAAAACAATCGCATACCTACTCATTCGCGCGTTCATGGGCGCGTTCCAGACTATCGGGGGCGCCGGCGCTTGCGGGCATGATGGGGGCATGGATACCGCTGCGGGACAGGCCGGAACGAGCTTCGACGCGGTCGTCCTCGTCGGCGGCCGCGGTTCGCGTCTCGGCGGCGTCGACAAGGCCGCTCTCGACCTCGGAGGGCACCCACTCGTCGACGCCTCGCTGAACGCTGCTCGGGGCGCGCGGACGCTCGTCGTCGTCGGTCGAACCTCGGCGCCACTCCCCTCACGCGCGGTCCTCACCCAGGAGGAACCGGCCGGATCGGGCCCCGCCGCCGGGTTCGCCCGAGGCCTGACATCGATTACCGACCCGGCCTCCTGGACACTGCTCCTGGGCTGCGACGTGCCGGGGGCTGGCGACGCGGTGCGTCGCCTGCTCGACGCCCGCGCAGCTGGTGGCGACGCTGATGGCGTCGCTGATGTTGACGGGTTCGTCCTCACCGACGCCGACGGGCGCGCGCAGTGGATGCTCGGGCTATACCGGACGGCCGCGGTGCGCGCCGCCGTCAACGCATCCGCCGCGACGAACCTCTCGATGCGTGCGCTGTTCGCCGGGCTCGATCTCGTCCTCGTACGTCCGGCAGGCCCGGAGTGGCACGACATCGACACGTGGGCCGACCACGCCGCGTGGACCGAACGCCTCGACCCGCAGCGGCCGGCCTGACTCCCGTCCCGATGTCGCGGCGGTCGCTTGGGCCGACTCTCCTGCGCTTGGGCCGACTCGGCCTCGGCCCAACCGCGTCGAAGTCTGCCCACCGGGATGACGACAGTGCGCTGACATCATGGTGACCCATGAGCACCCACCCCGAGCAGTGGACCCGCTGGGTCGAGAAGGCCTGCACCGCGCTGGACCTCGACCCGGCAGATATCGACATCGATCTCGTCCACGAGCTGTCGAAGAACGTCTCGCACGAGGTGACGCGGCCACTGGCGCCGGTCTCGAGCTACCTCCTCGGCATCGCCGTCGGGCGACGCCTCGAGCGGGGCGAGCCCGTGGACGCCGCGGCTCAGCGCGAAATCGCGGACCGGGTTCCGCTCACCGACTGACGTCGTGCGCTGATCGACTCAGCCGCCGATGGCACTCATCGGGCGTGGCGGCTGCAGGAAGCCTGGCTCGTTGATGCCGTGTCCGGGCAGCTTGCTTGCGAGGCACTCGTGGATCTTCGCGGTGATGTCGTCGTCGCTCGCGCCGGAGCGCAGGATGTCGCGCAGGTTCGTCTCCGTGCGCGAGAACAGGCACGAGCGCAGCTGGCCGTCGGAGGTGAGGCGCAGGCGGTCGCACGCCCCGCAGAACGGCATGGTGACGCTCGCGACGACGCCGACGCGGGCGGGTCCGCCGTCGACCTCGAACAGTTCGGCCGGTGCGGCACCGCGGCCAGGCACCTCCGTGAGCGTGTGGTGCGCGCGCAGGGCATCGAGGATCTCGGCGCCCGTGATCATCTCGGTCCGCGACCAGATGTGCCCGCCGTCGAGCGGCATCTGCTCGATGAAGCGCAGTTCGTAGCCTTCACGGATCGCCCACTCGAGCAGGTCGTTCGCTTCGTCGTCGTTCTCACCGCGCAGCAGCACGGTGTTGACCTTGATCGGCTCGAAACCGGTAGCGCGGGCGGCGTCGAGACCGGCCATGACGTCGTCGAAGCGGCCCCGACGGGTCATCGTCTTGAAGCGCTCCGGGTCGAGGGTGTCGAGGCTGACGTTGAGCCGCGCAAGTCCCGCTTCCCGAAGCGGTTCCGCGAGACGGGCAAGGCCGATGCCGTTCGTCGTCATCGAGATCTCGGGGTGCCCCTCCGGCCCCTCGAGTGCCGCGAGACCTTCGACGATGGCGACGATGTCGGGGCGCAGAAGCGGCTCTCCCCCGGTGAGCCGGATCTCGGCGATGCCGGCCTCCACCGCAACGCGCGCGATGGTGAGCATCTCCTCGAGGGTGAGCAGCGTCGGTTTCGGTGCGAGCGGCACACCGTCCGCCGGCATGCAGTAGGTGCAGCGCAGGTTGCACTTGTCCGTGAGCGAGATGCGCAGGTCGCGGTGGACGCGCCCGAAGGAATCGACCAGCCCGTGGGTCATGTCAGGCCCGACCAGACGTCGTCGCCGTCGGTGTTGTGCTGGTGCTTCCAGATCGGCAGGGAGCGCTTCACCTCTTCGACGAGTTCGTTGCACAACGCGAACGCCAGGGCCCGGTGCGGTGACGACACCGCTGCGACGATCGCGATGTCCCCGACGCCGAGGCGTCCGACCCGGTGCGTGACGGCGATGCGGGCGACACCGTCAGGGTCGAGCCGCGCGGCTACGTCGGACGCGATGTGCGCCATCGTCTCGCTGGCGCTGGGGTGGGCCGAGTAGTCGAGGTGCGTGACCTCACCGTCGATCTGCGGGTCGTGGTTGCGGACCGCTCCGACGAAGCTCGCGGTGGCTCCCTGACGGGCGTCCTCGACGGCGTCGAGGTGGGCCTGCAGATCGAGCGGCGCGTCGACGACGTCGGCGATGAGGACCGGCATCAGCGCCCGCCGCCAAAGATGCTCGAACGGTGACAACGCATTGCATCAGGCTATCCCAGCCAGTTCAACGCCCGGTGGCCCACACCTGGGTAAGCGATGGGTACCAAAAACGCGGAACCCGAAGGATTCCGCGTTATCTATGGTGGATGTAAAGGGACTCGAACCCCTGACCTCTCGCGTGTGAAGCGAACGCTCTAACCAACTGAGCTATACATCCGTGTGGTGCGCGGGAAACATTAGTCGAACTCCTGCCCGACACCAAACCGGCCACGGGCCGCTCAGCCCAGGCCGGGCACCTTCGCGAGGAGGTCCTTGGCGAAGTCGGGGAACCAGCCCGGCACGCCGGAGACGGCGAACATCGCCCAGAAGATGGCCAGCACGAGCGCGAACGTCAGAAGACCTGCGATGGCCTTGGCCCATAAGCCCTTCTTCTCGAGCCAGTCCCACCAGGCCTCGACGGTGCCGCGCACCCACTTGAGCAGGTTCTGGGCCCACTCGAACTCACTCGCCCAGATACCCAGCCCGATGAAGATGATGACCCAGCCGGGCCCCGGGAACGGCAGCAGGATGATGCCGATGAGGACGACGATGAGACCGAAGATGGCCACCGCCATCCGGTAGATCTGCGCGCTTCGCGGGTTGGCGCGGATGCGTCGTCGCCACTCCCAGCGATCGCGATCGCCTCCGTCGACGGGCGTCGCCCCGTGTGCCTGCTCCTCGTGCATGGCAAGGAAGCCTACGAGGCGCAGCGCCTTCGTGCACCTTGACGGGTGAACAGCGTGTCAGGAGAGGAGCTCGTCCTGACGCTCGGAGAACACCTCGGCAAGTCGTGCGGTGACGCGGCCCGGCGTGCCCTCCTCGCCCAACTGCCGTTCGTTGATGGCGTGAATCCCCTGCACGTTTCGCGTCGAGGACGTGAGGAACGCCTCATCGCATTCCGTGAGGACATCGAAGCTCAGCGGCTCTTCGACGATCTCGATGCCGGCCTCACGGCCCCAGCGGATGACGAGGTCACGGGTGATGCCTGCGAGGGGGCCGTCCTCGAGCGGCGGCGTGACGACGCGCTCCCCCAGTACGACGAAAATGTTGGAGCCCGTGCCCTCACACAGGTTCCCGAGGGTGTTCGCGAAGATCGCCTCGCTGCCACCGTTCTGCTTCGCGGCGGCCAGTGCGACGACGTTCTCGGCGTACGAGGTCGTCTTGAGTCCGGCGACCGCCGAGTTCTCGTTGCGCGTCCAACGCACGGTCGCGATCTTGGTCGTCGGCGCCGGGCGCGGTACGGCGGAAGCGGTGACGATGTGGGTCGGCGGGGCGTCGCCGCGGTCGGAACCGAGCGGCCCGACGCCGCCCGTCACCGTGTAGCGCAGACGCCCGAAATCGATCTGGTCACCTTCGAGCACGGCGGCGATGCCGTCGTCGACCTTGGCTCGGTCGAGCTTGGGCAGCCCCAGGCCGGCGAGCGAGCGGTCCATGCGGTCGTGGTGCATCTCCAGCGCGAAGACACGGCCATTCTCCACCTTGGCGGTCTCGAAGACGCCGTCCCCGACCGTCACGCCGTGATCGATCGGCGAGATGGCGGCACCGTCGTCGACGCGTCGACCTTCGACCCAGATTCGGACGCTCATGCATTCCTCCTAGTGTGTCGGCCATCAGCGATGCCCAACAGTCGACGTGCCTTAAGTTCGGTCTCGTGCCACTCGGTGCCGGGGTCGGAATCCCAGGTGATTCCCGCACCCGCACCGAACGACACACCACCAGAGACTATCGGCCCGGAGGCCGATTCGTTTCGGTGTATTTCGCGACCGTTCTCGCGCCAAAACGTCCGGATTCCGACGGCGAGTTCAGCCTGCCCGGTTGTGCCGTCAACCCACCCGATCGCGCCGCAGTAGGGGCCGCGCGGGGCGGTCTCCAGTTCGGCGATGACGTCCAGCGCACTGCTCTTCGGAGCGCCCGAGACCGACCCTGGCGGGAAGGTGGCGTCGAAGACCTCGGGCCAGCGGACACCGTCGCGCATCTGCCCACGCACGGTCGACACGAGATGAACGAGCCCCGGGTGGTGCTGGGCCTCGAGCAGACCGTCGACGCTGACCGTTCCCGGCCGACAGACGCGCTGCAGATCGTTGCGCACGAGGTCGGTGATCATGATGTTCTCCGTGGCGTCCTTCGCGAGCATGCGCTCGAGCGTCGAGGCGGTGCCCTTGATCGGTGCCGACGTCAGCGCGCTCCCCTCACGCGCCAGGAAGAGCTCGGGCGAGGCGCTTGCGATGTCGACGTGCCCCTCGACGTCGATGCGGCACGCGTAGGGCGCCGGATTGTCGACGAGGAGGTCTGCGAAGAGGCGATCGAGATCGTCGCGTTCGGCACCGTCTGCGCCGTCCCGCTCGAGAACACGGCAGAGATTGACCTGGTAAACGCGGCCCCGTGCGATGTCGTCCCGGATCGCAGCGACGCCGCGTTCGTAGGCCCCGCGGTCGAGGCTCGTGCTCCAGGCGCCTTGCGCCACCGTCGATGCCTGGTGATCGGGCTCATCGCTTCCCAGTCGCGCCTCGAGAGCCCCTGCCCACGCGCGATCTTCGTGGTGGACGACGTGACGCAACCGCGCCGCCGTGACCCGGCCCTCGAAGGTGACGACCAGCGCGTGGAACGCCGGCTCGTCGAGCACGGCGAGGTCGTCGTGGACGGACTCCACACCCCACGCACTCACCGCGCGGAACAGGGCGCGTTCGCCGTGCGCCTGCTCGATACCGTCCATCACGCCGCAAGGCTAGAACATACGAAAACACCCCCGGCGCTCGGCCGGGGGTGTTTCGTGGTGGTGGGCGATACTGGGTTTGAACCAGTGACCTCTTCCGTGTCAAGGAAGCGCGCTACCGCTGCGCCAATCGCCCGAGAACGGGATTGGAGCGGACAACCGGGCTCGAACCGGCGACCTCAACCTTGGCAAGGTTGCGCTCTACCAACTGAGCTATGTCCGCCTGTTTCCTCGACCTCATGGTCTCGGCAACGACGAGAACGTTACCCGGTTCATCGATCGTTCACCAAATCGCGGGTGTGCGCAGCGCTCAGGCGGCTTCGCTCACTCCTCGACGACGTGGATCGCCGACTCCTCGGCGCTCTCGTCACCGCCGGCGTAACCCTCGTCGGACGCAACGAGGTCCTTCTCCTCGTCCTCTCGTTCGCCCTCGTCCGGGGCGACGAGACGACCGGCCTCGCGTGCGTCCACCTCCTCCGAGACACCGTCGGGGTTGCCGTACGCGGAGTCGGGGTCGACGTCCGGCGTTTCCTCGGCCAGGCGCTCGTCGAGGGTCTCGGTGCCGCCGTGGTCGGCCCAGCGGGGCTCCTTCTCAGGGGCCGTGATGCCGGCGTCGAGGGCCTCTTCGTACTCGCGGCCGCTCATGTCGTCCGCCGCCGAAGCCTGGTCGGCGAATTCGCTCAGGGTGCCTTCGTCTTCGTGGTTAGTCATGGGGCCATCATGACAGGCGGCTCCGGCGGATCGACGTGGGAGCCGGACCGAAACGCGAACGATCCCCGCAGCGGAAGGGCTGCGGGGATCGTCATCGAACTGGTGGGCGATACTGGGTTTGAACCAGTGACCTCTTCCGTGTCAAGGAAGCGCGCTACCGCTGCGCCAATCGCCCGAGGTGGAGACGGGATTTGAACCCGTGTAGACGGCTTTGCAGGCCGTTGCCTCGCCTCTCGGCCACTCCACCACGCGAGTAAAATCTCGCACGTGTCCAAGAAGACACAGAGCGGACAACCGGGCTCGAACCGGCGACCTCAACCTTGGCAAGGTTGCGCTCTACCAACTGAGCTATGTCCGCCTGAAGCTTCGCGCAGTGCGCGTCGCAACGAGGTGAAACTCTAACCCATCCCTGTCGCGGGCGCCAACTTGTCGCAGGCGCAGGGGGCCTCGGCCCAGGGCAGGCACCGCCGCGGGCACGAGATCGCCTCGTCCACCGCCCGCACTCACCGGCAGCTCAGGCCGAGCGACGCTCCGCGTCGTCCTGCGTTTCAGTGCCTGCGGCCTCGTCATGGGCACCGTCGGCCGCCGTGAGCCGCGCGGGGGTTCGCTCCCCCTCGGGACGCACGTGGCTCGCGCCGAGGGAGTCGAGGTCCTCCTGGTCGTACGGGCGATCACTCGTCTCGAGGACGCGGGAGCGGACCTTGGCCACCTGCTCCTCGATGAGGCCCTTCGTGCGCGCACGCACGCCCTTGGGCGCCGAGGCAACCGGCCACAGGCGCGCGACGGCCGAGTTGAGGGCCGCGCCGATGAGCACCGAGATCGCGAGGAAGTACAACCAGATGAGCACGATGATCGTCGCGGCGAGGGGCCCGTAGATCGAGATGCCGCCCACCGAAGCCGACAGCCAGTTACGCAGGAAGACCGAGATGACGACCCACGCGACGAGCGTGAAGGCGGCTCCGGGCAGGTCGCGCACCCACGGCGTCCGGATCGGCGTGGCGATGTAGTAGAGCGTGGCGAAGGCCACGATCGTCAGGCCGCCGACCACCGGCCAGTACAACGACAGAAGGAACAGGAAGCCCGGCGGCAGGAGGCGTCCGAGCAGGTCCGGGCCGAGCACGATGAGCGGCAACACGACACCCATGACGAGCAGCGCGCAGAAATAGAGGGCGACCGAGAGCATGCGCGTCCGCACGATGCCGCGCTCCCCACCCTGGCCGTACATGATCGAGACGGTGTCGATGATGACGTTCACCATGCGCGAACCGGACCACAGCGAGATGAGGAACCCGATCGAGACGACATCGGGGCGGCCGCCGTCGAGGGCGTCCTGCAGGGTCGGCATGAGAACGTTCTGCAGGGCCTCGCCCGACAGCACGCTCGCCATCGAGGCCTCGATGGAGCCGGTGATCTCGTCGACCGTTCGGCCGCCGAGCGCCTGACCGACGTAACCCATGACGCCGAGCAGCCCGTAGACGAGGGGCGGGAACGACAACAGGGCGAAGAATCCGGCCTCCGAGGCGAGACCCGTCACGCGGTAGCGCATGCACTGGCGCACCGTGACGAGCACGAGGCGGATGAGTGCGTAGAGGCCCGGCACACGGCGGGCCCAGGTGCGAGCGAACGTGCGGAATCGGGAGGGCTCCTCCACGACCGGTTGCTCACTCACGCCGCAAAATTAGCGACCCAACGGCCCGAATTCGTGCTGCCACGCCCGAGCGTCCACCCGAAAGTACTCGAATCGAGGGTTGTCCCCTGCTCGTGGTTAGGTAAAGCCCATGGATATCTGGCCGGGCAAGCCCTACCCCCTCGGTGCCACGTTCGACGGCACCGGCGTCAACTTCGCGATCTTCTCCGAGGTCGCGGAGAAAATGTACCTCTGCCTCATCGACGAAGATCTCAAGGAGCAGCGCATCGAACTGACGGAGGTCGACGGCCACGTCTGGCACGCCTACCTGCCCGGCGTCCAGCCCGGTCAGCGTTACGGCTATCGCGTCGAGGGCCCCTACTCCCCCGAGGACGGTCAGCGCTGCAACGTCAACAAGCTGCTGCTCGATCCCTACGCCAAGGCCATCGACGGCCAGATCGACGGCGACGAGTCGCTGTTCAGCTACTACTTCCTCTCGCCGGAGAAGCGCAACGACGAGGACTCGCTCGGCCACACGATGTTGAGCGTCGTCATCAACCCGTACTTCGACTGGGGTCACGACCACCCGCCGCAGCACGAGTACCACGAGAGCGTCATCTACGAAGCCCACGTCAAGGGCCTGACGATGACGCACCCGGACGTGCCCGAGGAGATTCGTGGCACGTACGCCGCCGTCGGTCACCCCGCGATCGTGGGCCATCTCGTCGACCTCGGCATCACGGCCATCGAGCTCATGCCCGTGCACCAGTTCGTGCAGGACACGACGCTGGTGGAGAAGGGCCTGACGAACTACTGGGGCTACAACACGATCGGCTTCCTGGCGCCGCACAACTCCTACTCGGCGTCGGGGTCGCGCGGCCAGCAGGTCACCGAGTTCAAGGCGATGGTCAAGGCCCTGCACGAGGCCGGCATCGAGGTCATCCTCGACGTCGTGTACAACCACACCGCGGAGGGCAACGAGAACGGACCGACGCTCGGATTCCGCGGTCTCGACAACGAGGCGTACTACCGCCTCGTCGACGACAACAAGGCGCACTACTTCGACACCACCGGCACGGGTAACTCGCTGCTCATGCGCAGCCCGCACGTGCTGCAGCTCATCATGGACTCGCTGCGCTACTGGGTGAACGAGATGCACGTCGACGGCTTCCGCTTCGACCTCGCCGCCACCCTTGCGCGTCAGTTCCACGAGGTCGACCGCCTGAGCGCTTTCTTCGACATCATCCAGCAGGACCCGGTGATCAGCCAGGTCAAGCTCATTGCCGAGCCGTGGGACGTCGGTGACGGCGGCTACCAGGTCGGCAACTTCCCGCCCCTGTGGACGGAGTGGAACGGCAAGTACCGCGACACCGTGCGCGACTACTGGCGCGGCGAACCGGGTTCACTCGGCGAGTTCGCCTCACGCCTCACGGGTTCGAGCGACCTGTACGCCCACTCGGGTCGCCGCCCGATCGCGTCGATCAACTTCGTCACGGCGCACGACGGCTTCACGATGCGCGACCTCGTGTCGTACAACGAGAAGCACAACGACGCCAACGGTGAGGACAACAACGACGGCGAGAGCCACAACCGGTCCTGGAACTGCGGCGTCGAAGGCGAGACAGACGACGAAGGCGTGCTCGCGCTGCGCGAGCGTCAGATCCGCAACCACCTCACGACGCTGCTCCTGTCGCAGGGTGTGCCGATGGTGCTGCACGGGGACGAGCTCGGCCGCACCCAGGACGGCAACAACAACACCTACTGCCAGGACAACGAACTCTCCTGGATCGACTGGGATCTCGACGAGCGCCGCAGCTCACTGCTCGAGTTCACCAAGCAGCTCATCGCGCTGCGACGTGAGCACCCCTCGTTCCAGCGTCGTCGCTTCTTCGCCGGTGAGGCGCAGCACGGCGGACGCAGCGAGTGGGGCGACATCGTGTGGTTCCGCGCGAGCGGCGAGGAAATGCAGGACGAGGATTGGACCTCCGGTGCCGGCACCCTCATGGTCTACCTCAACGGCGACGCCATCCACACGAACGACGCCAAGGGTCAGCCGGTCGTCGACGACCACTTCCTCATGTTCTTCAACCCCGGACACGAGGAAGCGGAGTTCACCATTCCCGACGTCGTGCGCGAGGCGGACTGGAGCTTCGCCATCACGAGCTCGCAGGACGACGAACAGGAGAACAGCGAGTGGAACGAGGGCGAGCAGGTGAAGCTGCCGGCGCGCACCGTCGCCGTGCTGCAGGCACCGCGCGATGCCGAGTGAGCGTTCGCTCCTTGAGCTGAACGCGACGAAGGCCGTCACCGTCCACTTCGGACGGCGACGGCCTTCGTCGTTTCGGCGCTGACCGGTGTCCGCTCTCACAGCTGCGCGAGCGCGGCCTTCTGCTCCTCGACGTCGAACGTCGCTTCGGGCCACGTGAGGTCGAGCGAGCGCAGGTGCTCGAGGAGCAACTGCTGCACGGCCAGGCGCGCGTACCACTTGTTGTTCGCCGGAACGACGAACCAGGGCGCGATGTCCGTCGACGTGCGCTCGAGCACTGCCTGGTAGGCATCCTGGTACTCGGGCCAGTAGGCGCGTTCCTTGAGGTCGCCCGGGTTGAACTTGTAGAACTTCTCCGGGTTGTCGAGTCGCTCGGCCAGCCGCGCCTTCTGCTCGTCGGCGTCGATGTGGAGCATCACCTTGATGATCGTCGTGTTCTTGGCGACGGTCGACTCCTCGAAGGCGTTGATCTGTCCGTAGCGACGCATCCAGACCGGGCGCGAAACGAGGTCGTGGACACGCACGATGAGCACGTCCTCGTACTGGCTGCGGTCGAAGACGCCGATGTAGCCGGGCTTCGGCAGAGCGTTGCGGATGCGCCAGAGGAACGGGTGAGCCTGCTCCTCCTTCGTCGGTGCCTTGAACGACGTGAGCTCAACGCCCTGCGGGTCGATGCTGCCGATGACGTGGCGCATGATGCCGCCCTTGCCCGAGGTGTCCATGCCCTGAACGACGAGGAGGACGCTCCGACCGTCGGGGTGACGCTCACTGGCGTAGAGACGCTCTTGCAGGTCGGCGAGTTCCTCGCCGGTCTTGCGCATGAGCTTCTCGGCCTTCTTCTGGTCGCCGTCGAACGCGGGGGTGCTGCTCGCGTCGAGGTCGGCCAGGGAGAAGCCGGGCGTCACCTTGAGCGCCGAGGTGAAGTCGCTCAGCTGCGCCGTGTGCTTCTTCTTCGACTTCTTCGACTTCTTCGTCGACTTGTCCTTGCCGACCTTCTTCGCGGCCTTGACTGCCTCGTCCTTCTTGGCCTTCTTCGCGGCTTCGGTGGCGGGCTTCGACGAGGCCTTCTTGGCGCTGCCCTTCTTCTTGGCAGGAGCCTTTTCGGCCTTCGCCTTGGCCTTCGCGGCCTTCTCCGATGCCTGCTCGGCGACCTTCTTCGTGTCGCTCGAGGTCAGTTCGTCGTCACGCTTCTTCGACTTCGTGTCGGCGTCGGCCTTGGCGGACGCGTTGTCCTTGTTCTTGCCCATGCTTGTCATCATCACAGAACGCGACGTGTCTCGCTATGGTTCGGCGCTCAACCGGCGTCATCTTCGTGCGGTGATTCGCCGACTCTCGTTCGCGCGCAGAAGGCCTCGGCGTCCGTTGAGGTGGGCAGAGCCCCGGCTCGTCAGGCGAGGTAGTCGCGAACGACCGTCTCCCAGCGCTCCGGGTCGGTGTTCCACTCGCGCACGTGTCGCGCGACCTCCCAACGTTCCCAGCGCACGAGATCCGGGCGCGCCGCAGCGACGGCCGCGCTCGGCCCGTACGGCACGAACTCGTCGTCGACGGAGTGGATGACGAGCATCGGCTTGACGAGTTCGTCGGCGCGCTCGACCCAGTTCGTCAGCTTGATGTCGACGGCCTCGCTCACCCCGATGGTGTGCCGGCTCGTGCGGCTTCCGAGGAGGAACCCGGACAGCGTCGCGAGGCTGGGGTGCACGCGATTGGCACGCGCGTGGTGGAGCATGACATCAGCCCAGTCGAGCACCGGACCGTCGAGCACGACCTTGTGCACGAACGGTGCGAATTCGGAGCGTGCGAGGAACTGCATCGTAATGGCGCCACCCATGGACCACCCGAGCAGATCGACGCTCGTGGCGCCGTGCGCGAGGGCGTACTGAACGGCGGTCTCGACGTCCTTCCACTCGGTGAGTCCGAGGCCGTAACGCCCGTCGAGGCTCGGCGGGCCCTCGAAGTCGTTGCGGTAGCTCGTGACAACGCAGGTGATACCGAGGTCGTGAAGCACCGGTACGGCACGCAGGGTTTCGCCGCGACGCGCGCCACGCCCGTGGACGAGAACGGCCCAGCGCTGACCGTCCCCGGCGTGTGTCACCCATGCGGGCGCGGGCCCGTACTCGGTTTCGAGGACGACGTCTTCGGTCTCGATGCCGTAGGCGTCCTGGGGTGACCCGTCGACGTACCAGCCGCTCCACCGGGCGCGCCCGGGTGCGAGGTCGCCGCGGGTGACCGAGTCGACGCGACGGATGATGTCGCCGTGCTCGGTCTCGCCGAGCACCTCGCCGATTCGGGCGTGACCGCGTTCGTTGTCCCAGAAGAGCCCATAGCGGCCCGGGGCGCGGGACTCGACGGTCGGGGCGAAGACCGCGGAGGTGACACGTCCGTCGCGGCCATGTCTGACGGTGAGCACCATTGCGTCATCCGGACGTTCGCGCTCCGGCGTGACGAGTTTGCGCGCGAAGAACGCGGCAACGGCCACGGACGCGAGCGAGGTCGTGGCAGCGAGGGAGCCACCGACGATCGCGCCGATGGCCAGGGAACGGCGAGCAGATGGACGTTGCACGTTCCCATCCTTTCACCGGCGCGCGAGAATGGTCGGCATGGATCTGCCTCTCGATCTCCCCGTCGCGCCGATGCTGGCCAAGGCGGCGACGCGCGTGCCCACCGACGCCGGCTACACGTACGAGCCCAAGTGGGACGGATTCCGTTGCATCGTGGCGCGGGACGGCGACGAGGTCGAGTTGCAGTCACGCGGCACGAAGTCGCTCACGCGCTACTTCCCCGAGGTGGTGGAGCACCTGCTCGGGGTTCTGCCGGAGCGGATCGTTCTCGACGCGGAGATCGTCGTGACGAGCGGCGAGCCGGGCGCGCAGCGCCTCAACTGGGACGCGCTCGGTCAGCGGATTCACCCTGCGGCCTCGCGCATCGAGAAGCTGTCCACCGAGACGCCCGCGCAGGTGATCGCTTTCGACCTGCTCGCACTGGGCGACGAGGATCTCACTGCCCTGCCCTACACCGAGCGCCGCGCACGGCTCGAGGCGGTGTTCGCCGACTTGCCGGACTCGGATTCGCTGTTCCTCACCCGCACGACCGACGACCCTGCCGAGGCGCAGCGTTGGTTCGAGGAGTTCGAGGGCGCCGGGCTCGACGGCGTCGTTGCCAAGCTCGACGACGGCGCCTACGAGCAGAACAAGCGCACCATGATCAAGGTCAAGCACAAGCGCACCGCGGAGGCCGTGCTCGTCGGGTATCGGGTGCACAAGAGCGGTTCGGGTGTCGGCTCGCTCTTGTTGGGTCTCTACGCCGACGACGGAAGGCTCTACAACGTCGGCGGTATCAGTGCGTTCACCGGGAAGCGGCGCCAGGAACTCGTCGAGGAGTTGGAGCCGTTCGTCGTGCGCGACGAGGAGGGTGGCGCGGTGACCGGTGAGACGGACCGTTCACGCTTCAGTGCGTCGAAGGACGTCTCCTTCGTCAGGGTGCGCCCTGAACGGGTCGTGGAGGTGGCGTTCGACCAGTTGGAGGGCCACCGCTTCCGTCACGCGGTGACGTTCCTGCGGTGGCGCCCGGACCGGGAGCCGGAGTCGTGCACCATGGACCAGGTCGATCGAGCACCGGCCTACGACTTGGGGCGGGTGCTGCGCTCCTCCTGACGCGCGGCCGTCACTGTGTGGCGGAGCCGACGCGGGGCGCTCAGTGAATCGTTTTTCGCCCGAATGAAGCGGGGGCGTCAGACGCTGATCGCGACGTCCTCGTCGACGACGGGCGCGGGCGCCTTCTTGCCGAAGCGCTGCTGCGCGGCCTGCTTGCTGATGCCGAGGCTCGACCCGATCTGCGACCACGAGTCACCCTTGGCGCGTCGCTCGGCGACGACCCACTTGATGGTGTCGCTCATGAGGTTGTTGAGCATCGCGAGGCCCTCGAGCTCGTCCTTGGTGAACAGGTGCGTCTGCACACGGAAGCCTTCCATGATGCGAGCGGCCGCCTCCTCGACGGACTTCTCCGAGATGCCGCGCAGTTCCTGCGGCAACGGCTTGCTGATCTTTGGCATTCCATGATCGTAGGAGCGGCCTCGCACCCATGTCAATCTGACTTGACTGAACTCACGCGCCGCCGGCTCCCCTGATGGGCTAGGACCCAGAGCCGGGATCGCGCTGCGCCGGTAGGCAGACCCATGAAAGGAGAGGGCATCGCCGAGCCAATGCGTGCAGGCCTAGCGTCGTCAAGCTCCTGGACCCTTGGGCGGCACGCCCCGCTCGAGGTCCCATATGAAAAAGCCCTAACGAGCAAGCGCGACCGCCGCTTGACTGGTATGATTTTCAATCATTTGCACAGGACCTTTGGGGCATCAACATGGCGACCAAGACCGAATCCCAGAGAATTGGCGCCGTGGCGTTCTCGATCGCTGAAGCGTTCTTTGAACGCGCCGGGTGGAATGTTATCAATGTCGACGGCACCAAGGACTACGGGACCGACGCGATCGTCGAGATTTTCGTGGGCGGAAAACTCGAGCCCCTCATGTTTAACGCTCAGATAAAAGGAACAACCGACACAGCAAGCAAACGTTCCGTTCCAATTAGAATTGAGACGCTTAATGATTGGACGGAGAGGTCCAGAACCCATTCGCCCACACTCATAGTGCTAGTGGACATTGAGACCTCCAAGCTCTACGGCAGGTGGGCAGACCACCACGACACGTACCCCAATTACCCGGCAGCCTCGAGCACGATGTCGTTCGACGAGAGTGACGAGCTTAACGACGTTAGCGGCATTCTGGGCCACGTCAAGACGTGGCTATCTGTGCGGAGGCGCGAGAACCTGCCCCCAACCGTCTCTGCGAATTTCGACCCATCCTGTCCTGCGCGGCGGGAGTCCGATCTTCTTCGCGCCCTTTTCGGTGAGAATGGCGGGCCGGCCACTCCCGTCCCGAAGGGTGGGAATTTCCACATCCTTGTCAGCGAAAAGGATGTGCGCCTGGAAGCCCCGGGCGGGCTGGCGTCGATAACTTTGCACAATTACGAGATATCGCCGGAAACAACGCTTCTCGACATGTCACTGTCCATTGCATTGCTCCTGCTGGCTCTGGGGCGACCAGCCGAGGCGTATCAACTGGCACGCGAATCTGCGAACGCCCCCATTCTATGGTCCCCCGATATTCGTGGCGGGCTCGCGGACATTTACGATGCAAACTCGGACATTTCGCGCCTCTGTGAACTAATTTGCCTAGACACTGAAGAATCGAATCTCTTCGTGGACGCGCTTATCGCTCTCTCGGCGGTGCGCCTTTTTACGTCGGGCGTCCTCTCTGGTGAAATATCGCCCAATCACACGTATGAGGGGGCATTGCTTCTAGCGCGACTGGTTGACCTGCACACGTTAGCCCAGGAGACTCATAATGATGAATTAAGATTCATGGTGGATTGGGCCTTCGGTTGCGCGCCACATCTCATCCAAGACGCCGTAACGCATCTTGACGCGGCCGCTTCAGTCCGCCCGGAGATGTTAAAGGAAAAATTTTTTTACGAAAAACGCGCCCTAGCGGCGGATATCACTGGGCGTGTCCTTGAGCTTGTCGAAACTTACGAGCGGTGGCTAGAGAACTGCCCAGATTCATTTGACGAGGTCAGGGGACGATATCTGGACTCGCTCCTCCAGTCGGGGCAGTTTGAAACAGCGGTTACCGAGTACCAGCGCATATTTCCTGAAGACGCCTCACCCGCAAGTGAGGACGAGGCACTGGGCTTACTAGTTCGATTGGCCTGCTGCCAAATAGTTGAGGTCTTAGAGGTCACAGCCCAGCACAGAGAGGGCGCCGCCAACGATGATCCAGCGACAGTTGAGGTGACTGCAGAGCGGGCGGAAAGGCACTTGAAGGAACGAGATGCGTTGTCCCTGCCCCACTGGATAGCACTTAAGCCTGAGCCCGAGCCAATCTTTGTTTTTTTATATTTGCGCAATAGCGCGCCGCTATGGGCGCACTTTTGCATGGAGGTCGCCGCGCGCTATGGAGTTGATTCTGATGCGCAAGACCAGACATCTAAAACTCTTGTCGACCTAGCAGTGATCCTAGGAATCAGCAAGAACCCGCAGGAATTCATGAGAACGATCGTGAGAGAGGCTAGCTCTACAATCCGGAAAAAAATCTCAGAACGCGTAGACGCCCTCCTCACAAGCCTGTCGCGACCGACTCAAAAATGATGGCCTATTATCGACCGTCCCAGCAAATTCCAAGGTAAATTTTGCCAGTCAATTCATTAACTGTCGACGTAGACGATCTGGAATATTCTGCTCTATTCGTTTCCCGTATGGTCGCCCTCGGTGCTGTCTGCAGTAGCGAGCCCTCACGCAACCCACCGATGGCGTTGGTCTTTTCGCGTCGCTCCTCCGTTTGGTTCTCACACCGCGGGCTTTCGACCGCTCGCCTTCCTCGCGCGGCTCGGCTGCACGCGCGGAGGCTCACCGGGCATCTTCGGGTAGTCGGGTGGGAACGGCATCTCGGGCAGGCCACGCTCGACGTCGGCGTCCCACAGCGCGATGGCAGCCGCCACATCGCCGACGTGATCGTTCATCGAGGCGCCGCCGGTGGGCGCCCACGCATCCCCGCGTTCGGCGACGATCTCCGGCACGGTTCGGACCGTGAAGTCGCTCGGCCTCACGTCGCGAAGCTCGGACCACATCACCGGCATCGACACCGGCGCCCCGGCGAGCGGGCGCGGCGAGTAGGCGGCGGCGATCGTGCGGTCGCGGTTGGCCTGGTTGAAATCGACGAACACCTTCTCGCCGCGCAACTCCTTCCACCACTCGGTCGTCACGAGGTCAGGCAAACGCCGTTCTAGCTCCCGTGCTATTCCGATGACGCCGTGGCGAACGTCGAGGAACTCGTGCGTCGGCGCGATGCGCGAGTAGACGTGGACACCGCGGTTGCCGGACGTCTTGACGAACGGAGTGAACCCGAGCGACTCCATGAGTTCCTTGAGCGCGAACGCCGCTTCGACGGCGTCCGTGAAGTCACGACCCGGCTGCGGGTCGAGGTCGATGCGCAACTCGTCCGGGTTGTCGTTGTCCTCGGCCTTCACCGGCCACGGGTGGAACGTCACCGTGTTCATCTGCGCACACCACGCGAGCATCGCCGGTTCGTCGAGCACGAGTTGCTCGTGCGCCCGCGCGCTGGGGTAGGTGCACATCACCGAACGCGCGTAGGCGGGTGCGCCCTTCGGCGGGTTCTTCGAGAAGAACGGCTTCTCCCCGAGGCCCTTCGGGTAGCGCTCCAATGCGATGGGCCGGTCACCGCTCCATCGCAGGAACTGCTCCGCGACGGCGAGCAGGTACTCGACGACGTCGAGCTTCGTCACCCCGTCGTCGGGATAGACGAGGCGATCGGGACTCGAGACCTTGACCTTGCGGACCTCGTCGTCCGGTCCGGGAACCTCGAGGACGACGGCTGCAGCGCTCATGTTCGCCACCCTAAGCCGATGATGAGCGGTCGCCGCGTCACCGATGCCGCGTTTCCCAGGCAACATCGGGAAGGTCTGGGCAGCGCCCGACGTTGAACTTTGCACCCCACCCGCGAAGGAGCGACATGAGCGACCTGCCCCGCACCATGAACGACACCACCGACGAGCAGTGGCGCGAGAAGCTGACGCCCGAGGAGTACGCCGTCCTGCGCCAGGGAGGCACCGAGCGTCCGTTCGTGGGTGAGTACACCGACACCGAGACGGCGGGCACGTATCGCTGCCGTGCCTGTGGCGCAACGCTGTTCACCAGCAAGGAGAAGTTCCACAGCCACTGCGGATGGCCGTCCTTCTACGCGCCCGAGGACGCCGAGAACGTCACGCTCCTCGAGGACCGCAGCATGGGGATGGTGCGTACCGAAGTGCGGTGCGCGAACTGCGACAGCCACCTCGGCCACGTCTTCCGCGGCGAGGGCTACCCGACGCCGACCGACGAGCGCTTCTGCATCAACTCGATCAGCATGACGCTGGAGCCCGCCGACGAGAACTGAACAACCACGACACATCGGGCCCCTCCACGTGCACAGTGGAAGGGCCCGATCTGTGTGGGCGAGCATGGTTCAGCCTTGTGCGCCCAACTCGTTCTTGCGGATCTTGCCGGTCGGCGTCATGGGCATCGCCTCGATGACGCGGATCTCGGGAACCTTGTAGGCAGCCAAGCGCTCAGCAGCGAACTCACGCAGCCGGTCGGCATCGACCGCCTCGGTGACCGTGACGAACGCGACCGGGCGCTCCCCCGTCTCGTCGTCGGGCTTTGCAACGACGGCGCACGCTACGACGGCAGGATGAGCCGCCACCGCCATCTCGACCTCGGCCGGGAACACGCTCATCCCCTTGACCTTGATCATCTCCTTGTCGCGTCCGAGATAGTGCACGAAGCCCTCGTCGTCGATACGTCCGTTGTCGCCGGTGTGGAGCCATCCGTCGACAAGCTGACGTCGGGTGGCTCCCTCGTTGCGCCAGTAGCCACTCGTGACCGACGGGCTGCGGACGATGATCTCGCCCGTCTCGCCCACGGGCACCGGTGTCTGCGTGCCGAATTCGACGACGGCGATGTCGGTTCCCGGCACGGGCAGGCCGCAGAAAACGGGCTCGGCACGCAGGTCCATGTCGTCTGCGTGCAGCCCGTAGGGGCTCGTGTCCATCGTGTGCGTCTCCGTCATGCCGTAGGCGGCCTCACGAAGCACACCGCCGTCCGGGACGGCAGCCGTCCATGAGGCACGCACCTCAGGAGTCATCTTGCGAACGAACGAGACGGCCTGCGGATCGGTGAGCGACGACAGATCGCGCGAGCCGATGTCGTCGCGCGCCATGAGTTCGAGATAGTTCTCGACCGTGCCGACCATGACCTGGACGTGGTGCTCTTCAATGGCATCGAGCACGGCGTCGGCGTTCCACCGCGACAAGAGAACGCTCGTACCGCCGAGGACGACAGGGAGCAGGATGCCGAGATCCTCCCCGGCGATCCAGAAGATCGGCAGGTAGCACAACGCCGTGAAGTCACCGTGGGCATCGAGGCCGTTCGCCTGTGCGGTGCTCGCCGCTGTGTAGACCATGTCCCCCTGCGAGTGACAACAACCCTTCGGCAGACCCGTCGTGCCACCGGTGTAGTTGAGCGCCGCGAGGGCATTCCACTCCCCTGCGTCTTCATCCACGCGCGGCCCATCGGTCATCCGGGACGAGCCATCGTCGACCACCACGACCTCGCACTCGTGCTCCACCTGCGCCGCACCGTCACGCGCCGGCTTCTCGGTGACCGACGACGTCACGATGATCCGTGCCTCGCTGTCGCGCAGCTCGTGGGCCACCTCGTGGGCGCTGAACATCGGGTTCACCGGCACGTGCACCGCGCCGAGACGCAACACCGCGAGGAACGTGACAACGAATTCGTGTCGGTTGCCCAGGTGCACTGCAACTCGGTCACCCTTCGTCACGCCGTGCTCCCGAAGCCACCCGGCGACACGACGATGGGCGTCGTCGAGTTCGCGGTACGTCATCGTCGTCGGGCCGTCGACGAGGGCGACCCGATCCGGTCGCTCCCCCGCCCAGTGCTCAACGTGTGCGGGCAAGGTCACCCGACCGATCGGGTAGTCGACCTCGTCGCTCCACCCCGACCCGCGGTGGCGTGACTGCCGCGCCCTGACGTCGTCAAGGTAGGCCTCCAGTGTCATCGTGTTCTTCCCCATGTTGTGCTCCTTCACCAGGTGTCGATGTGCGGCCGTGTCGAGCGCTCGCCCGGGAATCCGCCGATGAGCTGAAGAATGCGCTCACGGGTCTCGGCGGGGTGGATGATCTCGTCGATCTCGTCGAGGCGTGCCGCGTTGAGCGCCTTGCCCTGCTCGTACTGCTGCGCGACGAGTTCCTCGAACCGCTCCTCACGAGCCGCAGGGTCTTCGATGGCGCCCAGTTCCTTGGCGAAGCCGAGCCGCACCGCTCCTTCGAGTCCCATGGCTCCGATCTCCGCCGTCGGCCAGGCGAGTGTGGCGGACGTTCGTCGGAAGCCCCCGCACGCCATCGCCATCGCCCCGAGGCCGTAGCCCTTGCGGGTGATGACGACGATCGTCGGCACCGTGAGGCGCGCACCTGCGACGAACATCCGGCTCACGTGCCGTACCGTTCCCTCGCGCTCGGCGTCGGGGCCAACCATGAATCCCGGTGTGTCGCAGAGGGAGACAAGCGGGATGCCGTAGCCCTCGCACAACTGCATGAAGCGCGCGAACTTATCGCCGGCCGCCGCGTCGATAGCCCCGCCGAGCACACCGCAGTCGTTGGCCATGACGCCACAGGTGCGTCCGCCGATCTGGACGAGCGCGGTGACAGCATTCGGCGCGAATTCGGGCCGCAATTCGAGGATGAAGCCGTCGTCGGCGAGCGTCTCGATGGCCGTGCGGATGTCGTAGACGAGCTTGCGGCGCTGGGGCACGAGCGTCGTCAGCACGTGTTGGTCGGGCGCCTCGCCCGTGCCAGGGAGTCCGGAGAGCAACCAGAGGTAGTCGCGCGCCGCTTCGACGGCCTGCGCGTCATCGTCGACAACGAGATCGACGACCCCGTTCGGGGCCTGGACGCTCATCGGCCCGACCTCGTCTGCCGCGACGCGGCCCAGTCCGCCACCCTCGATCATCGCGGGGCCCGCCATACCGATCGAGCTGTCGGCCGTCGCGATGATGATGTCGCACGTGCCCGCCATGGCCGCGTTGCCGGCAAAGCAGCGGCCGGTGACGACGGCGACCGTCGGGACGAGGCCGTTGAGCGCACCGAGCGCCGCGAAGGTGCCGAGGTCGAGGCCCGTGGCGCTGACGAGCATCGCGTCGACGTCACCGGGACGCCCGCCGCCGCCCTCGGCGAAGAGCACGACCGGCAGTCGGCGCTCGCGCGCGACCTCGAGTGCGCGGTCGGTCTTCTTGTGGTTGAAGTAGCCCTGCGTTCCGGCGAGAACGGTGTAGTCGTACCCGAGCACTACGCAGGTCAGCTCACCGCCGTCGACCGGTACCCGCGCCACACCCGTCACCATGCCGTCGGCGGGCGTCGACGCCTTGAGGTCGTCGAGGTCGCGGCGTGAGCGTTGGGCGGCGATGGTCGCCGAGCCGTACTCGTGGAACGTTCCGGCGCCCACGAAATCTCGAATGTTCTCGCGCACCGAGCGGTGGCCGGTGGCGGCGCGCTTGGCCATGGCCCCGGGGCGAGCCCCATCGGCGATCCGGGCGCGGTGCTCGTCGAGTTCAGCGGCGAGCGGGTTCTCCTCGGGCCCACCGTCCCCTTCCACGTGTGTCACGTCACACACGCTAAAGGCTGAGCCATCCCCTGCACGTCGATCGCGAACAGCCGATTTTGTAGACGTTCGGCGTCACATACGACGCGCAACGTCTACAGAATCAGACATCGTCGTCAGGCGTAGGCGGCGCACAGGGACGCCGCTCCGGCGCGCCCCTCGTCGATCGCTTTCTCGTACGGCTCGCGCAGCATGAGCGCCATGGTTCCCGCGTACGTCACCATGAGGGCAGACGCCAACGCTTCGGCTCGTTCGCCCGCAATGGGGGTGGCCGTCTCGAGCAGCCTGTCACGCAACAGCGCCGTCTCGAGGTCGAGGATCTCCCGCAGTTCCGGCGCCGGGTCGGGGAACGCCGCAGCCGTACCGGTGAAAGCGCACCAGCGCTCCGTCATCCGCTCGGATTGGTAGGTGCGCAACGCGTTCCACAGCGCGAGCACGCGCCCTGCGTCGTCCGGGGCTGCGGCGATCTCGTCGTCCCAGACCTGCTTCCACACCTCGTACCGACGATGCAGAGCCGCCGCGATGAGGCCTTCCTTGTTCCCGAAGTGCGAGTAGAGGCTGGGCGGCGACGCCCCCGCGGCCTTGAGGATCGTGTCGACGGGCGTGGCGAAGGCACCCTCGACGAACAGCAGCGCGTCGGCAGCGTCGAGCAGGCGCTCGCGAACGGGTTTGCGGGGTTCCATGGCGCCAGAATATAACGTGCGTTATCGTTGGTCTAGAACGAGCGTTCATCACGACGATCAGTGAAGGAGTGACCGTGCCCAGCATTTACATCGATGGCGCGTGGGTCGAGGCCGCATCCGGCGAGACCCGTGAGATCACCTGCCCCGCCGACGGATACCACGTCATCACGGTGAGCGAAGGCGCCGAGGCGGACGCGCAGAAGGCCATCGCGGCCGCCCGCCGCACGTTCGACGACGGCGCCTGGTCCGCGACGCCCGCCAAGGAGCGCGGCGCGATTCTCGACAAGCTCGCCGACCTGCTCGAGCGCGACAAGGACAAGGTCGCCCGCGTCGAGTCGCAGGACACCGGCAAGCGCTTCGTCGAGTCCCAGTACGACATGGACGACATCATCGGCGTCTTCCGTCACTTCGCCGCTCTGGCCGACAAGGAGGCCGGCCGCGTCGTCGACACCGGCATGCCCAACGTCGCGAGCCGCGTCGTCACCGAACCGGTCGGCGTCTGCTCGCTCATCACGCCGTGGAACTACCCCCTGCTGCAGACGGCCTGGAAGATCGCCCCGGCCATCGCTGCCGGCAACACCTTCGTCCTCAAGCCCGCCGAGCTGACGCCGCAGAGCTCGATGTGGCTCATGGACGCCCTCGCCGAGGCGGGCCTGCCCGCCGGCGTCGCGAACCTCGTCACCGGGCCCGGCGCCACGGTCGGATCCGAGATGACGACGAACGAGGACGTCGACCTCGTCAGCTTCACCGGCGGCCTCGTCACCGGCCGCGCGATCATGGCAGCGGCCGCACCGACCGTCAAGAAGATCGCCCTCGAACTCGGTGGCAAGAACCCCAACGTCCTGTTTGCCGACGCCGACATCCCGGCCGCCATCGACAATGCCCTGACGGCAGTCTTCCTCGACTCCGGCCAGGTCTGCTCGGCCGGAACGCGCCTCGTCGTCGAGGAGTCCATCCACGACGAGGTGGTCACCGAACTCGTGCGCCGCGCCGAACTCATCCGCCTCGGCGGCCCGTTCGACGACAACGCCGAGACCGGGCCGCTCATCAGCGAAGCCCACCTCGAGAAGGTCGCCACCTACGTCAAGGAAGCCATCGAGGACGGCGCGAAGCTGCTCACCGGCGGCAAGCGCGGCGAGGGCGAGCTCGCGAAGGGCTCCTACTACCTGCCGACGATCCTCGACGGTTGCGACAGCTCGATGCGCTGCGTCCACGACGAGTCCTTCGGCCCCGTGCTCACCGTCGAGACGTTCTCCGGCGACGACGCCAAGGCCGCCGAGGACGCCGCCGTCGCCATCGCGAACGACACGATCTACGGCCTGGCCGGCGCAGTCTGGACGGAGAACGCCGGGCGTGCCGAGCGCATGGCGCGCCGCCTGCGTCACGGAACCGTGTGGATCAACGACTACCACCCCTACGTGCCGCAGGCCGAGTGGGGCGGCATGAAGCAGAGCGGTATCGGCCGCGAGCTCGGCGAGCACGGACTCGGCGAGTACCTCGAGACCAAGCACATCTGGCACAACATCGACCCCGCACCGGCCGACTGGTTCAGCGGCCGCGAGGGCTGACCTGCCGCGCCCGCCTCGGGCCGAGCAGCACACATATCGCTCCCGGTGAGGTTCGCCCCGGCGAACCAACCATCCGCTTTCAGGTCCTCGAACGAACTCTGTGGGGCAGGGTTCGTTCGAGGACGACCATGTGAGAACACAAGGAGATTCATCTCGATGAAGAAGCGTTACGACTACGTCATCGTCGGTGGCGGCTCGGCCGGCTCCGCGCTGGCCAACCGCCTCTCGGCCGACTCGAACACGAGCGTTCTCGTGCTCGAGGCCGGGCGCGCCGACTTCAAGATCGACCCGCTCATCCACATGCCCGCCGCGCTCATGTTCCCCAGCGGCAACCCGCTCTACGACTGGCGTTACGAGAGCGACCCGGAGCCCTTCATGGGTGGTCGGCGCGTCGCGCACACCCGCGGCAAGGTGCTCGGTGGCTCCAGCTCGATCAATGGCATGATCTTCCAGCGCGGCAACCGAGGCGACTACGACAAGTGGGCCACGTTCGCCGGCATGGAGGACTGGGACTACGCCCACTGCCTGCCCTATTTCAAGCGCATGGAGACGACGCTCGCGGGCGCCGACGCCTGGCGCGGCGGTTCCGGTCCCCTCACGCTCGAGCGCGGCCCGGCTACCTCTCCCCTGTTCCAGGCCTTCTTCGAGGCCACCCAGCAGGCCGGCTACGCCCCGACGGATGACGTCAACGGCTACCGCCAGGAGGGCTTCGCACCCTTCGACCACACGACGAAGAACGGCTCGCGCATGAGCGCGTCCCGCTCCTACCTGTGGCCGGTCAAGAACCGCAAGAATCTCGACATCGCGACGCTCGCCTTCGTCACGAACTTGCGCTGGGACGGCAACCGCGTCACGGGCGTCGACTTCGTGCGCGGCGGTCGCCGCAAGCACTCCGTCGAAGCCGGCGAGGTCATCCTGTGTGGTGGCGCGTTCAACACGCCGCAGCTGCTGCAGCTCTCGGGCGTCGGCAACCCCGAGGTCCTCGCGGCCGCGGGCGTCGAGACCCGCGTCGACCTGCCGGGCGTCGGCGAGAACCTCCAGGACCACCTCGAGGTCTACCTCCAGCACGAGTCGGTGCAGCCGGTTTCCATCCAGCCCTGGCTCAAGAAGTGGAAGGCGCCCTACATCGGCGCGCAGTGGCTCTTCGCCAACACCGGTGTCGGCGCCTCGAACCACTTCGAGGCGGGCGGCTTCATCCGTACGAACGAAGAGGTTCAGTACCCGAACCTCATGTTCCACTTCCTGCCGGTCGCAGTGCGTTACGACGGCACGGGCGGCGGTCACGAGCACGGCTACCAGGTGCACATCGGCCCGATGAACTCCGACGTGCGCGGCCACGTACACATCACGAGCAACGACCCGAAGAAGCACCCGAGCATCCTGTTCAACTACCTGTCGACCGAGCGCGACCGCCGCGAGTGGGTCGAGGTCGTGCGCGCCGCGCGCCACATCCTCAGCCAGCCCGCGTTCTCGCCGTTCGACGGTGGCGAGATCTCCCCCGGAAGCGCCGTCCAGACGGACGAGGAGATCATCGACTGGATCGCGAAGGACGCCGAGACGGCCCTGCACCCCTCGTGCTCGGCCAAGATGGGCACCGACGAGATGTCCGTCGTCGACCCGAACTCGATGCGCGTGCACGGCACCGAGGGCCTGCGCGTCGCCGACGCGTCGGTCTTCCCGAGCATCACGAACGGCAACATCTACGCGCCGGTCATGATGGTGGCCGAGCGTGCCGCCGACCTCATCGCCGGCAACACGATGCTCGCGCCGGAGAACCCGCCCACCTACCGCGCCAAGGCCGGTATGCCGCTCTACCCCGAGGGCGACCCGCGCAACGACGCCTGGGACGCCAAGAGCGAGATCCCGAGCGCTGCCGCCATCGTGGGAGAGCCGCGATGAGCTCGGTGACGCCCGCCCCCGACACCGAGGTCGAAACACCCGGCGAAGCCCGGATCAAGCCTGTCGTCCTGTGGACCACGGCCGTGTTCATCGCGGTCGTGGCCGGGTGGGCCCTCATCGACCCGAAGGGCGCCGAGAGCCAGCTCGGTACCGTCGTCGAGTGGATGGGTGGCTGGTTCGGCTGGTTCTACATCGCCCTGGCGACGATCGTCCTGTTCTTCGTCGTGTACCTGGCACTGCGCTTCGGCCGCATCCGTCTGGGGCACGACCACGACCGTCCCGAGTACTCAACGTTCGCCTGGGCGAGCATGCTGTTCGCCGCCGGCATCGGCACGGACCTCATGTTCTTCGCCGTCGCCGAACCTGCGTCGCAGTACCTCGCACCGCCGCAGGGCAAGGGCGAAACGCTGGACGCCGCGCGTGAGGGCACGGTGTGGACCCTGTTCCACTACGGCATCACCGGCTGGGGCATGTACACGCTCATGGGTATCGCCCTCGGCTACTTCGCCCACCGCAAGGGGCTGCCGCTCGCGGTGCGTTCGGCGCTCTACCCGCTGTTCGGCAAGCGCATCAACGGCGGCATCGGCAACGCGGTCGACATCGCCACCGTGCTCGGCACGATCTTCGGTGTGGCGACCAGCCTCGGCATCGGCGTCGTCATGCTCAACGTCGGTCTCGACCTGCTGTTCGGCATCGACCAGGGCGTGCCCGCTCAGATCGGTCTCGTCGTCGTCGCCGTCGTCACCGCGACGATCTCCGCGACGTCGGGCATCGACAAGGGCATCCGCATCCTCAGCCAGCTCAACGTCCTCCTCGCGCTGTTCCTCGCGGGTTGGGTGCTCGTCTTCGGCGACACCCGCTTCCTCCTGCGCGCGGCGACGATGAACGTCGGTGACTTCGTCAACCTCTTCCCGGGCATGACGCTCGACACGATGGCGTACGACTACCCGGGCGAGTGGATGAACCTGTGGACCCTGTTCTTCTGGGCCTGGTGGATCGCCTGGGCAAGCTTCGTCGGCATGTTCCTGGCCCGCATCTCGAAGGGCCGCACGATCGGCCAGTTCGTCGTGGGCACGCTGACGATCCCGTTCCTTTACATCGTCATGTGGGTGACGATGTTCGGTAACACCGCGATCAAGCGGATCATGGACGGTGACAAGGCCTTCGGCGACGCCGCGGTCAACACGCCGGAATCCGGTTTCTACCAGCTGCTCCAGCAGTTCCCGGCGGCAACGTTCATCATCGGTCTGGCCACGTTCGTCGGCCTGCTGTTCTACGTGACGTCCGCCGACTCCGGCGCCCTCGTTATGGCGAACCTCAGCTCCGACCTGCCGGACGCCGAGACCGACGCCAAGCCGTGGGTGCGTGTCCTGTGGGCCGCCGCGACCGCCGTGCTGACCATCGCGATGCTCATCGTCGGCGGTATCACCGCGCTGCAGTACGCGACGATCGTCATGGGTCTGCCGTTCGCTTTCGTCATGATCCTCGTGATGATCGGTATCCACCGTGCGCTGACCGGCGAACAGCGGCACGCCAGCGCGATGCTGGACTCGCTGCGCTCGGGCACGATCGGTGCGCCGCCGACCGCGAACGGCTCGTGGAAGAACCGCCTCGCGCGTCAGTTCGGCAGTGTGTCTGCGAAGGCCACGGAGGAACGCATGGACGAGGTCGTCGTCCCGGCTCTCGAGGAGGTCGTCGCCGAACTGCGTGAGCGAGGCGTCAACGCCGAGCTCGAGCACCTGGCGCAGCCGACCAAGCAGCTACGCCGTTCGGTGACCCTCACCGTGCACGCGGCCGACCCGCGCGCCGAGGACTTCCACTACACGAGCCAGATCCGCAGCATCAAGGTCGCGTCCTACGGCGCGCGCATGATCGAGGCGGACGACATCTCGTGCCAGCTCGAGGTCGTTGTCCCCGGCGGTGGCGCGTACGACGTGCTCACCTACTCCAAGGAAGAGATCGCGCACGACGTGCTCGACCACTACACGTGGTGGCTGAACACGAACGCCACGGTCGCCCAGGAAACCGAGTGACCATCGGCTGACGCACTAAGGCGGCGGGTACCGGATCTGATCCGGTACCCGCCGCCTTTGTCGTGCTGAACAGGCTCGGCGGGTCAGCGCATGCGCGCGACGAACTCGCTCATCGTGATCTGCGGGCCGGAGAAGAACGGCGTCTCCTCGCGCACGTGGCGACGAGCCTCCGTGTACCGCATCTCGCGCATGAGGTCGAGGATGCGGTACATCTCGTCTGCCTCGAAGGCGAGGATCCACTCGTAGTCACCCATGCCGAACGAGGCGATCGTGTTGGCGCGCACGTCCGGGTACTCACGGGCGGCCATGCCGTGGTCGTGAAGCATCTTCTTGCGGTCCTCGTCGGGCAGCAGGTACCAGTCGTAGCTGCGCACGAACGGGTAGACGCAGATGTACTTGCGCGGCGTCTCCTCGGCCATGAACGCCGGAATGTGGCCGCGGTTGAACTCGGCCACGCGGTGCATCGCGACGTTCGACCAGTACGGCTCGAGGTGACGGCCGAGGTCGGTGGCGAGAAAGCCCGAGTAGGCCTTCTGCAGCTCGTCGATCGACTCGCCGTGCCACCAGATCATGAGGTCGGCCTCGGCGCGGAAGCCGGAGAGGTTGTACGTGCCGCGCACGGTCACGCCCTTGCCCGCGAGCGAGTCGAGGTACTCGTCTGCCTCACGCGCCATGGCCTCACGGTCGCCGTCGACCTTGTCGACGATGGTGAAGACCGACCACATCGCGTAGATGCGGGAAGCGTTGATGCGGTCGACCGTGACGTGCTTCGGCTCGGGGCGCGAACTCGTCTTCTCGGGGTTCTGCGGGTTCTCCGGCTGCGGGGTGGTCACCGTGATTCTCCTTCGGGTGCGTGCTTGTTCGGAACAGGTTCGGGGGCTCAGGCGAGCGCGTCTTGAGCGGCGAGGTCGTCGAGGACGCGGTCGGCGGCGGCGCGCGCCGTGGCGACACAGGCGGGGATGCCGACGCCGTCGAGGGCCGCCCCGGCGACGTCGAGGGCGGGCAGCCGCGTGAGGTCGTCACGGATGCGTCGGACACGCTCGACGTGGCCGAGGGCGTACTGCGGCAGACCGTTCGCCCAGCGCTGGACGTGGGCGTCGAGCGGGGCGGGAAGGTCGAGACCGGTCGCCTCGCCTAGGTCGTCCAAGCCGAGGGCAAGGAGTTCGTCGTCGGCATGATCGAGGACGGCCTCGTCGCGATGGCGCCCCATCGACACGCGTACGTAGGCCACGTCCGGCGCGGCCTCGGCGAGCCACGGCCACTTGACGCTGGAGAAGGTCGAGGCCTTGATCGTGCGTCCGTCCACCGGAGGGACGAGGAAGCCCGTTCCCTCGGGAAGGCTCGCGTGGACGGAGGCCGGGAAGGCGTAGGTGACGATCGCCATCGTGGCGTACTCGATGCCGCCGAGCGCGTCCGAGGCTTCGGGCGCGATGGCCGCGAGCAGGCGGGCGGCTGCGGGCGCCGCCGTCGTGACGATGACGCCGTCGGCCTCGTGCGGTTCGGGCAGACCGTCCCGTTCGACTTCGAGGTGCCACGTGCCGCGATGGCCGAGCGAGCGGCGCAGCTCGGTGACGCGCGCACCGGTGACGACGTCCACGCCGCGATCGGCGAGACCGGCGCGAAGCGCTTCGGGCAGCGATCCCATGCCGTCAGTGGGCGCCCCGAACACCTGCCGTGTGTCGTTCGACGAGACCGCCGACGAAGCGGCCCGGGCGGCCTCGGTCAGGCGCCGGCCGTCGCGCAGGGCCTTGAAGAGCGGAGGCACACAGGCACGGGCCGAGAGCTCGCGGGCGTTGCCTGCATAGACCCCGCCGAGCAGTGGCTCGACCATGCGGTCGACGACGGCGGCGCCGAGGGCCTGCTCGACAGCGTCACCGACGCTGATGTCGGCCAGGTCATCTGCGTTGTCACCAGCTTCGGAACGGGGCACCGAGATTTCGACCGGACGCTCGTCGGCGGCACGAGCCACCTCGTCGTCGGAGAGCAGCCCGCGGGCCGACTCGGGGTCTGACGGAATGCCCATGAGTGTGCCTGCAGGCAGCGCCTCGAGCGAGCCGCGGGACCACAGGAGGGCCGGGAAACGTTGGGGGTGAACGGCCTCGACGCCGAGCTCGGCGAGCAGGTCGACCACCTCGGGGCGGCGCCAGAGGGCCGACTCGGCACCGACATCGACGCGGTGCCCGGCGATCTCCTCCTGGCGCAATTTGCCGCCCACGCGCTCGTCGGCTTCGAAGACGGTGATCTTCCACGAGGGCGCCGTCGTCGCGAGATGCCACGCGGCGACGAGACCGCTCACTCCACCACCGACGATCGCGACCGACTTCATGCTCCCAGTTTCCCACTCTCAGCGCGGGTGGGGGTCGCCGGGGCGGCGCGTTGGGGGCAAGTCGTGACGTTGGTCCCGACTCGGGCGGCAGCGACCCACCAGGGAGCGACGGGTGCGGCTACTCCCCCGTACTTCCGTCGACGGCCTGACGCAGGAGGTCGGCGTGACCGTTGTGCCGCGCGTACTCCTCGATCATGTGCACGAGGATCCACCGGAGGCTCACTGTTCCTTCGTCCTCCCGAGGGTTGACGGCGAGAGCGTCCAGACCGGCGTCGTGGGCGAGGGCTGCGTCGACGATACGGTCACTGACCGCGACGGCGTCGTCGAACCACGCCCACAGCTGTGCCTGGGAGTGATCGGCCGCGTGCTCCCACGCCCAGTCCACACCGGCTCCGTGGGAGTGCGCGAGCCAATCGGGGCGCTCGATGCCGCCCGCGAAGGTGAGGTTGAACCAACCTGCCTCCACCATCGTGAGGTGCAGCATCAGCCCGGCGAGCGTCATGTCCGTCGGGGGCAGGGCCCGACGCAACTGCTCGTCGTCGAGGCCGGAGCACTTCCACCGCAGCGTGTCGCGGTGGTGCTCGAGCATCCCGCGCAGCGTGGCGACCTCGTCGCCCTGCACCGGCGCCCAGCGCCTTTCGTCAGCCGACATCGCTGAACCACCTGTCATCTCGGGCGCTCCGCTCTCCTCGTCAACGACGTCACCCTATGTGCGGGAGGCGAGCGAGGCGTTGACCTCACCGAGAACGTCTGCGGCGCGCCGCAGATCGTCCTCAGCCAGCGTGAACGGAGTCCGAAGTCGCCCTTCGAGGCCACGTCCGTCGAGGGAGAACGCACTGCCCGGCGTGAGGGTGAGACCACGCAATGCCGCCCGTCGCACGATCTCGCTCGACTGCGCGCCCGGCAGCCTCCACCACAGCGACAGGCCGCCGTCGGGAAGGTCACAACTCCACCCCGGGCAGGCCCGGGCTATGGCGTCGCGCAGGAGAATTCGTCGACCGGCCAGCTCTGCGCGACGCTCGTCGTCGAGGCCGGATTGATCACGCAGCAGGCCGGCGAGAACGATCTGTTCGAGCACCGGCGCTCCGAGATCGAGCGTCACGCGCGCCGACGCGATGGCACCGATGTAGCGGCGCGGCGCGCGCACCCATCCGAGGCGCAGTCCGCCCCAGTACGTCTTGCTCGCCGACCCGACCGTGATGCACTCGGGAGCAAACGCCGCCATGGGGCGAACGCGCGGCGCCGTGTCGAGCCACAGGTCGGCCAGGGTTTCGTCGACGATGCCGACGATGCCGTGCTTCGCCCACAGACGCGCGAGGTCATGGCGGTCTTCCTCCCCCATGAACCGGCCCGTCGGGTTGTGAAAGTCCGGGATGACGAGCATCGCCTTCGGCGCCCGGCGCGCGAAGGTTTCGGCCGTGGCCCGCACATCGAGACGACGCTCGTCGTCCGATTCGACGGCGGGCACGAACCGCGCGCCACGGCTTCGCAGCGACGCAAGCGAGTTCGGGTAGCCCGACGGCTCGACGGCCACGGCGTCACCCGGCGAAACCAACGCCAACGCCGTAGCGGCCACACCGGCGAGAGCGCCCGTCGTCACGAGGATCTGATCGGGCGTCGTCGGCACGCCCCGCGCGATGTAGCGCTCAGCGAGAGCACCACGAAGGTCGGGCACGCCGTCGCGGAAGTACCCGCCTTCGTGGGTGTAGGCCGCCAGGTGCCGCGAGGCCTCCGCGAACCGTTCGGCGAGGCCGCCCACTGCGGCTGGAGCCGTGTTGGTGAGGTTGATTCCTCCCTGCGGATCGAACCCGCCGAGCACGCCGCTCACGGGTTCGCCACCGCCCGAGACGGGGCCACCGGGGATGCGCACGCGCGTTCCGGAGCCGCGGCGGGCTTCGGCGAAGCCACGCTCGCGCAGCAGTGCGTACGCGTGAGTGACCGTCGTGCGCGACAGGCCGAACGCCACGGCAGCATCACGCTCGCTCGGCAGGCGGGTGTCATGCGTCAGCCTGCCGTCGGCCACGAGACGTTCGATGCGGTCGCTCAACCAGACGTACGCCGGACCTCGCTCGGGCGGTGGGCCGACGAGGCGCGCGAGGGCATTCGCCCCGATCCTGCGTTCCATGGGGCCACTGTGTCCGAATTGGCTATTCAAGACAAGGCCACTTCTGCTGCACTCTGGTTTCATGAGCACCATGTCGACGGTCCAACCTCAGCCCGACGCGGCCGCGCGTCCTTCGTGTGGATCGCGCCAGCTGGCCAATCTGACGCCGATGGGTCAACTGCGTGCCGGCAAGCTCGGTCGTCGGCTGCCGCAACTCTTCATCGGCCTGACGCTCTTCGGTGCCGCGATGGGTCTGTTCGTGCGAGCGAACGTCGGCCTCGAGCCCTGGGGCGTCTTCCACCAGGGCGCCAGCCTGCACACCGGCTGGTCGATGGGCACGGTCACGATCGTCGTGTCGTTCATCGTGCTGCTGCTGTGGATCCCCATGCGTCAGTGGCCCGGGCTCGGCACCGTGGCGAACGCGGTGTGGCTCGGTTTCGTGCTCGATGCGACGATGGCGCTCGTCTCCGAGCCGAACTCCATCGTGGCTCGCTCGGCGCTCTTCACCGTCGGCCTGCTCGTCAACGCCATCGGCGGCGCGATGTACATCGGAAGCCAACTCGGCCCCGGCCCCCGCGACGGTCTCATGACGGGCCTGCACCGCATCACGGGCCTCAGCGTCCGCCTCGTGCGCACGAGCATCGAGGTCGTCGTCCTCACTTCGGGCTGGCTGCTCGGCGGTGGCGTGGGCGTCGGAACGGTGCTCTATGCGCTGTTGATCGGCCCGCTCGTGCAGTTCTTCCTCCCGTGGTTCACGGTCGAGTTGGACGGGCACGGAGCCGAAGAGGCCAAGGCGTCCGTTGCCGCAGGGGAAGAGAACGCCACCGACTCCGACGGCGACTGACCCAAGCAGGATCAGCTGAACGGCGTCAGGCGTCGGCGACGGGTCGCGAGTCGCCGGCCCTGACGGCACGCACGATCGTCAGGCCGAGGACGACGAGACCGGCCGCGAGGAGAGATCCGCCGGCCATCTCCGAATCGAGGGGCGCGAGGAACGCGAGCGCCGCTCCGAGGAAGATGGCCCTGCGGGTGCGACGACGCTCGAGCAGCAACAGCGCTGCGGCCGGCACCACGGCGAGTGCGTACCAGGACTGCACGACCGGTGCGAGGAGCACCACCGCAGCGAACACCCCGATGCACGTTGCGAGTCCCGACGTGGGGTCACCCGTGGGCCTCGTGAGGGCCAGGACGATGACCAAGGCGACGGCGAGCGCCATGCCGAGCGCACGCACGACGGGCACGGCGTACATCTCGAGGCCGCTGCCGGTCTGTGCGAGCAGCCATTCGAGCACGACGCCGACGGCGGTGGGCGCCGACGCCGGGGTGACGACGACGCCCGGCACGCTGAGCACCTTGACCCATCCGAGCCCGAGCCCGTAGGGAATGCCGCTTGCGGCGACGGTGGCGGCGGCGATGAGACCACCGGCCGCGAGCCTGACGAATCGTCCGGGTAGCCGCACTGCCCCGGGCAAGGAGACGAGAACGACGGGAACGACCGCGACCACGGCCGTGAACTTCACCGCAACGGCAAGACCGACGAGCACGACGCCGAGCACCCACCGACGTTCGGCGGCGAACACGAGCGCCGCGGCCACGAGGCCCATGACGAGGGCGTCGTTGTGCAGCCCGCCGACGGCGTGGACGAGGACGAAAGGTGACGCGATCGCGAGCGCCGTCGCCCTCGCCGGGTCGATGCCGAGGTGGCGGGCGAGGCGCGGAACGGCCCACGCAGTGAGGCCGAGCCCGATCAGGGCGGGCACCCGCTGGAGCAACAGCAGGAGCGTGGGGTCGCCGAACACCTCGCGCGTCAGAGCACCCCAGATGATGGGGATCGGCCCGTACGGCGTGGGGGTGTAGCGCCAGATCGGGTCGACCATCGAGGTGAGTAGTTCGGGCATCTCGCCCGGGGAGATCGTGTACGGGTCACGCCCGGACGCCGCGACGGCGCCCTGGGCCATGTAGCTCCACCCGTCGTGGGAGAACAGCGGAGGCGCGATGAGCAGGGGCGCCATCCAGCGCATCGTCACGGCCCGTACGTGACGGACGCGTTCGTCGGCCGATCCTTCCGCCGGGGTCCGCACGAGGCTCACCCATGCGTGCGTGAGCAAGGCGACGCCGATCAGCGTGACGACGAGGGCGAGGAAGCGTCCTGGCGCGTTCGTGCCCAACCACTGCAGCGGGGCGACGAGGAAGCGCACCGGGCTCGGAGGCAGCTCGTTGAGGACGAGCCCCGCGAGGAGCAGGAGCACCGAGCCGCACACACCCCGGCTGACGAGGGTGCCGGGCAACGTCGGAGCACGCATGTGCCGGAGCGTCAGCGAGCGGAGATCTCGTGAACGCGGGCGACGACGCGCGTGATGACGTCGGGGTCGGTGCTCGGCAGGACGCCGTGGCCGAGGTTGAAGATGTGGCCCTTCGCGCGACGGCCCGCGGCGACGATCTCGTCAACCTTGGCCTCGAGGGGCTCCCAGGGAGCGAAGAGGAGCGCGGGGTCGAGATTGCCCTGGAGAGCGTACTGACCGCCGGTGCGTTCGCGGGCGGCGTCGAGGTCGACGCGGAAGTCGACACCGACGACGTCGGCGCCCGCCTCGCCCATGGCGGAGAGCAGTTCACCGGTACCGACGCCGAAGTGGATCTTCGGCACGTCGAGCCCCTCGACAGCGGCGAGCGCCTGACGTGAGTGCGGCTGGACGAAGCGCAGGTAGTCGGCAAGCGGGAGGTTGCCGACCCACGAGTCGAACAGCTGGACGGCACTGGCGCCGGCTTCGGCCTGCACGCGCAGGAACGCACCCGAGATCTGGGCGAGACGAGCGCACAGGTCGTTCCAGAGCTCCGGGTCGCCGTACATGAGCGCCTTGGTGTTCTCGTGGTTCTTCGAGGGCCCGCCCTCGACGAGGTACGAGGCGAGCGTGAAGGGTGCACCCGCGAAACCGATGAGCGGCGTGCCGCCGAGTTCGGCGGTGAGCAGCTTGACCGATTCGGTGATGTCCGGGACGGCGTCGGGCGTCAGCTCGGGCAGGCGGTCGAGGTCGGCGCGCGTGCGGATCGGCTGCGCGACGACCGGGCCCACGCCCGCGACGATGTCGAGGTCGACGCCGACAGCTGCGAGCGGCACGACGATGTCACTGAAGAAGATGGCGGCGTCGACGTCGTGACGACGCACGGGCTGCATCGTGATCTCGGTGACGAGGTCGGGTCGGCGACACGACTCGAGCATCCCGACTCCCTCGCGCACCTTGCGGTACTCGGGCAGCGAACGGCCGGCCTGGCGCATGAACCACACGGGCGTGTAGGGCACTTCTTCGCCGCGGGCAGCCTTGACGAGGACGGAGTTGCGCGGGTCGACATTCGTTTCGCTCACGCTCGAAATCCTCTCATGCGCACCTGGCTTCGGCAGCGGCGAACCACCCGGAGGACCCTGGTCGATCTGACAGGGTAAAGCCATGGCCTCCCCCGCCGAAACCCTGCACACCGAACGCCTCGTCCTTCGCCGCTTCGCACCCGATGACGACGCCGACTTCGAGTTCGCTCTCGAGCTCCATGCGAACCCCGATCTGGCCCGGTTCATCCCGTCGGCCGTTCTCACCACCCGCGAGGACGCGGCCGCGTGGTTGCGCCGGATCGACGGCAACACCTCCCCGGGACGCGGCTGGTGGTGCGTCGAGGCCGAGGGCGCGCCCGTCGCGGCCATCCTGCTCAAACCGATCCCTTTCTCCGCCGGGTACACGAACGCGGCGACGGAGGATGTCGAGATCGGGTGGCGCGCCACGAGCACAGCCACCGGTCACGGCTACGTCACGGAAGCGGCCCGCGCCGTTCTCGACGCGGCGCTGGCCGGTGGCCTCGACCGGGTTGTCGCCGTCACCGACCCGGCCAACGTCGCCTCACGACGGGTGACCGAGCGTCTCGGCATGACGCACCTCGGACGCACCGAGCGCTACTACGACGCGTCGCTCGAACTGTTCGTCGCGCGCAGCGACCGGTCGGCCTGAGCCGTCAGATCGACACGAGGCACACGCCCACGACGGTGAGTGCCACACCCGCCAGCTGAACCCCGCGCAGACGCTCGCCGAGGAAACCGCGGGCGAGCAGCAGCGTCGCGACCGGGTAGAGCGAGCCGAGCACGGCGACGATCGAGACCTGCCCCTGGGCCGAAGCCGCGGCGAACAGCAGGTTCGCGACGAGGTCGCCGATGCCGAGCAGCGGCAGCGCAAGAATGAGACGAGGCGTCAGGGGTTCGCTGGCCACGTTCCGTGAACGCAGGACGAGGAACGTGGGGATAAGCAGCGACAGGCTGCCGCACCGCATGGCGAGCATGGAGCCGGACAGGTCGTGCCGCGCCCCTCCGTCCATGAAGTACAGGGACAGCCCGAACGCGACGGCGGCGATCGCGGCGAGCGTGACCGGCCTGCGGCCCACCTCACCCGACAGTTCGGGTCCACTTGCGAGCACCGCACCCACGAGGGCGACGACAAGGCCCACCCCGACGATCGTCGTCCACGCGTCGCCACGGAGGAGACCGAGCGTGACGGGCACGATGGCACCGAGGGCCGTGATGGGCGAGACGACGCCCATCGTCCCGGTCGACAGCGCCGCGTACAGGCACAGCAATCCCACGGCGCCACTGAGCCCCGCCGCGATGCCCCAGAGCGCCCATGCCGTGACGGGCGATTCCCCGTGCGAGCCCCACAAACTCACGGACAGGAAGAACACGAACGCCGCAGCGAGGCCACCGAGCTGAGACAGGGTGACGACCTTGACCGGGTGCATCCGCTTCGTCAGAACGCCTCCGGCGAAGTCTGCGCTTCCCCAGACGGCGGAGGAGAGAAGGGCCAGGAACGTCACCACATGCGCAGGGTAGGACGCGCGGCGTGCCTCCCGTGAATTCGCCCCTTTCCGGCCTAATCTTCTGGCCATGGGGATGCAGACATTGAAGCGCGACGACGCCGAGCACTTCGCCGACGTGGTCGATGCCGTCAAGGCCGCGCGGGTGCGTCCCGAACTCTCCCTCACCGAGGTGCCCCCGCCGCGCCGTATTGCTCCCCACGCCGTCGCTTTCTCCGCCGAGGTCGTCGACCCGCGTGACGACGACGCCGTTCTCGGCACCGGACGTTTCGTCCTTCTGCACGACCCCGCGGGCCCCGAGGCCTGGCACGGCACCTGGCGCGTCGTGACGTTCGCTCGCGCCGAACTCGAATCCGAGATGGCCACAGACCCGGCGCTCGGCGCTGTCGGCTGGTCCTGGCTCGTCGAGTCCCTCAAGGACGCCGGCGCCACGTACACCGCGGAAGCCGGCACCGTCACCCGCGTCGTCAACGAGAGCTTCGCCGGCCTCGCCGAGCGTCCCTCGAGTGTCGAGCTCGAAGTGCGTGCGTCGTGGACCCCGGATGGCAACGACATCGCCGCCCACCTGCAGGGTTGGGCCACGCTCATGTGCACGGTCGCCGGCCTGCCGCCGCTGCCCGAAGGGGTGTCCGCCCTGCCGGGGCGCTTCTGATGACGTCCGACTCCCCCGCCGGCGACAACGCGTCGCTCGAGGACGCGCAGCCGACCGACGACAAGCCGAGCTATCCCCTGCTCGCCGAACCGGCTGACGGCGTTCCCGAGATCGTGACGACGGCCGCGCGTCTCAAGGAGTGCTGCGCCGCCATCCGCGCCGGCTCCGGGCCCGTCGCCATCGACGCCGAACGCGCGTCGGGCTTCCGCTACGGAAACGACGCCTACCTCGTCCAGCTGCGGCGCAAGGGTTCGGGCACCTGGCTCATCGACCCGGTGCCGTGCAGCGATCTCAGCAGCCTGAATGCCGCCATCGGCAAGGCCGAGTGGGTTCTTCACGCCGCAACGCAGGATCTCGCCTGCCTCAAGGCCCTCGGTCTTTGCCCGAAGGCGCTGTTCGACACCGAACTCGGCAGCCGCCTCGCCGGCCTCGCCCGCGTCGGGCTCGCCGCCGTCACGGAGCACTACGTCGGCGTCACGCTCGCCAAGGAGCACTCGGCCGTTGACTGGTCGACGCGTCCGCTGCCCCACGACTGGCTCGTCTACGCCGCCCTCGACGTCGAGCGCCTCGTCGAGGTGCGTGACGCCCTGGCCGCCGACCTCGAAGCCCAGGGCAAGGGCGAATGGGCCCGTCAGGAGTTCGAGGCGCTGCTCGACTTCGAGGGCCCGACGCCGAAGAAGGACCCGTGGCGACGCACGTCCGGTCTGCACGCGCTGCGCGATCCGCGCCAGGTCGCCCGGGTGCGTTCGCTGTGGCAGACGCGCGAGGACATCGCCCAGCGCCGCGACACGACGCCGGGTCGCGTGCTGCCCGACGCGCTCATCATCGATCTGGCCCGCCGCAACCCCAACGACGTCGCCGGTCTCGTCGGCCCGCCCGCCATCCGCCCACGCGTCGGTGACGGCTCGGCCCGACGCCGCCGTCCGCGCCCCGCGCACCGTGGACTCGCGCGCTACGGCGAGCGGTGGCTCAACGCGCTCAAGAACGCCGACTCCCTGCCGCAGCGCGAGCTGCCGCCCCTGACGATGCGTACGAACGCTCCCCCGCCGATCCGGGCGTGGGCCGATCGCAACCCGGCTGCCGCCGGTCGTCTCGACGACGTCCGCTACGGCCTCCAGCAGTTCAGCGAGAAGCGCAACGTGCCCGTCGAGAACCTGCTGACGCCCGATCTCCTGCGTCGCACCATCTGGTCGCCGCCGGCCGATCAGAGCGAAGCCGGATGGCGTGAAGCCCTCGCCGCCGGGGGCGCACGCCCCTGGCAGTGCGACATCGTCGCGCCGCTTCTCGCCGAGGCCGCGCTCGATCACCCGACGAATTGATCGACCCGCGTACTCACGGGTAACCGAACGGGTTAGCCTGGCCTAGTCAGCTTTGTCTAACTTCGGGAGGCAACGTGCCCCGCACGCTCCATGAGGTCGTCTTCGTCGACGGTGTTCGTACGCCGTTCGGCAAGGCCGGTGAGAAGGGCATGTACGCCCAGACCCGCGCCGACGACCTGGTCATCAAATGCATCCGTGAACTCATGCGTCGTCAGCCGAACCTCCCGCCCGAGAGCGTCGACGAGGTGGCCATCGCCGCCACGACGCAGATCGGTGACCAGGGCCTGACGATCGGCCGTATGGCCGCTCTCCTGTCGGGTCTGCCCAAGTCAGTTCCCGGTTACGCCATCGACCGCATGTGCGCCGGCGCCATGACGGCCGTGACGACGACCGCGTCCGGCATCGCGTTCGGCGCCTACGACATCGCCATCGCCGGCGGCGTCGAGCACATGGGTCACCACCCCATGGGTGAGGGCACCGACCCGAACCCGCGCATCGTCGCCGAGAAGCTCGTCGACCCGAGTGCCCTCGTCATGGGCAAGACGGCCGAGAACCTGCACGACCGTTTCCCGGCCATCACCAAGGAGCGCTGCGACGCGTTCGCCGTCGGCTCGCAGAACAAGCTCGCCAAGGCCTACGCCGAGGGCAAGATTCAGCAGGACCTCGTGCCCGTCGCCACGCGTCACGCCGAGAAGGGCTGGGGCCTGGCCACCACCGACGAGCCGCCGCGTCCGGGCACCACGGTCGAGGACCTCGCCGGTCTCAAGACGCCGTTCCGCGCCCACGGCAACGTGACCGCCGGTAACGCCGCCGGTCTCAACGACGGCGCCACGGCCTGCATCCTCGCCTCCGAGGAGAAGGCCAAGGAACTCGGCCTACCCGTCGGCATGCGCCTCGTCGGCTACTCCTTCGTCGGCGTCGACCCCGAGGTCATGGGTATCGGCCCGGTCCCGGCCACGGAGAAGGCTCTCAAGCAGGCCGGTCTCACGATCGACGACATCGACCTGTTCGAGCTCAACGAGGCCTTCGCCGTCCAGGTGCTCGCCTTCCTCGACCACTTCGGCATCGACGCCGAGGACGAGCGCGTCAACGCCTACGGCGGAGCGATCGCCACGGGTCACCCGCTGGCCAGCTCCGGCGTGCGCCTCATGACGCAGCTGTCGCGCCAGTTCGCCGAGAAGCCCGAAGCCCGCTACGGCCTGACGGCCATGTGCATCGGCATCGGCATGGGTGGCGCTGTCATCTGGGAGAACCCGAACCACCCCGACTACGGCAAGGAGAAGGTGGCCTGATGAACGACGCATCGAAGAACCAGGCTCACGACGAGGTCGTCACACACGCCCACGCGCAGGACATCCAGCTCCCGCGTCACGACGGCACAACGTCCGGCACCTTCGTCCTCATCACGCTCGACAACGGCTTCGACCACACGAAGCCGAACAGCTTCGGCCCGCTCGGCCTCGCCGAGCTCGAGGCTCAGCTGGACACGGCCGCCGAGCGTGCGGCCAAGGGCGAGATCGTCGGTCTCGGTGTCACCGGGAAGCCGTTCATCATGGCTGTCGGCGCCGACCTGACGGGCATCCCCGCGATCACGAGCCGCGAGCAGGCCGTCGAGATCGCCGAGCAGGGCCACCGCGTCTTCTCGAAGATCGCCGACCTCGACATCCCGACGTTCGCGTTCGTCAACGGCGCGTCCATGGGTGGCGGCGTCGAGATCGGGCTCTACTGCGACTACCGCACGATGTCCGCGGACGTTCCGGCTTACTCGCTGCCGGAGTGCTTCCTCGGTCTCGTGCCCGGCTGGGGCGGCACGTACCTGCTGCCGAACCTCATCGGTGTCGAGAACGCGCTGCAGCTCATCATCAGCAACCCGCTGTCGAACAACAAGATGGCCACGGGTGCTCAGGCGTTCAAGCTGGGCGTCGCCGACGAGCTCCTCGCGCCTGTCACGTTCCTCGAGGACTCGCTGCGCTTCGCGTCCGACGTCATCTCGGGCGAGAAGAAGGTCGAGCGCCCTGAGGTCGACAAGGACGAGTCGACGTGGAAGGCCGCGTGCGAGAAGGCCCGCGCCTTCACCATGCAGAAGACGGGCGGCGCTGCCCCCGCTCCGCTGCGTGCGATCGACCTCGTCGAGGCTGCCCGCACTAATACGCGCGAGCAGGGCTTCGAGGGCGAGAACGAGGCCCTCGGCGACCTCATCATGAGCGACGAACTGCGCGCCGGTCTGTACGCGTTCGACCTCGTCCAAAAGCGCGCCAAGCGCCCCGCCGGTGCGCCGGACAAGGCGCTCGCACGCAAGGTGACGAAGGTGGGCGTCGTCGGTGCCGGTCTCATGGCCAGCCAGCTCGCGCTGCTGTTCATCCGCCGCCTCGACGTGCCGGTCATCATGACCGACCTCGACCAGGCGCGCGTCGACAAGGGCGTGGAGTACGTGCACGCCGAGATCGACAAGCTCCTCGAGAAGAAGCGCGTCTCCCCCGACAAGGCCAACCGCCTCAAGGGTCTCGTCACGGGTTCGACGAGCAAGGACGGCTTCGCCGATGCCGACTTCGTCATCGAGGCCGTCTTCGAGGAGATGGGCGTCAAGAAGAAGGTGTGGTCCGAGGTCGAGGCCATCGTCACGCCCGAGTGCGTCCTCGCGACGAACACCTCGTCGCTGTCGGTGACGGAGATGGCGGAGGACCTCGCGCACCCCGAGCGCGTCGTGGGCTTCCACTTCTTCAACCCGGTCGCCGTCATGCCGCTGCTGGAGATCATCCGCGGTGACAAGACGGACGACGCGACGCTCGCCACGGCGTTCGCCACGGGCAAGCAGCTCAAGAAGACCTGCATCCTCGTGAAGAACTCGCCGTCGTTCGTCGTCAACCGCCTCCTCGGCCGCTTCATGGGCGAGGCGGGCAGGATCGCGGACGAGGGCACGCCGGTCGAGACCGTCGAGAAGGCGTTCGCCGGCATCACGCCGATGCCGCCGTTCATGCTCATGTCGCTCGTCGGCCCGGCGATCGCGCTGCACAACAGCGAGACGCTTCACGGTGCGTTCCCGGATCGCTTCTACGTCTCGCCGAACCTGGCGAAGGTCGTCGAGGCGAAGATTCCGGGCTTCTACGGCAAGGACGGCAAGCTCAACGAGGAGGTCTTCGCTCAGTTCGAGAAGACCGGCTCCACCGAGCTCACCGCCGAACAGGTGCGTGACCGCGCCCTCGAGGCCCTCGCCGACGAGACGCGTCGCATGCTCGACGAGGAGGTCGTCGCGGCTCCGATGGACATCGACCTCGCGATGATCACCGGTGCGGGCTTCCCGTTCTGGAACGGCGGCGTGACGCCGCTGCTCGACCGCCTCGGCATTTCCGAGAAGGTCACCGGACAGCGTTTCCTGCCGAAGGGCGCTGCCAGCGTCGCCGGCTGATCCCGCTTCGCGCAACAGAACGCGCGGGGAGAGCACTGATGTTCTCCCCGCGCTTTCTGTGTGTCCTCGAGCGCGCGCGACTCGCCGTTCCAAGACGGACGGTTGATCGCGAGGAGTGAACAGGTATCGTCGAGAAATACGCCACGTGGTGAAGGCCACGCGGTGGGCGATTCTTTATCTCATACATGAGATATAGCATGGAGAGCATGGTTCAACAGCAGCTTGTACGGATCGGTGGCACCATCCGTGAAGTCCGGCTCGAACGCGGTCTGACGCAGAGCGCCCTCGCAGCGCAGGTCGGCACCTCGCAGAGCGCGGTCGCCCGCATCGAGCAGGGCGGCCAGAACCTCAGCATGGAAATGCTGACCAAGATCAGCAGAGCACTCGATTCGGAGATCATCACCGTGGCCAGTAGCAACCTCCCCCTGAACATGCGCATCGAGGGCGGCAAGCAGCTCTCCGGTTCGATCGACGTCCGCACGAGCAAGAACGCTGCGGTCGCCTGCCTGTGTGCCGCCATGCTCAACAAGGGACGCACCACGCTGCGCAACCTCGCTCGCATCGAAGAGGTCAACCGGATCACCGAGGTGCTCAACTCCATCGGTGTGAAGACGCGCTGGCTGCCGGACTCGAGCGACCTCGAGATCACGCCGCCGGAGAAGATCGACCTGTCGACGATCGACGAGGTCGCCGCGCGCCGCACCCGCACGATTCTCATGTTCCTCGGCCCGCTCATGCACGAGTTCGACACGTTCGAACTGCCGAACGCCGGCGGCTGTGACCTCGGTGCGCGCACCGTCGAGCCTCACCTGCACGCGCTGCGCGCGTTCGGCATGTCCGTCGAGGCGTCGAACGGCTACTACCACGTGTCCGTCGACAACTCGGTGCGCCCGACGAAGCCGATCGTCCTCATCGAGCGTGGCGACACCGTCACCGAGAACGCGCTGTTCGCCGCCGCTCGCTACGAGGGCAAGACGATCATCCGCAACGCCTCGAGCAACTACATGGTGCAGGACCTGTGCTTCTTCCTGCGCGAGCTCGGTGTCTCCATCGAGGGCGTCGGCACGACGACCCTCGAGATCCAGGGCGTCGGCGAGATCAACAGGGACATCGAGTACTTCCCGAGCGAAGACCCGATCGAGGCCATGTCGCTCGTCGCCGCGGCGATCGTGACGAAGTCGGAGATCACGATCAAGCGCGTGCCGATCGAGTTCATGGAGATCGAGCTCGCCATCCTCGAGGAGATGGGCTTCCGCTACGAGATCACCGAGGAGTACACGTCCGCCAACGGCGAGACGCGCCTCGTCAACCTCACGACGAAGCCGGGCCCGCTCAAGGCGCCGACGGACAAGATCCACCCGCTGCCCTTCCCCGGCCTCAACATCGACAACTTACCGTTCTTCGCCGTCATTGCGGCGTGCGCCGAGGGCCAGACGCTCATCCACGACTGGGTGTACGAGAACCGCGCGATCTACCTCAACGAGCTGACGAAGATCGGCGCGACGGTGCACCTCATGGACCCGCACCGCGTCATGATCGAAGGTCCCGCCAAGTGGCGTGCGGCCGAGGTGATGTGCCCGCCTGCGCTTCGCCCGGGCGTCGTCATCCTGCTGGGCATGCTCGCGTGCCCCGGCACGTCGATCCTGCGCAACATCTATGTCATCAACCGTGGCTACGAGGAGCTCGACGAGCGCCTCAACGCGCTCGGCGCCGACATCACGAGCTTCCGCGACGACGAGTTCAGCAACTGAACCTGGCGCGCTGAGTCGCCTCGACGACGAGCCAGCCCCGTCACCACTCGGTGACGGGGCGGGCTCGTCTCATGTGGCAGCTCTCGCCTGTCGGCGATGGCATAGCCTCTCGTCATGGCCCTGCACGCATTCCCCGAAGCACTCGCCCACCGAGGTTTCTCGGGCGGCGACGGTCACACCCTCGAGAACTCGATGTCCGCGTTCGACGCGGCCGTGAGGCTCGGGTATCGCTGGGTGGAGACCGACGTGCACGCCACCGCCGACGGGGTGCTGCTCGCGTTCCACGACGAGACGCTCGACCGGACGACGGACGCCCGCGGCGTCATCGCGCAGCTCCCGTGGACTGTGGTCTCGAAGGCTCGCATCAACGGCGTCGAGCCGATCCCCCGCCTCGACGATCTGTTCACGCGTCACCCGCAGCTGTGCGTCAACATCGACGTCAAGGCTGCCGGGGCGATCGAGCCACTCATCGCGTGCATCGAGCAGCACGGAGCGCACGATCGGGTGCGGGTGGCGTCGTTCTCGGAGAAGCGCCGGCGGGCGGTGCTCTCGGGCCTCAGCCGACCCGTACGCAGTTCGCCCGGGCAGGAACTCATGACGGCGCTGTGGGTGAGCGCCCACGTTCCCGTTGTGGGCCGGATGCTGTTCAAGCGGCTCGCGAAGGGCATCGACGCCCTACAGATCCCCGAGCGCCACGGACGGGTGCGCGTGCTCGACCGGGCGCTGCTCAACGCCGCGCTCGCGGCCGGCGTCGAGGTGCACGTGTGGACCGTCAACGAGCGCTTCGACATGGAGCGGCTGCTCGACTTCGGCGTCGACGGCCTCGTCACCGACCGAGCCGACACCCTCAAGGACGTCCTCGTCGCGCGGGGTGACTGGCCCGACGTACCCGCCAACTGAGCGGGGTCCAGGGCCGTCGCGCAGGAGGGGAAGGATTCTTCCCTTCTTGCGTATAAGGGCCCGGCTTGGGCACAAGAAGGGAAGATTTCGCACTCTCTTGCGTCTCCATGGCCCGCGGTATCCCTCCGGCCGGGGCGTCAGGCCTGGCGCTGCCCCTCGAGGATCTCGTCTACCTCGCGGATGAGTGCGGCACCCGTGCGGCCCCACGAACGCAACTCGGCGTCGCTCGCTCGCGTCAGCGCCCGGCGCCAGCTGAGCACGCGGCTCATGCGACCCAGGAGCAGGGCGTCGTCGACGGCGCGGTGCAGGACGCTCGAACCGAGCGCATCGCCCCACCCGCTGGAGTACGCCCGCAGCAATCGCGCCCGCGCCGCGGCGGCAGCGGCGTCGTCGAGGCCCTCGGTCGTGGCGCGCAGCGGCTCGTACAACGACAGCAAGGGATGACCGACGTACGCGTGCATCCACTCCGTGATGCGGGCCTTCGTCAGACCCGCCGTGGTGCCGTCGGCGAGAACCGTGCCGGAACGCAGGTCGTCGTGCTGAACCGTGAGCGGCAGGCCGAGTTCTTCGAGGCGGCGCGCCGTGGACGACAGCGCCGACCAGTGGTTCGGCGACAACCCGAGCCGCCGCCACTGCTTGACGATGTCGCCGGGTGTCAGCTTGAGGACGCCGTCGCGCACCATGTCGTCGGCGACGGCAGCCGAGGCCCGCTGGATTCCGGCGTAGCGGCGCAGCACCCCCGACATGAGGCTGAGGCGTGACTCCTCGGTCTCCACCTCACGCAGGCTGCCACTCTCGGCGGGCGTGAGGAACCAGCGACGCTCTCGGTCGGCGGCCCAGATCGACGGCACGGCGTCGGGCACAACGGTGGCCAGGTGCCCCATGAGCACCGACTCCGAGGTCGTCTCCGGAAGGCCCGCCACCATGCGCACGCGCCCGTGATCGGTGTCGGCCACGAGGCGCGTGAACCACGGCGTCAGTGTCGGCTGCTTCGGCGTCGTCGCGTCACGCGTGACACCGCGACGCTCGAGCACCTCGTCCATCCAGCGGCTCGCGTCCCACATCCAGTCCTTGCTCGCCCACACCTCGGTGGCGGGGCCGGGGACGAGTGCGCCGGGAAGTGGCGGAAGGTCGTCGTACCGTGCCACTCAGGCGACGTCCTTGCCGTTTGCCAGGCGGGGGCGTAGGTCGGCGGTGATGGCGTCCGCCGTCAGGCCGATCTCGGTGAGCACCTCACCGCGCGAGGCGTGCAGGAGGAACTCCTTCGGGATGCCGTACGTGTCGACGCCCGCAGCGACGCCGGCCTCACGGAAGGCGCGCGCACACGCGGAACCGACACCGGCCTCGACGAGGTTGTCCTCCACGACGACGACGTGCTTCGCGCGAGCAGCCAACTCGACGAGCTCCGGGGCGACCGGGAAAACCCACCGCGGGTCGACAACCTGAACGGCGAGTCCGTCCGACTCCAGGGTCTGCGCCACGTCGAGCGCGACACCGACCATCGAACCGACACCCACGACGAGCACGTCCGGGTTCTCGGCGTCCTTCATGACGTCGAGGCGCCCGATGCGACGCTCGGCGACGAGGGGCTCACCGACGTCACCCTTCGGGAAGCGGATGACGCTCGGCGCATCGTCGATCTCGACGGCGTCGCGCAATTGCTCGCGCACCTGGGCGCCGTCACGCGGCGCGGCGAGGTGCAGGCCGGGCACGATCGAGCAGATCGACATGTCCCACATGCCGTTGTGCGAGGCGCCGTCGGAACCGGTGACACCCGCGCGGTCGAGCACGAACGTCACACCCTGCTTGTGCAGCGCGGCGTCCATGAGGAGCTGGTCGAACGCGCGGTTGAGGAACGTGGCGTACACGGCGACGACCGGGTGCAGACCGCCGTAGGAGAGCCCGGAGGCCATCGTCACGGCGTGCTGCTCGGCGATGCCGACGTCGAAGACGCGCTCGGGGTACTTCTTCGCGAAGTCGTCGAGGCCGACGGGAATGAGCATGGCCGCGGTGATCGCGACGACGTCGTCACGCTCGCCGCCGAGCGCCACCATCTCGTCACTGAACTCGTCGGTCCAGATGCGCCCGGAGACCTCGAACGGCAGCCCTGTCTCGGGGTTGAACTTGCCGATGCCGTGCCACTGGTCGGCTTCGTCGGAGTAGGCGGGCTTGTAGCCGCGCCCCTTCTGCGTGATGACGTGCACGAGCGTGGGGCGGCCGTAGTCGCGCGCCCGACGAAGGGCCGTCTCGACGGCCTGCTCGTCGTGGCCGTCGATGGGGCCGAGGTACTTGATGCCGAGGCTCTCGAAGACGCCCGTGTCGGGGTAGACCATGTCCTTGAGGCCGCGCTTCACACCGTGCAGCGCCTCGTACATCTTGTTACCGACCTTGGGCGTGCTCTGCAGGCGGCTCTTGCCCCAGTCGAGCACCTGGTCGTAGGTGTGCATCGTGCGCATCATCGCGAGGTGCTGCGCCATGCCGCCGATCGTCGGCGCGTACGAGCGCTCGTTGTCGTTGAGCACGATGACGAGCGGCAGGTCGGGGTCGGCCGAGATGTTGTTGAGCGCCTCCCAGGCCATGCCGCCGGTGAGTGCGCCGTCGCCGATGACGGCGACCGTGTGCCGGTCGACCTCGCCGCGCAGACGGCGCGCCTTGGCGATGCCCTCGGCCCACGACAGCGAGGTGGAGGCGTGCGAGTTCTCGACGACGTCGTGCTCGGACTCCTCACGGCTCGGATAGCCCGAGAGGCCGCCCGACTTCTTGAGCTTGCTGAAGTCGTGACGCCCGGTGAGCAGCTTGTGCACGTAGCTCTGGTGACCGGTGTCGAAGACGAACGTGTCATGCGGCGAGTCGAAGACGCGGTGCATGGCGATGGTCAGCTCGACGACGCCGAGGTTGGGGCCGAGGTGGCCCCCCGTCTTGGAGACGGAATCGACGAGGAACTGCCGGATCTCGGCCGCGAGGTCATCGAGCTTGTCGACCGGGATGCGCTTGAGATCGTCCGGCCCCGAGATGGTTTCCAGCAGGGTCACGTCTGAATCAGCCTTTCGAGAGTGCAGTCTCTTGAGTCTAGGTCGTTCGCCTGCAAGGTTCCATGCGAGCACACCCCCATGACGTTCGGACGTTACCGAAGAGTCACTTCCTCCCTTCACAACCGCGGCACGAACGTCTTGCCGCGCATCGCCTCATGGACGAGACGCACGGCGTGCGCCGTGGCGCGCAGCCGCAGCCCCTCGGCCGACAGGTGCTCCATCACCTGCGGAACGGCGCGCGGGGGCAGCTCGTCGGCCAGGTCGACCCGAATACGTCGGTACGACTCGCGCATCGCGTTCAGCTGCGCGTCGACGTGCCACGTGGCCACCCAGGCGAGCGCCACCGGATGCCGACGCCACGCGTCGTAGGCGCGGAAGTCGGCCGGGCACTGGTCGAGGAGCCACTGCGTGGCAGCCTGCTCCCACCCCGGCGCTCCTGGCGGCGGCACTCCCCTCGGCCACCCCGGAGGGCCGCCCTGCACGACATCGGACATGGCGTCAGCGTACGCCATTTTTCGAACATACGTTCTAACTGTTCGGAGTGGCCCGACGCCGCGCCACCGCACCCACCCCGAGCACGAGCAGGCCGGCGCTCACACTCCAGAAGGCAGAGCCGACGCCACCCAGCGTCACGCCCGAACCGGCGACGACGAGCGTCACCGCGGCCGCCTCGCGCGTCGCGACGGGCTCGAGTGCCGACGTAGCAGCTGCGGCGAAGGTGCCGAACAGCGCCACCGCAGCAACCGCCGCGAGCAACCCCTGCGGCGCCACGAGGGCCACTGCGACGACGGCGGCCGACGCCGGCGCCAACGCGACGTAGACGACGCCGCACGCGACAACCGCGATCCACCGACGATCCCGATCGGGATGCGCTTCGGGGCCCGCCGCGAGCGCCGCGGAGATGGCGGCCAGGTTGATGGCGTGAGCGCAGGCGACCGAACCGGCAACGCCCGCCGCGCCCGTGTAGAGCAGCGGTTTGCGCAGGCCGAGGCGGTACCCGAACGACGCGAGCACTGCGACGCCCGGCAGGTTCTGGCTCGTCATCGTCACGAGGAAGAGCGGCAGCGCGATGGCGACCATCGCCGTCGCGTCGAGGTGGGGCGCGACGAACTCGAGGTGGGGCGCGAGCGTCGTCACCCCCGTTCGCGAGAAGGCTCCGTCGACGCCCATGACGATGAGCGCCGCGGCGAGCGCGGCCAGCACCGCCCACCGCCGCGCGAACGCCGTCGTGACGAGCCAGGCGAGCAGGACACAGCCGATCTGCCACGGAGCACGGGGCAGGTCGATGAACGGCTTCGCGCAGATCGTGAGGAGGATGCCCGCGAGCATGGCGCTGGCGAGAGCAGCGGGGATGCGTTCGACAAGCTTCTCGAGCCACGGCACCGCACCGCACAGGGCGAGCAGCACGCCACAGACGGCGAATGCTCCGACAGCTCCGGCGAACCCGCCGGCGGTAGCGCCGGTCGTCGCGAGGAGCGCCGCGCCCGGAGTCGACCACGCCATCGTCACGGGCATCCGCGTGCGCAGGCTGAACACGATGCAGCCGAGCCCCATCGTCAGACACAGGACGAGCAGGCCACTCGCCGCCTGCGCCTGCGTCGCACCGACGGCCCGCAGGCCCGCGAGGACGACGGCGAACGAGCTCGTGAAGCCGACGACGGCGCACACGAGACCGGCCGTCACGGCCTGCAGATCGTCGTGCCCCATCGTCATCGGCTCAGCGTACGAGCGCTTCACGCCGATGGCTCGCGCCTGTCCACGGATGCGGTGCCGACGGCGATTCGCACCCGATTCTCCGAAGTCGCCACGCGGCAACTTACGCATCGGCAACTTGAGACGTGGACCACATAGTCAACCGAAGGAAGAATATATTCTCCGCACGCCGCACCACGTCCGTCGCCGTTGCCGCAGCAGCTCTCGCAGGCGCGACGACCCTCACGGCCACCGGCGCTCAGGCTGCCGAATCGCAGCCGAAGGACACCGTCTGGAACCTCGGCTACGACGTCGCCGCCACGACGAACGTCAAGAAGATGAACCAGAGCTCGTCGACGACCGGTTTCAGCTTCTCCACCGTTCACGTCGAGAAGGGCACGCTGAGCTCCGACCTCATGCTCAAGGACCTCAAGACGCCGGTGAAGCTCGGCGGCCTCCAGATCGGTTACGCCACGATTGCGGTCGAGCCGGTCGGCAAGGCGACGGGCACGATCGACGCCACGACGCACAAGGTGACGCAGACGCAGAAGGCGTACCTGCACATCAAGGATCTCTCCCCCGCCGGTCACGGCCTCATCAACCTCGTGGGCAAGAACTGCAAGACGTCGGCGCCGGTCGAGATCCCGGTGAGTGGCACGATGAAGGGCGGCTTCGACCCCATCGCCCTGAGCGGCAACTTCACTATTCCCAGCTTCACCGGCTGCGGAACCGGCGGAACGCTCAACAAGCTCGTGACGAAGCAGGTCAGCGGACCGGGCAACACCATCACGTTGAAGCTCACGCCGCGCGCCTGACTCGCGCAGCTCTTGACGTGGGGCGGACCGTCATTGCCGACGGTTCGCCCCACGTCTGTGTCCGCGCTCGCGTGTCCGCGCTCGCCCCGAGCCGCAGCGTGCACAATGGCCGCATGGGTACCTATGACGCATGGCTCGAGCAGGCCTCCATCGACGACGCCGTCCGCGATCTTCGTCCGGACTACCGGGCAGTGCTCGTCGTCGCCGAGGGGTTGAGCGGCGGCGAGTCGAACGAGGCGAGCGAAACGCTGCTGTTCGCCGCTGAGGAACACGTGCGCCCGCTCCTGGAGCACACGAAGGTCGAGGAACTCCCCCACATCGCCGCATGGCGCGAGGCGTTCCGCGCCTTCGGCGCCAAGCCCCAACGCACCCGCAACTCCGCGGAGGCGCTCATGCGTCGAGCTGACGCCCTTCCGCGCATCAACGCGCTGGCCGACGCCTACAACGCCGTCTCCGTCCGCTTCCAGACGCCGCTCGGCGGCGAGAACCTGGCCGCTTACGACGGGCCCCTGCGCCTCGTACGCGCGACCGGGGACGAGGAGTTCGGCACGCTCGCCTCGGGCGCCGAGACGGTCGAACACCCCGAGCCCGGCGAGGTCGTCTGGCGCGACGGCGCCGGCGTCACCTGCCGCCGGTGGAACTGGCGCCAGTGCTACCGCACGCGTCTGACGGAGGAGACGACCGACGCCGTCTTCATCTGCGATGTCCTCGACGTCGAACCGGGCGACGGCGAGCAGCGAGCCCAGGACGTTCTCGGCGCTCTCACCGAGGCCCTCGAGGCCGTCAGCCCTGGCGTGAAGCTCACCTCACGCATTCTGTGATCCAGCGGGCTCCCGTCGTCCGATCTCGGACGAGAAAGCGCCGCGACGCCCGCGCCCCACATGCCGCACCGCAATGGGTAGCGTGACTCGCATCACACGAAACCCGTAGCGAGGTGCTTCATGCCCAACGTCGCCGTGCCCATCTGGACGCACGCCGCCCGCAACCCCGACCACCCGGCCGTCCGCAGCCTCGACAAGAGCTGGTCCTACGAGGAGCTGCGCTCCCACGTCGCCGCGTGGGCTGGCGCGCTGCGTGAGGCGGGCATCGAACGCGGTGACCGCATCGTGCTCATCGCGCCGTCGGTGCCCGAGTTCGCTGCCGTCTACCACGGCGCCCAGGCTGCGGGCATCGTCGTCGTGACGCTCAACGTCATGTCGACGCCCGCCGAGATCGGTTACGTGCTGGGCGATTCCGGAGCCCGACTCGTCATCGCGTGGCACGCAGCGACGACGGCCGCCGAGCGCGCGGGCGCCGAGGCAGACGTCGACGTGTGGAGCCTGGAACCCCACGCCCCGGTCACCTGCGAGACGCCGCTGTCCGAGCCCGTGGAGCGCGACGCGTCCGAGACCGCTGTGCTCCTCTACACCTCGGGCACGACGGGTAAGCCCAAGGGCGTGCAGCTCACCGTTTCGAACCTGCTCGAGACGGCCGAGATCTTCATTCGCCAGCTCGAACTAGAGCCGACGGACGCGTTCGGCACCGGCCTGCCGCTGTTCCACGTCTTCGGTCAGTGCATCTGCATGAACACGATCCTCGTCGGCGGTGCGAGTCTCTCCCTGCTCAGCCCGTTCGAACCGCAGGCCATGGTCCGCATGATCCGCGACCACGAACTGACGATCGTCGCGGGCGTTCCGACGATGTGGAACTACCTCCTGCACGTCGCCGGCGACTTCGGCCCCGCTGACTTCGCCAATCTCCGCCTGGCTGCCTCCGGCGGCGCGAGCCTGCCGGTGGAGGTCATCCGCGCGTTCGAGACCCGCTTCGGCTGCACGATCCTCGAGGGGTACGGCCTCACGGAGACCACAGGCGCGGCGACGTACCACTCCCCCTTCATCGAGCAGCGCGTCGGCACGACGGGTATCGCTCTGCCAGGTGGCGCGGTCGAGGTGCGCGGCGCTGACGGGCAGCCCGTCGCCCTGGACGAGGTCGGCGAGGTCTTCATCACCGGCCCCATGGTGATGAAGGGGTACTGGAACCGCCCCGAGGCCACCGAGGCAGACCTCGTCGACGGGTGGTTCCGCACCGGAGACCTCGGCGCGCTCGACGCCGACGGGTATCTGCGCATCGTCGATCGCGCGAAGGACCTCATCATTCGTGGCGGCTACAACGTCTACCCCCGCGAGGTCGAGGAGGTGCTCTACGAGCACCCGGACGTCGTCGAGACGGCCGTCGTCGGCATCCCCGACGACACATACGGCGAGGAGGTCGGGGCCGTCGTCGTGCTGCGACCTGACGCGTCCCCCGACCCGGAGGCGTTGCGCGCGTGGCTCAAGGAACGGCTTTCCGCGTACAAGGTGCCGCACCTGTACCGGTTCGCGGACGAACTGCCCAAGGGCGCGACGGGAAAGATCCTCAAGCGCGCCATCGAGTGGACCCACGACGAGGAGAAGAACGATGACTGACGTCCAGACCGTCAAGGGGGTCGTCGACTCCGGCGACCTCGGTGCGACGCTCGTCCACGAGCACGTCTTCGTGCTCGGCGAGGAGTACCGCGTCAACTACAGCGAGTGGGACGAGGACGCCCGCGTCGCCGATGCGTCCCGCCAGTTGCAGGAGCTCAAAGAGCTCGGCATCGACACGATCCTCGACCCGACCGTGCTCGGGCTCGGGCGCTACATCCCGCGCATCCAGAAGGTGGCCGAGGGAACCGACCTCAACATCGTCGTCGCGACGGGCGTCTACACCTACGACGACGTGCCGTTCCAGTTCCACTACACGGGCCCGGAGACCCTCTTCGGCGGTCCGGAGCCGATGACCGAACTGTTCCTCAAGGACCTGCGCGAGGGCATCGCCGACACGGGCGTGCGCGCTGCGTTCCTCAAGTGCGCCATCGAGGAGAAGGGCCTGACGCCCGGTGTCGAGCGCGTCATGCGGGCGGTCGGCGCGGCGAGTGCCGAGACGTCGGCTCCGGTCACCGTGCACACCCACGCGGGCAGCGAATCCGGACTCGTGGCGCAGCGTGTGCTCGCCGAGGAGGGCGTCGACCTCGGTCGCGTCGTCATCGGCCACAGCGGCGACTCGACCGACCTCGATTACCTGTGCAAGCTCGCCGACGCCGGAAGCTACCTCGGCATGGACCGCTTCGGCATCGACGTTCTCCTGCCGTTCGAGCAGCGCGTCGACACGATCGTCGAGCTGTGCCGTCGCGGTTACGCCGAGAAGGTCGTCATCGCCCACGACGCGTCGTGCCTCATCGACTGGTTCCCCGAGGGACTCATCCCCCAGGCCCAACCGAACTGGAACTTCCGGCACATCAGCGAGGACGTGCTCCCTGCGCTGCGCGAGCGCGGCGTGAGCGACGCGGACATCCACACGATCCTGGTGGACAATCCGCGTCGCTACTTCGAGTAAGTTGGCCGTCGTTCGGCGGGCGAAGGTCAGTTCGCCGAGGACGTCATGGGGTCGGAGCTCTTCATGTCCTTCTTCATGTCGTCGGACGTCATCGAGTCGCTCTTCATGGAGTCCTTGGACATGTCGCTTTTCATGTCCTTCGACTTCATGTCGCTGGACTTCATGTCGGAGCTCTTCGTCCCGTCGGAGGTCATCGACTCGCCGGACTTCTTCATGTCGCTCTTCATCTCGGTGCTCGTCGGCATGTTCGACGACGAGTTGCCAGAGCCCTGGCCGTCGTTGTTGCAGGCGGCAACGCCGAACACGGCGCAGGCGGACAGGGTGATGGAGGCAAGGCGCTTCATGATGGTTCCTTCTCTCTCGCAAACGGTGTGCATGAGGCATTCGGCGCCCTCACCCGAATGGATGGGAGACGGGGCGTGGTCTACCTCACACCGACCGAGACGGTGTGCCATCCCGAGGCGCCGTCGGGCGTCACCTCGGCTTCCTGCGATGTCTGCACCTTGCCGTCGGCGTACCGGCAACGGGCCTTGATCGTGTGCTGCCCCTTGGGCGCGTCCCAGGACAGCCACCACTGCCGCCAGTAGTCGATACCGACATTCGGGCCGAGCTTGGCCGTCTGCCATTCGCCGTCGTCGATCTGCACCTCGACCCCGACGATGCCCTGGTGCTGGGCCCACGCGACACCGCCGATCGCCACGCGTCCGGCGTCAATGGTGCGGCCGGCGCGGGGTGTGTCGATGCGCGTCGAGGGCTTGATCGGACCCTTCTCGCTCCAGCCGCGGTCGGTCCAGTACGCGCGGTGCTCGGCGTAGGTGGTGACCGTCAGCTTCGTCACCCACTTCGTCGCCCCGACGTAGCCGTAGAGGCCCGGCGTCACGAGACGCGCGGGGAAACCGTGCTCGCGCGGCAGCGGCTCGCCGTTCATCCCGACGGCCAGGAGAGCCTGACGGTTCTTGTCCTGGAAGGCCTCGATCGGCGTCGAACAGGTCCACCCGTCATCGGAGACGGAAAGCACTTGGTCGGCGCCGCTGCGCGGACGCGCCTTGGCGAGCAGGTCGCGCACCGGGACACCGAGCCAGCGGGCGCCGCCCGCGTACTCGCCGCCCACCTCGTTGCTCACGCAGGTGAGGGTGACGTCGGCCTCGACGAGCGGCATGGCGAGGATGTCGTCGTAGGTGAACTCGAGTTCCTCCTCGACGTCGCCGTCGATGACGAGTCGCCACCCGCCCGCGTCGACGTTGGGCACGACGAGCGCGGTGTCGATGCGATAGAAGTTCGAATTCGGGGTGACGAGCGGCGTCACTCCCCTCACGGTGCGCTCCAGCCCGGCCGGCATGGCGGGCAGCGAGTGGCTCGGGCGCGGCAGGGCGCGCACCATCTGCGTCACCTGCGAGCCGATCTTCTGTCCCATGCCCGCGGCCACGGCTCCGAGCCCGGCAAGGGCTCCCGCGCTCAGCATCGTCCGGCGCGTCACGTCACCGGAGGCCACGCCAGGCGCGATGTTCGACGAACCGGACGCCGACGACATCACCGCCACGAAGCTTCCTACCCCGACGAAGGCCGTCGCGAGCGACGGGATGACGGCGAAGACTCCCCCGCCCGGCCGGGCCCACGCGGCAAGGCCGGCGAGCGCGACGAGGACACCGAGCAGCGCAACGCCGCGCACGAGCCGCGTCCGAGCGAGCAGCCCCGCGAGCGCCCCGAGCAGGCCGGTGACGAGCGCCACGGAGGCGAGCAGGACGGGCTTGTCAGCGGTGCCGAAGGTCGACACGGCGAAGTTCTTCAGCCAGGTCGGAGCCGCATCGACAACGGCCGAACCGACCGCGAACGGCGGCGAATAGCTCGGCCCCGTGATCGCCGCGACGAGGTGCCCTGCCCCCGCGCCGGCGATCGTCGAAGCCAGGCCGATGAACGCTGCTTGCCCCTTGCCGAGGTGCGCGGCCGTCACAGCTGCACCGAACCCAGCACCTTCGAGGTCGGCTGGGCCGAACCGCCGGCCGGTTCCATCGACACGGCGACCTCGCGGGCGGCGCCGGCGTCACCGTGCAACGGCATGGCGATGAGCCCGTCCTTCTCCGGCTCGGGCAGCAGGCCACCCGAGACCAACTTCCCGGAGGAGTCCTTGACCCACATCTGGTACGCCATGCCGTCCGGGGCGCGCCCCATCGTCGTCGACGTGACGACGGCCTTGTCCATACCCATCGAACGGGTGACGGTGATCTTGTGCTCGCCCATGTCGATGACCGACTCACGGGCGTCGTCGGCGTGCATGACCTCCGCGACTGGTGCCGGCATGGAGCCGGCGTCGTCGCTCGCGATCCGTACCCCGGCCACCGCGATGACGATGGCTGCGGCGGCAGCACCGAGCCACAGAATTGCTCGCCGGGCCGCGCGTGGCGTCTGGGAACGCTCCGCGGCGACGGGCACGACGGGTGGCAGCGGACGGGTGCGAGCCACCTGAGCGAGGAGCTCGCTGCGCACGTGAGCAGGCGGTGTCATCTCGGGAGCGGGCAGCGTTGCCGCGGCTTCCTGGAGGGAGCGCACCTCGTCGCGCGCCTCGGGGTGATCGCGCAGGTAGGCCTCAACCGCCTCACGCTCCTCGGGCGTCACGGCGTCCACCGCGTACGCACCGATGAGTCCGTAGGCGTCGCCCGGTCGAACGTTGCGCTTCATCGTTCACCTCCCATGGTGTCGCGCAGGCGGATGAGTCCGTCGCGGATGCGTGTCTTCGCCGTTCCGAGCGGCAGGTCGAGCAGGGCGGCCACCTCGGTGTGGGTGTGTCCGCCGAAGTAGGCCAGTTCGAGCGCCTCGCGCTGAACCGGGGTGAGCGTCGCCATCGCGCGCCGGACGCGCTCGGCCTCGAGGCTGCTGTCGACGGCTTCGCTCGTCGTGTCGAACGCGACCTCGCGTTGTTCGACGGCGTACCGCCCTTCCCGGGCGCTCGCGGTCTCGGCGTGGCGCACTCGGTCGACGGCCCGCCGGTGCGCGATCGTCATCATCCAGGACATGGCGGACGCCTGCTTCGCGTCGTAGCGAGCCGAATGGCGCCAGATGTCGAGGTAGGTCTCCTGGAGAACCTCCTCGGACTGCGCCGGGTCGCGCAGCACGCGCACGATGAGACCGAAGACGCGGGCGCTCGTGTCGTCGTACAGCTGCGCGAACGCAGCGTCATCACCTCGCGCGCAGCGTTGGACGAGTTCCTCAGCGCGCATCGGAGCACCTGACCGATCCGGTGCAGGAGCGAGCGACGCGGCACGGGCCGCACGGGCGGACGACGTGAACCGCACTCACTCCCCCTGCTGACGTTGGTTGTTCCTCATGACCGGCGTTCGGAGCCCAGCTGCGATCGGATGGGTCGGACCGCGCACATTCTTCCGAAGCGCCGTCCCGGTCGGCCTTCACCCGAGAAAGTCGACAACGCCGTCGGCCCGGCTCCCTGAAGGGAACCGGGCCGACGGTGTTCAGCTACCTGCTGTTACCGCGTCACGCACTCTTGACGATGTTGCGCAGCACGTACTGCAGGATGCCGTCGTTGCGGTAGTAGTCGGCTTCGCCGGGGGTGTCGATGCGGACGACCGCGTCGAACTCCACCGTCTCGCCGCCGTCCTTCGTGGCGACAACCTTGACCGTCTTCGGCGTCGTGCCCTCGTTGAGGGCCTCGATGCCGGTGATCTCGAAGGTCTCCGTGCCGTCCAGACCCAGGTCGTCAGCCGTCTTACCGGCCGGGAACTGCATCGGCAGGATGCCCATGCCGATGAGGTTGGAACGGTGGATGCGCTCGAACGACTCGGCGATGACAGCCTTGACGCCCAGCAGACGCGTACCCTTCGCAGCCCAGTCACGCGACGAGCCCGAACCGTACTCCTTGCCGGCGAGCACGACGAGCGGCGTACCGGCCTCGGCGTAGTTCATCGCGGCGTCGTAGATCGTGTTCTGCTCACCGTTGTTCGTGAAGTCGCGCGTGAAGCCACCCTCGACGCCGTCGAGGAGCTGGTTCTTCAGGCGGATGTTCGCGAACGTACCGCGCACCATGACCTCGTGGTTACCGCGGCGCGAACCGTAGGAGTTGAAGTCCTTGCGGTCGACGCCGTGCTCGGCGAGGTACTTGCCCGCGGGGCTGTCGGCCTTGATGTTGCCGGCCGGGGAGATGTGGTCGGTGGTGACCGAGTCGCCCAGCTTGGCGAGCACACGGGCGCCCTTGATGTCGGTGACCGGGGTCAGCTCCATCTTCATGCCCTCGAAGTACGGGGGCTTGCGGACGTACGTGGACTGGTCGTCCCAGTCGAACGTGCCACCGGCCGGGGTCTCGAGACCCTGCCAGCGCTCGTCACCGGCGAAAACGTCCTTGTACTGCTCGAGGAACATGTCGCGGTTGATCGAGGACGCGATCGTCGAGTCGACGTCCTGCGCGCTCGGCCAGATGTCCTTGAGGAAGACGTCGTTGCCGTCCTTGTCCTGACCCAGGGCTTCGTTCTCGAAGTCGAAGTCCATCGTGCCGGCCAGCGCGTAGGCGATGACGAGCGGCGGGGAGGCCAGGTAGTTCATCTTCACGTCGGGGTTGATGCGACCCTCGAAGTTGCGGTTACCCGACAGGACGGAGACGACGGCGAGGTCGTTCTCGTTGACCGCAGCGGAGACATCCTCCGGCAGCGGGCCGGAGTTACCGATGCAGGTGGTGCAGCCGTAACCGACGAGGTGGTAGCCGAGAGCCTTGAGCGCCGGCCACAGGCCCGCCTTCTCGTAGTACTCGGTGACGACCTTCGAGCCCGGAGCCATCGACGTCTTGACCCACGGCTTGACCTTGAGGCCCTTGTCGGCGGCGTTCTTCGCGAGAAGACCGGCCGCGAGCATGACCGACGGGTTCGAGGTGTTGGTGCAGCTCGTGATCGAGGCGATGGCGACATCACCGTGGTCGATCTCGAAACTGCCACCGTCACGGTTGACCGTGGTCGGCTTGGAGGGGCGCTCGCTCTTGCCTGAGATCGGCGAGTTCGTCGGGGCCGAACGCGGGTCGGAGACCTGGTCGGCACTCGTGTTCACCGAGTCGGACGCAGGGAAGGTGCCCTCGAGCTCCTCGTCGACCGAGCTGTCCTCGATGCTGTTGCCGTTGACGACGTAGTTGTCGAGATCGGCGACGAACTGCTGCTTGGCCTCGGACAGCAGGATGCGGTCCTGCGGGCGCTTCGGGCCGGCGATCGACGGGACGACCGTCGACAGATCCAGCTCGAGCTCCTCGGAGAAGCGCAGCTCGACGCTCGGGTCGAGCCACATGCCCTGCTCCTTGGCGTACGCCTCGGCGAGGGCGACCTGCTCGTCGCTGCGGCCCGTGAGGCGCAGGTAGTCGAGCGTGACGTCGTCGATCGGGAAGATCGCACAGGTGGAGCCGAACTCGGGGCTCATGTTGCCGATCGTGGCGCGGTTCGCGAGCGGGATGGAGGCGACGCCCTCACCGTGGAACTCGACGAACTTGCCGACGACACCGTGCTCGCGCAGCATCTGCGTGATCGTGAGGACGACGTCCGTGGCGGTGACGCCCGAGGGGATCTCACCGGTGATCTTGAAGCCGACGACGCGCGGGATGAGCATCGAGACGGACTGGCCGAGCATCGCGGCCTCGGCCTCGATACCGCCGACGCCCCAACCGAGGACGCCGAGGCCGTTCTCCATCGTGGTGTGGCTGTCGGTACCGATGCAGGTGTCGGGGTAGGCCACGCCCTCGCGCTCCATGACGACGCGCGCCAGGTGCTCGATGTTGACCTGGTGGACGATGCCGGTGCCCGGGGGGACGACCTTGAAGTCGTCGAAGGCGCCCTGGCCCCAGCGCAGGAACTGGTAACGCTCGTTGTTGCGCTCGTACTCGAGCTCGACGTTCTTCTCGAACGCGTCGTTCGTGCCGAAGGCGTCGATCTGGACCGAGTGGTCGATGACGAGCTCGGCCGGCGAGAGCGGGTTGACCTTGTTCGTGTCGCCGCCGAGTTCACCGGCGGCCTCACGCATCGTGGCGAGGTCGACGACACAGGGAACACCGGTGAAGTCCTGCATGATCACGCGCGCGGGCGTGAACTGGATCTCGGTGTCCGGGTCGGCCTTCTCGTTCCAGCCACCGAGAGCGGAGATCTGCTCCTTGGTGACGTTCGCGCCGTCTTCGGTGCGCAGCAGGTTCTCGAGGAGAACCTTGAGGCTGTACGGCAGGGTCTCGTGGCCCTCGACCGTGTTGATGCGGTAGATCTCGTAGCTGTTCGAGCCAACCTCAAGGGTGCCCTTTGCTCCGAAGCTGTCCGTGCTCTGACTCACGCCGACTCCTTCGTCTGTTGCCTGGGAGCGCGCCCCTCGGGCCCGCGTCCCGTGTCATTTATCTTGACGTCAAGATAACTTAATCACACGCCGGGAACGCCCCTCAGCAAAGGCAAACCTAACTTTGCCACCTGCCCTCGCCGAGGCCGTTCTCCTGCCTTGATCGTAGGTCGCCGAGCCCGTCATGTCGCCCCAGTGGGCGAGCCCGATGTCGACGATCTCAGGATGCGTTCGCCTCACCGCGGGGTCGCAGCACCGCGACGCACTCGACGTGCTGCGTCATGGGGAACGCGTCGAAGCCGCGCAAAGCATCGACCTGGTAGCCGCGTTCGGCGAAGTAGCCGAGGTCACGCGCGAGCGCGGCCGGGTCGCACGCGACGTAGGTGACGACGCGGGGCGCGAGGTCGGCGATCGTCGCCACGACGTCGCGGCCCGCACCTGCACGGGGCGGGTCGAGGACGACGACGTCGGCGCCGGTTCCGAGGTTGGCCTTCGCCACGTCGGACGCAAGGAGGTCGACGTGGCGGGCTCCGCCCATGTTCGTGCGGGCGTACTCGATCGCCTCGGCGTCCGCCTCGACGCCGAGCACCGAACCGCTCGGGCCCACGAGGTCGGCGAGGGCGCGCGTGAACAGGCCGACGCCGCAGTACAGGTCGACGGCCCGCTCCCCCTCCTGCGGGTCGGTGGCGTCGAGGACGACGTCGAGGAACGTGGAGGCAGCCGCCGGGTGTACCTGCCAGAACCCACGGGCGCTGACGTCGAACTCGGCGCTGCCGTGGGCGGTGTCGACGATCTCGCGTACCGCGGGGGTCTTCTCGCCCTTGGGCTGCGGCAGCTCGATACCGACGATGTCGCCGACGGAGGGGCGCACGAGGTCGAGGCCCGCGATCGAGGCGTCGAAGCGGTCACGCAGCGCCGCGGTAAAACCCTCGTCCGAGACGACGCAGTCGTCGATCTCGACGAGGCGGTGTGAGCGGTGTTCGCGCAGGCCCGCAACACCGCCGTCGACGGCGAGTTCGAGGCGGGTGCGCCAGCGCAGCCCGTCGGGGTGGCCGGGCAGTTCCTCGACGGTGAAGTCGGGGGCCACCTCGTCGAGGTCGATCTTGGCGATGCGCTGCAGCTGATCACGCACCACCTGCGTCTTGAGCGCGCGCTGCGCGGGCAGTGCGACGTGCTGCCAGTCGCAGCCGCCACACATGCCGGGGCCGGAGAACGGGCACGGCGCGGGGACGCGATCGGGCGAGTCGTCGAGCACCTCGACGGCGTCGGCGCGCAGGAACTTCGACTCGCTCGTGCCCTCGGTGATGCGGGCGACGACGCGTTCGCCGGGCAGCGTGTGCCGGACGAAGACGACGCGGCCCTCATGGCGGGCGACGCAGTGTCCGCCGTGCGCGACGCCCTCGACGGCCAGTTCCAGCCGCTCGCCCTCCATCGGACGGCCCTTGCGGGCCTTGCGACGGTTCATTCCAGAGCGGCGACCGGGTGCAGAACGTGACGTTGCCATGTCGTTCACCCTCCCCCGGATGCCCCGGAACACGCAACGCAGCAGGCCCTCACCTTCGATAGGGTCGCCTCGTGCACTACGTCATCATGGGCTGCGGCCGCGTCGGTTCCTCCCTCGCGCGCACGCTCGAGGACACCGGCCACAGCGTCGCCATCGTCGACCGCGACGAATCCGCCTTCCGCCGCCTGCCGAGCTCGTTCCTCGGACGCCGCATCGTCGGTGTCGGTTTCGACCGAGAGACGCTCGTCGCCGCCGGCATCGAAGAGGCGTTCGCCTTCGCCGCCGTCTCCAGTGGTGACAACTCGAACATCCTCTCGGCCCGCGTGGCACGCGAGACGTACGGCGTCGAGCGCGTCGTCGCCCGCATCTACGACCCGGGCCGCGCCGAGATCTACCAGCGCCTCGGCATCCCCACGGTCGCCACCGTTCGCTGGACCGCCGACCAGGTGTTGCGGCGCATCGTGCCGCAGGAGAGCACCGCGGTGCACCACGATCAGTCGGGCACCCTCGCCATCCTCGAGATCCCCGTCCACCCCGCGTGGATCGGGCACGCCTACGACGAACTCGAGCAGGTCACCGCCTCGCGCGTCGCGTACGTCTCGCGCCTGAGCACCGGCATCCTGCCCCGCGCTGGCCTCGTCCACCAGGAGGGCGACATCGTGCACTTCGTCGTCGAATCGGCCCGCCGGGAGCAGGTCGAGGCGTTGCTCTCGCAGGGCCCTCACACCGACCTCACGAACCCGCTCGCGCGCGAGCACTGAGAGGCACGTCATGCGCATCGTCGTCGTCGGGGCCGGAAGCGTCGGCCGATCCATCACCCGCGAACTGCTGAGCAACGAACACAGCCTGCTCGTCATCGACAAGTACGCCCGCGAGGAGCGCGTCAAGGCCATCCCGGACGCCACGTGGCTCCTCGCTGACGCGTGCGAGGTGGCCACGCTCGAGGAGGCACAGCTCGAGCACGCCGACGTCGTCGTCTGCGCCACGGGTGACGACAAGGTCAACCTCGTCGTCTCCCTGCTCGCGAAGACGGAGTTCGGCGTGCCGCGTACCGTGGCCCGCGTCAACAACCCGCGCAACGAGTGGATGTTCGACGAGGGCTGGGGCGTCGACGTCGCCGTCTCCACCCCGCGCCTCATGACGGCGCTCGTCGAGGAGGCCGTCAGCGTCGGCGACCTCGTGCGCCTCTTCGAGTTCCAGCAGGGCAAGGCCACGATGGTGGAGCTCACGCTCCCCCTCGACTCCCCCTACTGCGGCAGCAGCGTCGCCGACCTCGCCCTGCCGCCCGAGTGCGTGCTCGTCGGCATCATCCGCGACCAACTGCCGATGGCGCCGGTGCCCGAGGAGAGCCTCCAGGCACTCGACGAACTGCTCTTCCTCGCCACGCGTGACGCCGAGCGCACCCTCGCGGCGAAGCTCACGGGCCGCCGTCGCGACGAGGTGCAGACGGTCCTGAGCGACCGCAACTTCTGAGGTCGCTCCGAACTGCGGGCGAGGCGCGTCAGGCGCCGTGCTCGCGCGCCTCGTGCTCGAGACGTTCGTGGCCTTCGCGGTCGTCGTGCAGGAGCGCGTCGTGGGTGTCCAGCGGGGTCTCACCGCGCAGGAGCAACAGCGCCATGAGGGCGAGGGCGGCGAGGTACAGCGGCCAACCGAGCGCGATCTTCGCGACGCCGAGCATCGTCACCTGGTCGGCCAGGTACAGCGGCAGCATGACGGCCAGGCGCACGGCGAACAGGGCCGCGAACACCCACGTCAGGCGCGTGCACACCTTCACCATGGCGCGGCTACGCTGCCACGCCGTGGGGTCGTCCTTAAGGTTCGGGTCGCCGCCCGCCACGATGAAACCGACGAGCGGCCAGCGCACGACGATCGACGCAATGCTGATGGCGAGCATGACGCCCGCCTGGATGAGACCGGGCAGGAAGACGTCGGACGCATTGCCGGAACGCTTCGCGAGAAACGCAGCGAAGGCCGTGGCGAACGCCGCAGCGACGACAAACTTCACCGTCTGACGCTGCACGAGGCGCAGCACGAGCGCGACGACGAGCACGACCGCCGCGGCAATGAGCGCTTGGTTGAGGTTCTTCGTCGCGGTCCACACCGCGACGAACGCGACCGTCGGCAATGCCGCCTCGAGCGATCCGCGCCACCCGCCGACCGCGACGGCGAGGCGCTCGCGGATGACGCCCTCGACCGTGTTCGCCGGGGGCTGGTGGTTCTCGGTCACTGGGATTCCTCGTTCTCGAGCAGGAGCTCGTAGGCGGGGTTGAAGATCGTGGGCCGGTTCTTCACGGTCGTCAGGAGCCCTTCGACGGCGAGCGCGGCGCCGACGTGAATACCGACGACCTCACGGCGTCCGAGCATGACGAGCGACGCGGGCTGGACCGAGGTGTCGAACGGGTCGAGATCGACAACGAGGTCGGGCACACTCTCGGAGCGCGGCCTGACGGTGACCTCGCTGACGCGCCCTTCGATCCTCACCCGGCGTCGAGCAGGCGCGAGGGCGTAGCGGGAGGCCTCTCGTGCTCGCTGGGCCGCGGCCTCTTCCTCCCCCGACGGGCCGGGGAGGAAACGGGCGCGCAGCTTCGCGAGCATCTGCTCCATCAGCGCGTCTCGGTAATCTCCGGGCCACGCTCCAGCGGGCTGACGGCGGGATCGCTCTCACCGGCGGACTGCTCCTGCTCGCGCACCTGGGCGAGCAGCTCCGGCGGCAGGGTGAGTTCGAGCAGTTCGCGCGGCGCGCGTGCCTCACCGCCGCGTCGCACGACGACGGTGCGCACGAACTCCATGGCGCGCTCCGCGGCGTCGTCGTCGAGGGCCGCGTGGCCCGACAGCACGGCGCGCAGGAACCAGCGCGGGCCGTCGACGCCGATGAAGCGTGCCGGCGAGAAGGTGGTGCGGCCGTCGGGGCCCTGGCTGGGCATGCGCACGTGCAGCTCGGTGCCGAGGTCGCCGTCGACCTCGTCGGCCGTGCCGCCACCGGCGAGGATCGACTCGGCGATCTCGCGGCGGATGCCGTACCAGATGCCGCTCGTCTTGGGCGCGGCGAAAACCTGCAGCTGAACCGCAGAGGCACCACCCTCACCGATGACGGCGGTCATGCCGGTGAGCACCTGCGTGCTCTCGTCGACGTCGAGGCGAAGCTCGACGTCCTCACCGGGCGCGAGCAGCAGCGCACCGAAGTCGATGCGATCGCCCTCGGGGGCGTCGTCGACGTCGAACGGGCCGTTGGAGAGGTCGACGTCCTCACGCGGGCGCAGGCGCGAACGGCGGCGGCGCTCCTCGGGGGTGAGCTCCTCGGACGTCACGTCCGCCGACTCGGTGGCCGTCTCGTCGGTGTCCTCGCTGAGGTCGACCTTCTCGTCGCCCTCGACCTGCGAGGCTGCGTCGTCCTTCTTACGTCGGAACATGGCCATGATCAGTCAGTCTCCTTCTCGGCGCGAGCCTGCGTGGCCGCGAATCCGCCGGTCGAACCGTGCCCACCGGCGCCACGCGACGAGTCGTCGAGGTCGTCGACGACGACGAACGTCGCCTTCTCCACCCGCTGCACGACGAGTTGCGCGATGCGGTCTCCCCTGGAGACGGTGAAAGACTCGCGGCTGTCGGTGTTGACGAGGTTGACCTGGATCTCGCCTCGGTAGCCGGCGTCGACGACACCGGGCGCGTTGACGATGGTGATGCCGTGGCGAGCGGCCAACCCCGATCGGGGGTGGATGAAGCCGGCGTATCCCTCAGGAATCGCGACGGCGATACCCGTGGGAACGAGCGCGCGGTGACCGGGCGCGAGCGTCAGGCCGACGCGTGCCCGCAGATCCGCACCGGCGTCACCCGCGTGGGCGTACGTCGGCAACTCCAGCCCCGGATCGAGGCGTCGGATGGGGACGGTGAGATGTCCGTCGTCGTCGCTGCTCGGTGCGTTGTCCATGCCTCAGGCGCAGTCGCGGCAGACCGGAAGGCCGCCGTCCTCTTCAGCGAGCTGGCTGCGGTGGTGAACGAGGAAGCACCTGCTGCAGGTGAACTCGTCCTCCTGGCGCGGCAGGACGCGCACGGAGAGCTCCTCACCCGACAGATCGGCGCCGGGAAGCTCGAAGCCTTCGGCGTGCTCGGTCTCGTCGACGTCGACGCTGCTCGAGGACTTGTCGACCCGACGGGACTTCAGTTCCTCGATCGAGTCTTCGCTGACGTCGTCTTCGTTCTTGCGCGGGGCATCGTAGTCAGTTGCCATCAGTACTCTTTCTTCGATGAGTGTGCGGCGTCGCGCTTGTGGCGCTCACCGCTGATCCCCCGCTGCAACGCGCGGATGACCCGATTTGTGCCCGCATACTAGCGCGCCTCGGGAAAAAGGCAATCCGTGAGGTCGGCAAAGATGCCGGGAGCCGTCGCGATCGCCATCGCCTTGCCCATCTCGCCGCCCGGTGCGCCCCCGATCGAAGCGCCTGCTTCGGTGGCGATGACCTGCCCCGCGGCCTGGTCCCACGCATTGATTCCGGACTCGTAGTAACCGTCGAGCCGGCCCGACGCGACGAAGCAGAGGTCAAGTGCCGCGGACCCGCCGCGTCGGATGTCGCGCACCTTCGGCAGCAGCTGCGCCACGGCAGCGCCCTGCTCTTCACGCTTGGCCGCTTCGTACCCGAAACCGGTGCCGACGAGCGCGAGCTCGAGACGCTCGCAGTCGCTGACGGCGAGGGGCTCGCGTCGCCCGTCGGCCGTGACGAGGTGGGCGCCCTGGCCGTGGGCCGCGGCGTAGGTCTCCCCCAGCAACGGTGCGCTGACGGCGCCCGCAACGGGCAGCCAGGCGCCCTCACGCGTCGTATCGCCGATGCACACGGCCACCGACACCGCGAAGAATGGGTGACCGTAGAGGTAGTTGACGGTGCCGTCGATGGGGTCGACGACCCACGTCAGGCCCGAGGTGCCCTCGCTCGCGCCGCCCTCCTCACCGAGGATCGCGTCGTCGGGACGCTCGGCGTCGATGCGCTCGCGCAGCAACTGCTCGCTGCGCTGGTCCATGACGGTGACGACGTCGACCTCGCTCGACTTCGTCGCTTCGACCCCGAGGGAACGCGGGCGTTCCGTCACGACGAGGCGCGCGGCGTCGTCAGCCATGGCCGTGGCGAGATCGCGCAGACGAGTGAGCTCCTCGGCGTTCAGCCACTCGGGCAGGGCGAGCGGTGCGTCGGTGTCGCGTTCCATCGGGTTCTCCTTCGCGCAGGTGCGCTTTGAGGGTACGGCCTCAGTCGCGACCGCAGAGAGCGGGCTTGGCGGCGCGCAGGTTGGGGCAGCAGCCCGGGGCGCAGATCGACGGCATGGCCTCGCCCGGCCACGCGGGGCGCTCGGGCGACTCGTCACGGGCCTCGGCCGCGCGCTCCTCGACGAGGTCGACGAGGCCGTGCACGAACTCGTCGTCCGTGCCCACGGTCGGCACGCGGCGCATGACGAGCCCGAGGCGTTCGGCGGTTTCGGCGGCCTCGGTATCGAGGTCGTAGACGACCTCCACGTGGTCGGAGACGAAGCCGATCGGCGCGACGACGACGTGCGTCACGCCGCGCTCGGCGAGGTGCTCGAGGTGGTCGTTGATGTCGGGCTCGAGCCACGGCTGCGACGGCGGGCCGGAACGCGAGCAGTAGACGAGCGCGCCCTCGAGGTCACGCGAGAGCGTTGCGTTCGCCTCCGAGAGGATGGCGGCGCCCAGCTCGTCGTGCTGCTGCCAGTAGAGGTTGCCGTCACCGTCGCCGGGGCCGGAGGTGTCGTCCATGCCGAGCGGAATCGAGTGCGTGACGAAGACGACCTGCACCTGCTCGTCGGGCACCCCGGCGAACTCACGCAGGGCGTCGGTGACGAGGCGGACGTTTGCCCGTGCGAAGGACGGGTGGGTGGCGAACTGGCGGATCTTGTCGATCTCGAAGCCCGTGAGGCCCTCGTCCTCGAGGGTGTTGACCGCGGCCGCGAGGTCCTCGCGGTACTGACGGCACGAGCTGTAGGAGGCGTACGCGCTCGTCGTCACGGTGACGATGCGGCGCATGCCCTCGCCGTGGGCGTCGCGCAGGGTGTCGGTGAGGAAGGGCTCGCTGTTGCGGTTGCCCCACAGGATCGGCGTCGTGATGTCACGACGGTCGAGTTCGGCGCGCAGCGCGGCGATGAGGGCCCGGTTCTGGTCGTTGATCGGGCTGCGCCCGCCGAGCTCCTCGTAGTGGTGGGCCACCTCGGCGAGACGCTCGTCGGGGATGCCGCGCCCGGCCGTCACGCGGCGCAGGAACGGCATGATCTCGTCGGGCTTCTCGGGTCCGCCGAACGACGCGAGCAGGACGGCGTCGTACGGTTCGAGCGGGTTGGCGTCGGTCATGACCGGTCTCCAGTTCGAAGGGGCTGAGGGGCATTGAGGTCGAGCACCACGGCGATCATGCGCAGGGCGAAGGCGACGAAGACGCAGCCCCAGAGCACGGGCACCGTGTAGTACGGCGTCTCGTGCGCGATGACGACGAGCGAACTGCCGAGCAGGGCCGGCACGACATAGAGCTCGCGGCGCAGCACCTCGGGCACCTGCCCGACGATGACGTCGCGCATGAGGCCGCCACCGATGGCGGTGAGGACGCCGACGAAGATCGCCGTCGTCGCACCGGCGCCGTAGGCGAGGGCCTTGATCGAGCCTGCGACGCAGAACAGCGCGAGGCCGGCGGCGTCGAGGAGGCGCACGAGTCGAGCGATACGGCTCATCTCGGGGTGGAGCGTGAACGCACACAGGCCCGCGAGGACGCAGACGCCCATGAGGCGCCAGTCGTTGACGCCGACGGGCGGCGTCTGACCGATGAGCAGATCGCGCAGCACACCGCCGCCGAGTCCGGCCATTCCGGAGAGGATGACGACGCCGAGGATGTCGAGCCTCTTGCGAACGGCGACGAGCCCACCGGAGAGCGCGAAGACGAACACGCCGATGAGGTCGAGGAGGAGCTGCAGAGAGCCGCTTTGCGTGAGCACCATGGCAGCGACACGTTACCGCGGGCGGCGCGCCGTCCCTGCATCAGGCGGGCGATAATGGCACAGTAGCGGCTACACAACTGGTAACGGATGGAGTTGCGTCGTGCAGGAATTGCGTTTGATCGGGGTCTCGGAGGACGGCAGCGGCCTCCTTCTCGCCGACGACGACGGGGGTCGCTTCACCCTTCCCATCACCGACGAACTGCGCACCACGATCCGACGTGACCGCCGCGAGCCGGCGTCCGCCGACGGCCAGGCGAAGGCCGAGAACCCGCTGCGTCCGCGCGACGTGCAGGGCCTCATCCGCGGCGGGGTGCCGCTCGAGGAGATCGCCGAGCGTGCCGGGTGGACGCTCGAGAAGGTGCAGCGCTACGAAGGCCCGATCCGCGCCGAGCGCGACTACGTCTCCGGTCTGGCGCAGGGTGTTCTGCTGTACGGGCGCGGTGAGACGACGACGCTGCGTGAGCGCGCCGACCGTCGTCTCGCCGAGCGCGGCGTCGAGGCCGAGCGCGTCGTGTGGGACAGCTGGAAGAACGACGACGCCCACTGGACCGTCACCGTGCGCTTCCCCGCCGGTGGTCGCCAGCGTGAGGCCACGTGGCTGTTCGACCCGGTGAACCGCGCACTGCGCACCGTCGACGACGAGGCCCGTTGGCTCGGTGGCGACGAGATCGCCGCCGCTGACGAGGAGGCTCCTGAGCGTCAGAAGGCCGTCGCACGCAAGAAGGCCAGCGGTTCCGCTCGCGCCGCACGCCCTGCGTCCGTCTACGACGTCGAGGCCGAGGGCGGTCTCGAAGATGCACAGGCTCCTCACCTCGGTGCGACGCTCGGCTCAAGCGACGACGCCGGCAAGCCTGCCGACCTGACCGCGTCGATGCGTGCGCGCCAGGCGAGCCGCAGCCGGTCGAAGGGTTCGGGTCGCTCGAACGCGTCGCGCCCGACGGCGCTGCCGAACGTCACGAGCGGCTCCCCCGACGTCACGCGCGTCGAGCGTCTCGACCTCGGCACGACGCCTCCCCCGGCGCCGAGCCACCCGCGTCCGGAGGAACTGCACGCTCGTTCCGACAGCGACGCCGACAAGGCGAACACGAACGCGAACGCTGAGAAGAACGACGACACCTCGCGCCGTGCGACGGCCGGTGTGACGGCGCTGCCGACGCGCAAGACGGCCGATGCGCCGACCGCTGACGAGCCCGACGTCGATGTCCACGCTGCCGACGAATCCGACGATGTGGCGGCCGAGAAGTCGACGTCAACGGGTTCGCGTCGCCGCAAGAGCCGCCGTTCCCGCGCCAACCTCGAGCAGGCGTCCGTGCGCGCGGCGTTGCACGACGACGACGCCGAGCAGGACGAGTCGCTCTTCGGCGAGCTGCCCGGCTTCCACGACGGTGGCGACGTTCACCAGCTGCACGACGTCGAGGACGACGCGTTCGACGAGGCCAATCTCGACGAAGCCGACGACGTTGCCGAGGCCGACGTCGAGGACGCAGTCGACGACGGCGCTGAGACGAAGGCCGCAGGCTCCGCCGCCGATGACGAGGTCGTTCAGGAGGAGTCGCTCTTCGACGAGGTCGACGAACCCGCTGAGGCTTCGGCTCCCGCGAAGAAGAGCACCCAGAAGCGCACCTCGGTGCCCGAGCGTGCGAGCCAGTCGCGCAAGAGCAGCCGCCCGAGCGTTCCGAGCTGGGACGACATCATGTTCGGTGGCCGCGGCCCCAAGAAGTGACTTTCAGGGCTGAGCCTCTGCGCCAGACCTGACGGACAGGAGAACGCCCGACCTCGCGCCACGTGCGCTGAGGTCGGGCGTTCGGCGTTCGCGTGGAGGTTTACCGAGCGGTGTCTGTCGGCGTGAAGGTTCGGTAGCTCGTCGTTGCGAGGCGTCAGCGGTCGCGGCGATCCCAGCCGTCGTGGCCATCCCACTGCGGCCGGTAGGACGACGATCGGCGCTCCTGCTCGGGCATGCGGCGCGTGCGATCGTCGCGCGGCTCCCCGGTGTTTCGGGAATCCGACGTCGGCACCGGAAGCGTCCGGCGGTTCTCCTGCCACGCGTCGTACGTGTCATATCCGTCGCGGGATCTGCCGCCGAACTCGTCGTACCGGTCGTCGTCCTGGTCGTACCGATCATCGTCGCGATAGCGCTCGCCTCGCGGGCTTTCTGCCGGCTCGTCGCGGCGCCAGCGCCGCGTGCGCGGAGTTGTCGGCAGGTCGTCGGGGGCTCGGGTGAAGGCGTCGTCCGAGGTCTCCGTCACGGTGTCGGCGAAGGCGCCACCGCGTCGGGCGCCACGACCGTCATCGTCCTCGCTGGTACCGCGACGGCGCGGCCACGTCGGCCCGCGTCCGGCGTTCCACAGCATGACGAGCACGGCCCACCCGACGAGGAGGACGGCGGCGGAGTAGAGGCCGATCGTCGCGTCGGTCGGCACGACGCAGGCGTAGATGCCACCGATGACCCAGGCGAGCTGGAGCACCGTCTCGGAGCGCGCGAAGGCGCTCGTGCGCACAGCCTCGGCGAGGTGATCCTGAATGAGCGAGTCGACGGCGAGCTTGCCCAACTGTTGTCCGAGACCGGCCACGAGGCCGACGACGATGGCCGTCACGAGGGTGAAGTGCACCGCGCAGACCACCATGGCCACCGCGTCGGCAAGCAGCGACCCGATCACGACGGTGCGAGGCGCGAAGTTCTTGACGAGCGAACCGAGCACTGTACCGAGCGCATTACCCAGCGCGGCCGCGCCGACGACGAGCGCCAGTAGTGTCGTGGCGCGATCCTCCCAGCCAGGTAGCGGATGGGTCTTCATGAGGAAGGCCATGAACATCGTGAGGAAGCCGCTGATCCAGCGCAGACCGACGTTGGCGCGCAGCGCAGAGACGATGACGCTCGGCAGGCGCACCTGGGCGCGTCCGGAGCGCAGTGAGTCGGTGCGTTCGGAATCGATGTCAGGCGGCAACAGAATGGCGAGCACCGTGCCGACGACGAAGAGCAGGAACGCGGCACGGAAGGCCCACGTCGCGCCGAACAGGGCCGCGGCTCCACCGGCGAGCGGACCGCCGATCGTCGCTCCCGCCACGCCGGCGAGGCTCATGCGGCTGTTGGCCTTGACGAGCGTCATGCCGTACGGAAGCAGCCGTGGCGTGGCCGATGATCGAGTGACGAGGTAGGCCTTGCTCGAGACGAGGATGGCCAGGGCCGTAGGGAACTGCCAGGTGGAGCCCTTCTCGATGGCGTCGGCGAGCACCCAGCAGAGGAAGCCGCGCAGCGCGAGCGTGCCGCCCATGGCCCAGCGGCGCCCGTGCCGGTAGCGGTCGAGCAGCGGGCCGATGAGCGGCGCCACGATGGCGAAGGGCAGCATCGTGAGCACGAGGAACAGCGCGACGTGGTCCTTCGCCTCGCCGGGCTGCGCGGAGACGAACAGTGTGCCGGCGAGCCCGACCATGACGGCGGCATCGCCGGCGTTGGAGAGGGCGTGCACCTCGATGAGGCGCCCGAGGCCACTCTCCCCCGCGCCCTGGGCGTTGCTCGCCCGGCGGGCGGCGCGCAGCGTCGTCTTCGTGGCACCCGCGCTCAGGCGGTAGGCGCCGCGTGCTGCACGCCCGCCCATGACTCCGGCACTGCGCAGGCGTTCGGCGCGTCCACGGTGGGGCGCTGCCCCGACGCGCTCGCGCCGATCCTCTCGCTCGTGCCGTTCGTTCATCGCTCGCCTCAGCCGGCCGCGCCGCGGGAATGATCGGTGAAGGTCGAGGGCGGCACGGGGCACACGTCGAGGTCGAAGGGCATCTGCTCGGCGCCGATGGCGCGGGCGGCGTGCGACGTCATCCGACGCATGAAGTGACGACGGCACAGCACCTCGTACTCCACGAGCGGCGTCTCCGTCTGGTCGCCGGTGTCACCGACGACGACCTGCTCGCCTTCGACCACCATCGTGCCGTCGACGACGCGGGCGTTGTGGGTGGCGCGCTTGCCGCACCAGCACAGGGCCTCGACCTGGAGCAGCTGGGTGCGGTCGGCGAGTTCGAACAGGCGCCGCGAGCCGGGGAACAGCTGCGTCTTGAAGTCCGCAGTGATGCCGAAGGCGAAGACGTCGACGTCGAGTTCGTCGACGACGCGCGCGAGTTGGTCGATCTGCTCGGGCAGGTAGAACTGCACCTCGTCGGCGATGACGTAGTCGAGGCCCCCGAGCGTCACGCCCGCGGAGACGGCGAGATCCCACAGGTCGACGTCGTCGCTCACCTCGATGGCCTCGTGACGCAGGCCGAGGCGCGAGGAGATGACGGCCTCACCGGCGCGGTCGTGCTGGGTCAGCACGATGCCGCGCTGCCCGCGGGCCGCGTGGTTGTGGTCCATCTGCAGCGCGAGGGTGGACTTACCGCAGTCCATCGTGCCGGTGAAGAAAACGAGCTCAGCCACGGGCAGTCACCTTAGCGCGGCGGAAGGTGGAGGAAGGGCACGTCGAGTTCCTGCGGCGTCATGGCGCCGTGCTGGCCGATGAGGGCGAGCACCTGATGGCTCATGACGCGCGAGTCGACGTAGCCACGGGCCGCGCGCATCGAGACGACGACGTCGCCGAAGCGTCCCGCCGTGCCGGCGTCGAGAGCGCCGACCCAGCCGAGGTCGCTCAGTTCCTCGCGGGTGAGCACGTGGCCGTCGCTGCCGACCTCCTTGCGCCAGGCGGCGAGGACGTCGTCACGCGCGCCGGGCTCGACGTAGAGGTGCAGCGCGCGCATCTCGCCGCCAACGGTGCGCACGCCGTCGCGCAGGTAGGGGGTTTTGGCGATGTCGACGCGGGCGTCGAGCGGCACGTCGACCATGCCGTGGTCGGCCGTCAGCGTGAGGGACGTGCCGACCGGACGCTGGGAGGCGAGGCGCTCGAAACCGCGGTCGAACGCTTCGAGCTCGGCGGCCCACTGCGGCGAATCGATGCCGTGCACGTGGCCGGCCTTGTCGATCTCGCCCCAGTAGAGGTAGACGAGACGATGGCCACGCCGGACGGCGGCGAGCGCTGCGTCGATGCGGTCCTCGAGCGCCTCGGCGCCGTAGAACACCGCGCCGCGCAGGGCGGCATTCGTCAGGCCGGAGCCTTCGAAGTAGTCCGGTCCGATCATCGCCGGGCGCAGGTCGGCCTGGTCGGCGCGTTCGAAGACGGTGGCGTTCGGCTGCCAGACGCGCGGCTCGGGGCCGCGCTGCCACGTCAGCTCGTTGAAGAGCATGCCGGTGGCCGGGTCGACGACCTGGTAGCCGGCGAGCCCGTGCGCACCCGGCGGCAAGCCCGTGCCGAACGTGCCCATGGAGGTGGCGGTTGTCGTCGGGAAGCCTGCCGCGAGCGTCTGGACGTGGTCGAGGTGCTCGTGGAGAAACGGCGCGTATGCGCTGCGCTTGCGTAGGAGCCGCGCGCCGAGACCGTCGGCGAGCACGACGATGCCTGCCTTCGCCTGCGGCAGCTTGCGCCCCTCCCCCTCGAACGCGGCCGGAGCGAGCGTGCGCGCGACCGACGGCAGAACGGACGCAAGGCCTTCGGTGTCGTACCGGGGTGCCTTCATGAATCCGTCCCGGTCAGCGTCGGCCGACGACGGCCGACAGGGCGTTGGCGAAGCTCATGGCCTGGCTGAGGCTGCCTTCACCCTCGGCGTCAGCGGAGATACGCAGGCTGATGTCATCGCCGGTGATCGTGCCGTCGTAGCCGTGGTCGGCGTCGCACTGCGGGTCGCCGCACGTGGCGGGCAGCAGATCGACGCGGCTCACGGTCCCCCATCCAACGGTGAGCGTCACCTCGCGCCCGAGCGTGCCCGGGCGGTAGGTCTCGGCGTCGGCGACGACGTGCGTCAGCGTCACGCCGCGCACGAACGACAGCGCCACGGCCTCCGACGTCGCGGTGACGGCCGAGTGACCCGAGCCGTGCCCGTGGGTGCGCGGGTCGGCGTGATCGTCGGCGTGCGCGATGACGAGCTTGTGCGGGGTGAGCGCGAGAACCGTGATGTGGCGGTGGAATTCGTCCTGGTCGAACGTCGTCTCGAGGTGCACGAGGTGGTGACGCACCTCGTCACCGGCGAGCGCCGTGGTGACGACGTCGCCGACGAGAGCCGGGAAGTAACCGGCCTTCTCGATGTCGCGGACGAGGTCGGCGGGCAGGGTGGCAGACATGCGTGCCATCATCCCACCTTCGTCGCCCCCGGCGCGTGTCGGACGCCCGAACCTCACGTCATGGCCCGGCGCCCGGAATCCTGGCGCAGCGAGTGCGGCGCCAGCGTGATGCGGGCGCCCAGAACGTCGAGGCCGGTGGGGTTGGTGCTCACCGGGTTGAGTTCGAGGTGGGCGATCTCGGGGTTCTCGTCGGCGAGGATCGCGACGCGCGAGACGAGATCTTCGATGGCGGCGCGATCGGCGGCGGTGCCGTGGCTGCCGTCGAGCAGCGGCCACGCCTTGATGGAGCTGACGAGGTCGGAGACGTCGCTCGTTGTGAGCGGAGGGATGCGGTAGCCGACATCGTCGAGCAGGTCGGTGGGCGGGCCGCTGACGGAGAACGTGACGACGGGGCCGAAGAGCGGGTCCTCCGAGCTCGTCACGACGCAGCCGATGCCCGGCGTCGCCATCGACTGGACGACGAACTGGTCGGCCCCGAACTGGGTGAGGCGTTCCTCGAGCGCTTCGAAGGCCTCGACGACGGCGAGCGGCGAGCGCAGGTCGGCGCGCAGGGAGCTCGCCACCTGGTGGCGCACCTCCGGCGCGATCGACTTCACGACGACGGGGAAGCCGAGCTTCTCGGCCGCGGCGACGGCTTCCTTCGAGGTACGGACCGGAATCGACTGCCAGACCGAGATGCCGGCGAGGCCGAGGAACTCGGCCACCTCGTCACCGGTGAGGTCGCGGCCTTCGGGCTGCTCGCCCATGACGCGGCGCACCATGGCGCGCACGCCCTTTCGGTCAATGCCCTCGGGCGCGAGAGGTTCACCGCGGTCGCGCTGGAGCCAGCCTGCGTAGTTCGTCACGGCGGCCAGGGCGCGGATGCCGTCCTCGGGCATGGGGTACGACGGCGTGACGACGCGCTCGCCGTCGGGGCTCGTGGCGGTGAGTGCTTCCGACGCACCGTGGATGCCGAGGAAGGTGGTGATGCACGGCTTGTCGTAGCAGGCGCTCACCTCCGCGACGGCGCGCGCCACTTCGGTGCCGCCGGAGATGAGCGGCGGGATGAACGAGGCGATGACGGTGTCGACCGATTCGTCCTCGAAGGCTGCGACGAGGGCGTCGCGGAAGCTCTCGACGTCGGCGTCGGGCGCGAGGGCGACAGGGCCCCGCGTCACCTCGAGCTTCCAGCTCAGTGCGGCGTCACCGCAGAGCGCGCCGAGGGCGTCGGAGTTCGTCACAACGGCGACGCGGCGCCCCTTGGGCAGCGGCTGGTTGATGACGAGCTGGGCGACGTCGAACAGCTGGTGGACGTTGCCGACGCGGATGACGCCGCTCTGGCGCAGCATCTCGCGGAACGCGGCCGGGCTCGTGCGGGTCTCGCGGACGCGGTGGCCCGGGGGCACACCGAACGCCGAGACCTCGGGCTTGACGACGATGACGGGCTTGCGCAGCGCGAGCTGACGGGCGATGCGCGTGAACTTGCGCGGGTTACCGACCGACTCGAGGTAGAGGCCGACGGCGTGAGTTTCGTCGTCGTCGATCCAGTACTGCATGAGGTCGTTGCCGGAGACGTCGATGCGGTTGCCCGCGGACGCGAAGTCCGAAAGACCGAGGCCACGACGCCCGGCGCTGGCGAGAACCGCGATGCCGAGCGCGCCGCTCTGGGCGAAGAGGCCGAGGTGACCGGCGGGCGGCATCTCGTAGGCGATGGAGGCGTTGAGGCGCGTGTCGGCGCGGGTGTTGATGAGGCCGAAGCTGCTCGGGCCGACGACGCGCATGCCCTGGCTGCGCGCGAGGCTGAGCAGTTCGGCCTGACGCTCGGCGCCCTCGGCGGAGCCGGTCTCGGCGAACCCGGAGGAGACGACGAGCAGCGCCTTGACGCCGGCCGGGCCGCACTCGCGCACGACGTCGAGCACCTGCGCGGCAGGCACGGCGATGATCGCAAGATCGACGCGGCCCTCGATGTCGCCGAGGCTGCGCACGGTGCGGTAGCCGTCGATCTCCTCGACGCTGGGGTGGACGACGTCGACGCGACCGGTGAACCCACCCTCACACAGGTTGGCGAGCACGCGCCCACCGACCGACGGGCCCTTGCTCGAGACGCCGATGACGGCGACGGACGACGGGTTGAGCAGGGCGCGCACCGACTGCGATTCGCTGCGCTGTTCGCGCGCGAGGCGCACGGCCTGCGACTTCTCGTTCGGCTCGATCTCGAACCGCACGGAGATGACGCCGTCGTCGAAGTTGCGCTTGACGTCGTAACCGGCCTCGGTGAAGACCTGGATCATCTTGCGGTTCTGCGGCAGGACGTCGGCCACGAACTCGGCGACGCCGTTCTCGGCGCCGATGGCGGCGAGGTGTTCGAGCATGACGGAGCCGACGCCGCGGCCCTGGAAACTGTCGGCGATGTTGAACGCGACCTCCGCCGAGGGAGCATCCGGCCCACCGAGGCGGTCGTAGCGGCCGATACCGATGATGTCGTCACCGACGAGACCGACGAGGGCGACGCGCTCGACGTGGTCGACGTGGGTGAAGCGCGTGACGTCACGGTCACTCAGGCGCTTGATGGGGGCGAAGAAGCGCAGGTAGATGGACTCTTCGCTCTGGGCCGCGTGAAAGCGGTGAAGGCGTTCCGCGTCGTCAGGGCCGATGGGGCGCACGTGCGCCACGGAGCCGTCACGCAGGACGACGTCGGCCTCCCACTCGCGCGGGTAATCGGCTGGCGCGGACTCCACCTCATCGCTCATGACTTCATTCAACCACCGTGGCCTGCGACGGACGTGTGAGTCCAGCGGCCTCCTCGATCGCTCGATCGCCACAGCTCGCCGTCGGTACGTGAGAGGGCGAGGAACTCCTGGCCGAGGGTGCGCACATCATCCATGCCACCGGTGGGCGCGTCGTCGCCACCGCTCGGTTCGCTCCAGCTGCGGCCGCCGTCGGAGGAGACGCGCAGCGGGTTGTCGTCGGAGGTGCGCGTTGTGGCGTCGGCGGCGGTGCGCGGGCCGCCGGAAGCCGCGACGATGTGTTCGCCGTCGGACGTGGCCAGCGAGATGCCGCCCTGGGTGGGCAGCGACAGGTTGCCGGTGCCGAGGAGTTGCCAGGTGCCGCCGCCGTCGGTGCTCGTGACGGTGGTGAAGCTCGTCGTCTTGGCGGAGACGGCTTCATCGCAGACGGCGACAAGACGGTTGGTGCCGTTGCCCGCGATGGCGCTGAACGGCTTTCCGCTGCAGGCCGATCCGGGGTTGAGGGGTGCGAGGCTGTCGCCGGCCAGACGCCAGGCACCGGGGGCGTCCCCGCTGCCGGGTTCGTTGCCGGCGAGGACGATGAGGCTGTCACCACCGACGACGAGGTCCGCGGCGTCGATCTGGCTCGTGGGCGTCGCGGCGGCGATCGTCTGGGCCAACCGCGGGGTGTCTCCGCCGCCGAGGCGGGAAATCTCCAGACGCCCCGAGCAGGTGCCCTGGATGCAGCCCGACGCCGTGAGCGCGAGGGTTTGTTTGTCGTGGACGACGACGTCGAGGACGGTGCTGCCGGGGTGGTCGACGTGGGTGAAGGTGCGTCCGCCGTCGCGCGTGACCCACAAGTCGCCGCCGTAGACGTAGCCCGTGCTCGGCGAGGTGAAGAGCACTTCGCTCAGGGCACCGGCGGGCTGGACGCGCGGCTGCGTGGCCCCGGTTGCCGCAGACGTGTCGGCGGAGCTGAACGTGTGCATCTGCGTCCACGTCTTGCCGTCGTCGGTGGAGCGCACGAGGGCGGGGCACGGCGTGCCGGAGCAGTCGCCTTCCCCGAGGCCGAAGAGGGTGTCGTCACCTGCGTTGGTCACCGACCAGAGGACGAACTTCTCATCGACCGCCGAGATGGTCTGCTCGCCTTCGACGTCCGCGGCGCCACCGGGCGCCGGGGGCTGAGCCTGTTGGGCATCGGCGACGGTCTCCCCCTGGGCGACGCCGGTGGGCGCGAAGGGGTCGCGCACGATGGTCCACGCGCCGATGAGGCAGAGCCCGATGGCGCCGAAGGCTGCCAGCTGGGCGATCCACGAACGTTGCGGTGCGAGACGGCGCAGCCAGCCGGGCACGCGGCGCTCACGCGCGGGGGTGCGCGGGGCCTGCTCGCTCGGCGGTGTCACGGGGAAAGGGTATCGAGCCGCGCGTCGTCACCGACGACGCCGCGCCTCTACCGAATTCGCTCGACGGCCGACGCCGCTGCCTGTTCGAGGTCGGCTCCGGTGTTGGCGAGCGCCTCGTCGAGGTCGGTGTAGCCGGTGTGGATCGGCTCGACGGCGACGATCGTGTCGTCGATGAGGGCGCGCCCCTCCGGGCGGACCTCTCCCCCGAGCATGACGACGGGCACGCCGTGACGGCGGGCGATTTCGGCGACGCCCCAGGGCGTCTTGCCGAAGCGGGTCTGCCCGTCGATGCGGCCTTCGCCGGTGAGCACGAGGTCAGCGTCTCGCACGGCCTCCTCAAGCCCCACGGCCTCGGCGACGACATCAAGACCCGGCCGGAGCGTCGCACCCGTGAGAGCGAGGAACGCAGCGCCGAGTCCCCCGGCAGCGCCCGCCCCGGGCAGGTCGCGGACCTCACGGCCCGTCGCCGTCTCGAGAACGTCGGCCCATCCTGCGAGCACCTTCTCGATGACGGGCACCCGCGCGGGCGTCACGCCCTTCTGCGGCCCGAAGACGGCGGTGGCGCCGTCGGGCCCGAGCAGCGGGTTCGTCACGTCACTGGCCAGGATCACCTCGACACCCGCAAGCCGCGGGTCGAGCTCCGACAGGTCGAGCGAGGCCACGTTGTTCATGCCCTCGGGCGTCGGAGTGACCGGCCTGCGGTTGGAGTCGAGCAATCGCCCACCGAGAGCGGAGATCATGCCCGCGCCACCGTCGTTCGTTGCCGATCCTCCGAGACCGATGACGACCCGGCGCGGGTCGAGATCGAGCGCGGCCGAGACGAGGTGCCCGACACCAGAACTGCAGGAGCGGTAAGGATCGCGCAGTTCCACCTCGATGTGATGCAGCCCGGCCCCCTGCGCAACGTCAACGACGGCGAGGCGTTCCGAAGCGACCCACCCGAGCTCAGCTGTGCGAGGACGTCCGAGCGCGTCCGTGATGTCCACGGCGATCAGCTGACCGTTCAGCGCCGCCATGAGGGTTTCGGTTGTGCCCTCTCCCCCGTCGGCCACCGGCAAATCGACGACGTCCGCCGACGGAAGGACGCCGCGCACTCCCCGAGCCAGCGCTGCGGCGGCGTCGACCGCCGAGAGCGCTTCCTTGTAGGAATCGGGGGCACAGACAACCTTCATGGGGCTGACCTCGTTCTCATTCGCCTCGCGGGGCGACGATCATCGGGATGGGCAGGTGGGCGAGCATCCGGCTCGCCACTGTACCGATGAAGGTCTGTTTGCCCTGCGCCAGGCGGGACGAACCGATGATGAGCGCGCTGTCGGGCTTCCACTCGATGTTCGCGATGGCCTCCTTGAGGTTCTTGCCCTGACCGACGTGAGACGTCACTTCGTCCACGTCGACCTCCTCGGCGGCACGCTCGAGCGCCGCCCGCACGCTTTCGACGCGTTCGTCCGGGACGTCGACGTCCGTGCCGAGCTCGAGCAACGAGACCAGGCGCAGCGGAAGGCTGACGCGCTCGACGCCGCGGATGGCTTCCTCGAGAATCCGGCCGGCGCCGGCGCGGGGCCCGACCGCAGCGACGAGTTCGGTCAATTCAGCGGGAGCGTCCTTGCGGTAGCCGCGCGGAGCCATCGCGACCGGCACCGGCGAGGCGTGCAGGAGCGCGGTGACGATGGCGTTCGTCGTCAGCGCCCGGGTGCCGGTGCCCGCGCCGATGACGATGAGGTCGGCGCCGATCTCCTTCGCGACGTCGAGCACGCCCTCGGCCACGGATCCGCTGCGCCGGACGTGGAGGACGACGTCGTCGAGGCCGGTCAGCGCGTCGAGGTGCTTCTGCACGCGCTCACTGGCCTGGCGCACGACCTCCTGGGTGAAGCTGACATCGCCGAACGTGTGGGCGCCGAACGTCTCCTCGCGCACGACGTAGACGACGGCGAGCTCAGCCCGGAAGGTGCGGGCGAGCGTCGCCCCGAGGGCGAGGGCGTCCTTGGAGCGGGCGTCGCCGCCCCACGCGACGAGGTATCGGACGGTCGAGTCGCTCATCGCGTTTCACCTTCGCCTGTTGTCGGGGTCGGCCCCGTCGGTACGCCGCTGAGCCCGCCGTCGGTGACGAGGTCGCCTTCCTGCGTGATCGTCACATCGCCACCGATGACGCCGTACTGGGTGCCCTCGGCGCGCCAGCGCTGAAGGTCTTCGAACGAGCCGGTGCGCAGCGTCCGCCCCCGGAAGAACGCCGCATCCCGCGACCACTGCAGGGCCATGAGCGCGAAGCCACCCAGGAGCGAAACGACACCGACGACGACCACGGCGCCGAACCCCCAGATGGTCACGTTCTTGCCGTTGTCGTCGAGCAGGTAGTCGGGTTCGGCGTACGACTTCACGGCGTAGGCGAACATGAGGAAGAGGAACGCTCCGCCGAGGCACGGAATGAGTCCGCGGTTGACGAAGTGGCGCGCCGAAGTGCGTAGCGAGTGCCGGTAGAACCAGGCACACGCGAAGCCGGTGATGCCGTAGTAGAAGGCGATCTGCAGCCCGATCGCGCCTATGAGCGCGCCGAGGATGTTCGTGCTGATGAGGGTCATGAGCAGGTAGAAACCTGCGGAGGCGATGCCCATCCCGAGCGTCGACCACGTGGGCGTCTGGTAGCGCGGGTGCACGGTGGAGAACTTGGCCGGCAGCGCGCGGAACACGCCCATCGACAGGGCGGTGCGCGCCGTCGGGAGGACCGTCGTCTGCGTCGAGGCGGCCGACGAGGTGAGGATGGAGATGGCCAGGAGCGCCAGCCCGGCGTGGCCGAGGAAGGTGTCACCGAAGAGCGACGGACCGATCGCGGTGAACACGTCGTCGGCGTTGGAATCGTTGCCGAGCCCGATGCCCTTGTCCCCCGTTCCGGCGAACGCGACGGTGGCGATGGAGACGAAGACGTAGATGACGAGGAGCAGCAGCGTCGAGATGACGGCGGCACGGCCCGGCGTGCGGCTGGGGTCGTCGGCTTCCTCGTTCGTCGAGACGGCCGAATCCCAACCCCAGTAGATGAACACGGCGAGCAGCACCGTCGACGACAGGACCGACATCGAGAGTCCACTCGGCCACAGCCACGACAGCGACGGCTTCGCCGAGCCTGCTGGGGCGCTGCCGGAGTAGACCTTCCACAGCGCCACCCCGACGACCATGATGAGCGTGAGCACCTCGATCGTCAGCAGCGCGTACTGCAGGCGGGCGGAGACCTCGATGCCGCGGAACGAGATCCACGTCATGACGCCGATCCACAGCAGGCCGGCGGCGGTGGACCAGAACGTGCTCGAGTCAAGGCTGTTGTGCAGACCGAGTTCATTCGCGAGGGTGAACGAGTAGGCTCCGGCGATCTGGGCGAGGTTCGCCATGACGATGATGTCGGCGATGACGATGCCCCAGCCGCCCATCCAGCCGGCCACGGGGCCGAAGGCGCGGGTCACCCAGGTGAAGGTGGTGCCGCAGTCGGGTTCGGCCTCGTTGAGCTCGCGGTAGGCCACCGCGATGAAGTACATCGGCAGGAAGGCCAGCAGCATGATGGCGGGCGCCTTGAAGCCAGCGCCGCCCGCGACGACGAAGCCGAGCGTGGCGGCGAGTGAGTACGCGGGTGCCGTCGAGGCCACGCCGACGACGACACTGCCGGTGAGGCCCAGGGCGCCCGCGCGAAGCCCCTTGCCCTCGGTGACAACGGTCGCGCCCGATCCTGCGTCGCTCATCTCACTGCTCCTGCATGCCCCAGGGGGAACCGAAACCCTCGGGCTTCGGCGCCTTGAGCAGGTCGAGGAACGGCACGGCGTCGAACGCCTCGGGGCCGAGGACGCCGGCGCCGGACCACGCGCCCGTGGAAAGGAGCTCGAGAGCGACGACGGGGTTGATCGCCGTCTGCCAGACGACGCACTGGGAGTCGTAGTCCTTCATCGTCTGCTCGTTGTCGACGACGTGGTAGAGGTACGTCGAGCGCGGCTCGCCGTCTGTGCCGGTGCCGGTAACCCACAGGCCGGCGCAGGTCTTGCCCTTCATGCGCGGCCCGATGGTGCCGGGTCGGGCAGAGCTGTTGCGACGACGTCGCGCGGCGAGATCTGCTGGCCCTTGACGGTGATGAGTTCCGTTGAGTCGAGGCCGAGGGTGTAGAGCACCTTGAGGATGCCGATGAACTCCTCGCCGAGGCCGTACTTGAAGGTGACGCGCTTGGCGTCGACCCAGCGCGGCATGAGCAGCACTTCCTCGTGCTCGACGTTGACGCACTCCACCTCGCCGATGCCCTCGGGAAAGTCGAAGGTTTCCGGCGCGCTGAACGGCGGGGTGGTGAACCAGCCGCGGCCCTTCTCCCAGACGACAGGCGGGTTGAGGCACTCCTCGATCGTCGTCCACATGGAGAAGGACGGCGCGAAGATCTCGTGGCCGTCGTCGTCGGTGACGACGAGGTTGGCGCCGTCGCGGGTGCCGAGTTCGTCGATCTCGGAGAAGAGATGGTCGGCGGCGTAGCGGGCGAAGACGTCCGAGAGGCCGGGCTCGACGCCGATGCCGACGAGCGCGAGCCGTCCGGCCTTCTCCCACTCATCGGCCTTGGCGAACTGTTCGTCGCCGAGCTTGACGCCGACGTTCGCGTACGGCTCGCTCTCGTGGGGCTTCGAGAGGGACATCGCCATGTCGAGGTAGTCGGCGCCTGCGGCGAACGCGCCGTCGAAGATGGGCATGACGAAGACGGGGTCGACGGCGTTGAACACGTGCGTGATGGCGTGCTCGCGGCAGAGCGTTTCGACGCCCTCGGCGCTCGAGGCGTCGATCTGAGCGGAGGTGACGCGGGCCTCGCCGTCACGGCGCTCGGACGCAGCGCGGGCGCTCGCTTCGGCGCGCTCGGCCGAGTAGTCGGCGACGACGAGCGCCTCGAAGAAGTCACGTTCGACGAGGAGTTTCGCGGCGGCCGAGCCGACGCCGCCGGCGCCGATGAGCAGGATGCGCATAGTCGTGTGGTCCGTTCAGGAAGTCGGGCGGTTCGGGACGTGCTGACTGCGGTGTGATCTCAGGTCAGCCGTACCGGGCCGTCGACTCGTGCGTGTGCCCGGATCACCCCTACGGATCCGTCGGCATCGCCGCGTTGCCCGCGCCTCCGCCAGACGTGCTCGTGAGACGCAGATCACTATGAGCGCGAGCATAGGCCTCGCCTCTGACAACCGCTAGCGATGCGTCAGCCTGTGGATAGCGAGCAGGCGGGAGAGGCTCCCCACAAGGTGACGGTTGGGGTACCTGGTGACGTCTGACCGTCACCAGGTACCCCAACCGTCACCACACTTCGCAGAGAAGACGAGGGCCGAGCCGTACCCTGAGCCCATGCGGCCCGGCCTTTACGAAAAGCTCATTACTGCTCGCCTCGCGGCCGAGTTGGAAGAACTGCAGGACCGCTTCACGGTGACGAAGGGCGTCGTCGACGAGGCCATCGCGCCGGAGGTTCTCGCTCGCCACCTGGCGAAGTCACTCGTCCGCCATCTCGCCAGCGACGAAGGCCCGAGCCTCGTCAACGAGATCCTGCGAGCACTCGAGGACGAGGACGACGAGCTGCTTCCCGAGGACGAACTCGCCGAACTCCTCGCGCTCTCCCCCACCGCCGGACTCGGCGCCGGGCGTCAGTACACGCGTCGCCCGAGTACCCGCCTGTCGGAGGCGGCGCTGCTGACGAACGCACAGGGCGAGCCGAGTATCGGCGGCGAGCTGCGCAACGAGCTCGCAACGGCCGATCGCGTCGACCTGCTGTGTGCCTTCGTCATGTGGCCGGGCATCCGCGTCATCGAAGATCAGTTGCGGGGGTTGAAGGACCACGGGGTGCCGATCCGCGTCATCACGAGCACGTACACGGGGTGCACGGATCGAGGGGCGCTCGATCGGTTGGTCACGGAGTACGGCGCCGAGGTGAAGGTGCACTACGAGACGAGCCGTACGCGCCTGCACGCGAAGGCCTGGATCTTTCATCGCGACAGCGGGTACGGCACGGGGTTCGTGGGCTCGTCGAACCTGTCGTCGTCGGCGCTGCTCGACGGCGTCGAGTGGAACGTGCGCATCAGCGACATTGCGACGCCGACGCTCATGCGCAAGTTCGAGGCGACATTCGACAGCTACTGGGCGAACCCGGCGTTCGAGACGTACGACCCGAGCCGCGATCGCGAACGGCTCGATAGCGCCTTGCTCACCGCGTCCGGCCGGCAGAAGAGCGAGGGCATCAGCCTCTCGGGCCTCGAGGTGACGGCGCGCCCACACCAGGCACGCATGCTGGAGGAGCTCGAGGCACACCGCACGATTCACGGCCGCCACCGCAACCTCGTCATCGCGGCGACGGGTACCGGCAAGACGGTGGTGGCGGCGCTCGACTACAAGCGAATGTGTTCCGGCTCGAACCGCCCGAGGCTGCTGTTCGTCGCGCATCGCCGCGAGATCCTCGAGCAGGCGCGGCGCACGTACGCGGAGGTGCTGCGTGACCCGAACTTCGGCGAGCTGCTCGTCGACGGGCATCGTCCCGTGAACAACACGCACGTGTTCGCGAGTGTGCAGTCGCTCGCCACGACAGATCTGACGGCCATCGACCCGACGGCGTACGACGTCATCGTCATCGACGAGTTCCACCACGCGTCGGCGCCGACGTACCGACGCATCCTCGACCACTTCGAGCCGCGAGAATTGCTCGGACTCACCGCGACGCCAGAGCGAGCCGACGGGCAGGACGTGCGCGAGGTGTTCTTCGATGGGCACGCGGCGACGGAACTGCGGTTGTGGGATGCGCTCGAGGAGGATCTCCTCACGCCGTTCCACTACTTCGTCGTGGGTGACACGGTGGATCTGACGTCGGTGAAGTGGCTCGGTTCGCGGGGCACCTACGACCGCGCGGAGCTCAGTGAGTTGCTGGCGACGAATGCCGAGCGAGCGGCGCACGTGCTGCGTTCGGTGGAGGCCAAGGTGGGCGACCTGGACGCAATGAAAGCGCTCGGGTTCTGTGTGTCGTTGGAGCACGCGCGGTTCATGGCGCAGTTCTTCACGGCGTCGGGAGTGCCGTCGATGCACGTGACGTCGGCGGCCGACAGCGCGGATCGGGGTGAGGCGCAGCGTCGCCTGCGTGACGGTGAGATCAAGGCGATCTTCACGGTGGACATGTTCAACGAGGGTGTCGACATTCCGGCCGTCAACACGGTGTTGTTCCTGCGCCCGACGGAGAGCCCGACGGTCTTCGTTCAGCAGTTGGGGCGCGGTTTGCGCTTGGCGAACGACAAGCCGGTGCTGACGGCGTTGGACTTCGTCGGGCATCAGCGCAAGGAGTATCGCTGGGATCGCAAGCTGCGTGCGGTGGCGAAGACGATCAAGCGGACGGAGTTGACGACGGCGATCGACGGGGCCGGCATTCCGCTGCCGGCGGGCTCGCAGATCGTGTTCGATCGAGTGGCGCGCGACATCGTGGTGAAGAACATCAAGGCGGGGGTTTCGGGCGGTTGGCAGTCGCTGGTGCGTGAGGCCCGCGAGACACGGCCCGACTCGCTGCGAGCCTTCCTCGACGACAGCGGCCTGGAGCTGGCCGACCTCTACACGAACAACAAGAGCTGGACTCTTCTGCGTCGAGAAGCCGGCCTCCTGCCGCGAGAAGGGTCGGCATTGGAGCGCGATCTTCTGAAGCGGGTGCGGGCGTTCATGCACGTGGACGATGTGGAGCGCTCGCGGGCGTACCGAGAGGTGCTGAGAGACGGGTTCACGTGGGAGGAGGCGTCGAACGCGGCACGCCGGTACGCGCCCGTGCTGACGATGGCGTTGTTCCCCCGGGGCGGGTATGCGTCAGCCCGCGACGCCGTGGCTGCCCTGGGCCCCGAGGTGGAGTTCCGCCGCGAACTGACGACGGTGCTCGAGATGGCCCTGGACAACGCGACGTACCCCACGCGACCGATGGACGGTCGGCTCGGCACTCTGCCGTTGGCGTTGCATGCCCGCTACACCCGCGAGGAGTTGCTGACGGCGATCGGGTACGCGTCGTACGAGGAGAAGCGCTTCCCGAGTGCCGCGGTGGCCGGTGTGTACTACCGGCCGGAGCAGGCGCTGGACGCCTTCCTCGTGACGACGAACAAGGTGGGCTCGGGCTTCTCACCGACGACGATGTACCGCGACTACGCCATCAGCCGCGGCCTGTTCCACTGGGAGTCGCAGGGCGTGACACGCGAGGACTCGGCGACGGGCCAGCGCTACATCCACCACGCACAGCGGGGCTCTTCAATCGCGCTGTTCATGCGCGAATACAAGGTTGACGTCTTCGGCGGCGGCGCGCCCTACGTCTACCTCGGCGACGCGAGCTACGTCAGGCACGTAGGCGAGCGTCCGATGGCGATCACGTGGAAGCTGACGCACCCCATGCCGGAGCAGGTGTTCCAGTGGGCTTCGGTGGTGTGAGAACGATGGTTGCCCCGGGCCGAGCGACCATCCCCTCCATCTCAAACCGGCCTGGGCTTTTCCTCACGCAGGACCGCTCCCCTCGCAGTGCCCTGCCGCGAGCCACGGCAAGGGGAGCGGTCCCGATTAATCAGCATTACCGCGAACGAGCAGCAGCCCAACGCTTCGCGAAATCCGTGGAAACGGACCAGAACCACTGCCCCGACCGCTTCTCAAATGCCACCACGTTGGGAAGCCCTGGGAACTTTGCGGCGAGCTTGGCGCTCAAACCGCCAAGGGCCGAATGCGGAGACGCAATGCCGACCGATTGAAATTCAACCGTGCTCCAGCCTTCAGGTGCAATGGCCGCTAGCTGATCTAACACCGCCCCAATAGCCCCGGAGCAGTCGTCTGCCAGCGCCTGCACAGATGACGCATCCCACAAGTCGTCACGCCCACGCCCTTCTCGACCGGAGAGGGCCGGTGTTATCGAGGGGCGCGCCTCGAGATCCGGACCAGGCCAGATCGAACAAATACGCTTCGCCATCGCAAGGGAGCGAGCACGAATATCATCCTCGGTCCATCGATCTGGATGGTCATCTAGGAGCTCCTTATTGAGCACGAGAAGACTGAATTGATTCAGCAGTGTTCGTTTTCCTTCGCCCGGATGGCCACCCTTGTCCAGGCCCTGTGCCATTGCGTCGCTCCACGGCCGGTTAGACAGCGAACCATTAAGGGCTTGAGTGACCAAGGTCAAGTTACCGATGCTGTGAACTCTCCGATCGCGCTTGACTGCAGCCTCTGGGTCAAGTCCTTCATCCCAATATGCTCGCCACCCCTGCGGCATTACATGCTCAATCTGCAACCTTTCGGGCAAGGTGATCGATTCGTGCATGGCGCTTTCGTCGCGCAGCGACTGCTCTACCGTTCCGAGCACGAGGCGTAGGCGATCTTGGCGAATGTTGCCGTAGACCTTTGCATCGCTCAGATCATCCTGGAGCTCAGCATCCGTCGGCCAAACGCGAGAGACGGCCGTTTGTTCAGACAAGACCCTACGGAGCACGCTTCCAGCCTGATTTACAGGAGCTTTGGCAAGGGCCCTCAAAAGGACTACGGCAAACTTGTTTACGTCCTTCGTCGTCATCCGCATTAACATGCGACGAACTGACCAGCTCTCGAGGGCTGCAAGACCCAATGAACGTTGATCTGCTGGAACTTTGGTGGTTTCGGAAAGTAACCATAGGAATATGGGAGTGGTGACTGACAGCTCGAGACGCTCAATCACTCGTCGATAAAACGACCCTTCGGGCGTGTCAGAACCGAGTTCTGCAAAGCGCCTAAATATATCCGCATCCGACCGCAGCGACTCTAGGTAGCTGGTCGCAAAATCTCGGTCCGCCATGAAGGGTTTTGACTGACGGACGAAAGCTCGGAAGGTGTCGTCAGAGCGGACCTCTGCGCAACTTTTCATAGTGAGCCAGTACTGCAGGAATATATCGATGCGCGAACGCATCAGTCGCCCCTGCTGGACTTCTTCCCTCCACCACGGTTGGTCAAACTCATCCGACAACCGCACAGCCCAATCGTCAACATCCGCGTTCAACTGCGCACCTTCGCGAAAAACCCAGTTCTTCACTAGGTCCGCCTTGAGAAGGGGTGTGCCGCGATCGTTGAGGGTTTCGAAGATCAACTGTGCGTCATCATTGCCACTCAGGTCAATTGACACAAGCGACAGACGGTCCTGGATCGTCGCACCCAGAGCATTTGCCCGCTGGTCCAGCGACGCTGACTGCGCACTCTCGCCTCCTGTTGAGAGCCAGTCACGTGCCGCCACGGAGAAGAAGCGGAAAGCCAGGTCCAGACGATGATCAGAGGGGTTCCCTCCCGTCATGACCCTCTCAAAAGCCCCGCGGTCCGAGTGTGAGGGATAAAGCTTAAAACGGGTTGGCTTCCCAAGGAAACGGCGAGAACTGTTCATGATCAGTTCGTCGAGCATCTCAACCATCTCTGCCTGATCGAACTCTCGCATCGCCTGCGAGACAGCGCGAATCAAGATTTGGAGGGTGGTCATTCGTTGCTGGCCGTCAATTACCGTGTGCCTCGTAACATCTCCCGTGACGGCTGAGCCCGACTCGTATACGACTGCCCCTAGGAAATGCCTAGCTCCGCCATCGCTCCTCTGCTCACTTTTCTCCTCGAGGAGCTCACAGGCCACGCGTTCGATATCCGACCACAGCGGCGCCCACTGGTTCTCCTCGTTCCAGACATATGGGCGCTGATAAGGGGGGATCTCGAAGTGGGTCTAGTTGAGTCCCCGATAGTGGTGTAGCGCGGTCGCTGACCTGGTCCCGGTAGTGGACAGGGGT